>CAYFUO010000032.1:0-18786 GCA_964346255.1 uncultured Actinomyces sp. | reverse complement strand
ACGTCTAGGTTTATGTTGTTCAAAACGTGCAGGTCACCGAAGAATTTGTTCACCGCACGCATCTCGACGAGGTTGTCTGCAGGGGTCCGGTCCGCTCTGACCACGCTTTCGTTTGCCATGGGACTATAGTCCTTGATGGGCGAAACTTTGACAAGGGTTGATTTGCGCTTGACGGAGACATTGCGAAGCTTTTGGTAGAGCATGGTCTTCCTTGGGCCGCGTTTGCGCAGGTCGGGGGGGTATTAGGGGGAAGCCTAAACTGGCAGTGACGTGGATCACACCAACAAAAAAGGTGCAGCCCACAGCCAGAAAGATGCCCGATTCCGCGTTCCTAACGACGAAATCTGGGGGACGCAGTCACGTGGGATGGGAGCTGAGGGTCCGGGGGTTGGAGTGCGCCCGCCTCGTGGCGTGGGGATTTGACCGACGGCTTTTAACCCCAGAAACGCGTTCGTGCCCGCGTCTTTCACCGGCCAACTCTGGCGGAGTGCTGTTCGCCCTGCCTGACGCCGCGGAACGTGCAACCCCTGACACTGGGGATCACTCGATGAGCATACGGTGGTTGAGCTGCGCATCTGAGCGTCCTGCACGTTGACGTCGCGAGAAACCCACCCCTCACCCTAAAATGTGGTGTAGGTCTCACGGCAGATTGGGGACAAGGGCGTTCTTAGGGGGCCAGTGATGGTAGTCGTCGTAGTTGTGGTGCTCATAGTCTTGGTTCTCGCGACGGTCTTGGCAGTTGTCAAGATTAGCGCCCAGAAGAAGCGCTCCAATGAGGCGGAGCAGTGGGCGGCAGCGAACGGCTGGCAATACGCAGCCACCGACGACGCACTTGCCGCACAGTTGACGGGCCCCGCATTTTCCAAGGGCCATGGGAAGCGGGCAATAGACGTGGTCACCGGCCCCCGCGGCCCCGCCATCGCGCTTTCTGCTGACTATCAGTGGGCGACTGACACTTGGCTCCAAGACGATTCCGGTTCAGGGAGCAAAATGCATTACCGGCACGTCGCTGGGATGCAACTGTCCTCCCCACGGCCCGTCATAATGGTCACGCCCCGAGCAATGCTCGGCCGCCTCAACCAGATGATGACCTAAGACCCCGCGTTGACTGGCGACCCTCAGTTCGACGCGGCGTTCAGGGTCGACATCGCCAACCCAGCGGTGATCCAAGCGGTGCTCACCCCGGCGGTAAAGCAGTACTGCATGTCGGCCCCCCACTATCCCTTCTACATCACCGGACCCTGGATATTCACTTGGGTTGAGGGTCAACGACAGCTGCAGGCCATTGAGCGGGAGTTTCAATACCTAGACGGCCTGGTCGCTCGCCTACCAGTGTTCGGCGCCGCGCCAGGTCAAGGAGTTTAGTAGGCACAAACTTTCGGGGGTGCCCAAGCTCTCCGCCTCCTGCACCGCCCTTTACAGATTCGGGTTTCGCCGAGGGCGCCTGAGCGGGAGAGGGGCCCGCGTCCGCGTCAGAAAAGTGAAACAGGCGCTGGCGCGCAGCTTGCACCTCCGTGCATCAGCTTGGGGAATGCCCGCTGGTTCGGCGCGACTAGGCTAACGTAAACACGTAGGGTGACGTGGGTCTCTTTTTGGAGTGGGCTAGAGGTGCTCTCATGAAGGCATTACGTGGCGTTGTAGCCGGCTTGTTCGTCGTCGTTCTCGCACTGGGGACCACCGGGTGCTCGAAGACGGAAGAGGAAGCAGCCCCGACCACGGAGCGCTCCACGAAAGTGAAGGTATCCGTCGAACCGGTGGAGATCATTCAAGCCATCCCACCACCAGCAGCAGTGATGGCGAACTACGCCACAACCTTGGCTGTGAACCAGTATGTGCGCGCCAGGCTCCTCACCGACTTGGTGACGACCACCGACTTCGACAAGGTGGGGGCAGACGAACTGGGAGACACAGTGGTGGACGCGCTCATCGCCTGGGATGACACTGAAGAAGTCTGCGCTGAAGCCGCTGACGTCACCGCCATCGCTGAGACGGAACTTGTTGGGGTGAGTGCGAAGACTGCTGACGAAGAGGTTTCCGGTGAGGAAGACCTCGACGAAGAAGATTCAGATGGCACCTCTGATCGGCGCAGCTCAGAGCGTCGAACGTCGGATCGGCGCAGCTCGGACCGGCGCAGTTCAGATCGGCGCTCCCGCGGCACTCAAGTGGAAACAGAGTGGACCACCCCGTTTTCAGACTTCTTTGACCCCATTGAAGTGGTCCAAGCGCAAAGCAGCCTGATCGAGGACATGGATGACGACGCCTACTACATCCTTGACGCCCTCGAAGAAATGGATGACATCGTCTCTGGTGCCAGCCTTTCTGACGCGGACCTCGCCGACATAGAGGAGATCGCAGAAGACATAAACCGCCTAGCGCAAGTGGACCTGCAAGTAACATCCGCAGCCCTCCCTGAAGGCGGCAGCATCAAGGCCCTCAGTGGAAGCGAAGTGCGAGGACGCTCCAACGATCGAGTGATCCTGACGGGTGTCGACGCGGTTGCTGCAGTGGGGGACAGGCAGTCAAGTCTGATGGTGGGAGCCAACAACCAGGTCGTGATCGAGGAGGACGATCTCCCAACTGACGGAAGTGAGGTTGACGTAGTGTTCGGCATCGTTGACCTGACCCCCGAAACGTCACCCAACAAGGACGTCTCGAACACGGCTCTACCCATCGGGAGGACCCCCGGCAAGTGGTTCGTGTCCGACACTCTAATCAGCATCCAGGTCACGAACATCGATGCTGAAGCGACCCTCGTTGTTGCTGGCATTCCGTTGGGGAACGATGACGAGGTCGAAGACTTCCTAACAGGTTTGAACGTTCCGACAGAGCCCGCCCCCGACACCTCCTTGGACGCCTTGGCGGACAGAATCGGCATCGATGGTGCTCAGGCAGCCGAAGCGATCCGAGATGCCCTGGACCAGCTTGAGCCCCGGCCGGAAAGGACCACATCAGACGAGCGGGAAGCCAGGCAAGGGGAGCCGGCGCAGCAGGAGCCTACAGACGTGCCCGAAGGGGGAACTCCCGCCTTGGAGGTTCAAGGGACCTACGGCTGGACGATGCAATCCGACGTGAGCGAACCCCCACGCAACTCGGGGGGCAAAGTTTCCCTCTCAGGGGAGACGATGACCGTGACGTTGGGTGGGAACGTCTATTCGGGTCCCTACGACTACGCTATGAGGACCTTCACCTGCACCTCCAATGACAGTGGGCTGACCCTAGAGTTCTTCGCCCAAGACGGGGTGGTCGCAGCGGAAGGAGCAGAACACTTCGGGGTCATAAAAATGTGGAAGACCGGCCCATAAGTGTCCGCTAGGTGCTCATGCGTGGAGACTCGGGGCGCCGGCGCGCTCCCCAGTAGTTGTCCGGTGGAGGCGCGGCTGGTAGCGGACGCCGTGCGGTAGCGTGCTCATCCTGACGGTTTTGTTGATCCGCAGCCGAAACTAAGGTGCGCGCCGTGGTTTTCTGTAATGCTAGTGAGTGGTTCGGGGCGTGACCCGAAAAATCGGCTGACGGCCGAGAGACGAGGATCCGTCCTCGTTCACATTTTGTCCGCCCCGAACCACTTGTTCGCCCCCCAAAGCACCTTGGCGATTTCGGCCCGGCCCAGTTCTCTGCTTCGCCCTCTGGTTACGCCGGTATTTTATTGCCCCTTTCCCGTTCCTGTGACGGGGGGCACGAAGTTTGCTTAGACTCAATAGTAGAAATGACCGACTCGCGCCACATTTTAGACCGTGGCCTCTGAGACCACTTTTGCGAATCGGGACTTAGAGGACAAAGACCCTAGGTTCGGACGCGCCCATCTTCGACGAAGAGGAGAAACGATGGACACGCAAGAAACCGCGCCGCAGGGCGGCCAAGTTGGAAAGGCGACCCTAAAGGGGCTGCTCGGCTACTTGGTGTTCATCGAGTTGTCCAGTGGGTTCACCCAGGGCTACTACACGCCGCTGATCCCCGCGATCGGGGAGTACCTCGACGTTTCCGACTCCAACATCATTTGGTTCATGACCCTGCAGACACTTGCTGCGGCGGTGTCTGTCCCGCTGCTGTCAAAGCTGGGCGACATCCACGGGCATAGGCGCCTCCTCCGGATCGCGGTTGGAACAGTGCTGGTGGGAACAATAATCGTTGCGCTCATGCCTTCGTTTGAAGTCGTGTTGCTCGGTCGGGTCCTCACCGGCCCCCTAGCCGTCTGGTTGCCGCTGCAGATAGCTATCGTCCACTCCAGGGCCACTGGTGAAAGTGCGCGCTCCGCGATAGGGCTCATGGTCGCCATGCTCACAGGTGGCGCCATCCTAGGCACTGTTTCGTCGGGTGCCGTGGCATCCGCGATGCCCAACCTGCACTTCACGCTACTGATGCCGTCCATCCTCATCGCCTTCGCCTTCTGGGCGACCTTGTTCAGGATCCCACCGACCGGGGGTGGGTCTAAAGAGAAGGTGGATGGCGTCGGGTTCCTCGGGCTGGCCGCCGGCATGATCGCGTTGCTTTCCGGGCTGAAGGCGGCCGAGAGCTACGGTTTCGGCAGCCTCACAACCATTGCCGTGCTAGCGGGCTCAGCCGCAATATTGGTGGTCTGGGTGTGGTGGGAACTCAGGGTCAAACAGCCCGCGGTGGATGTCCGCCTGATTGTTTCTCCGAAACTTGGGCCCCTCTACTTGACCGGGTTTTTGTTCGGCATGATGATGTTCGGCATTCAAGCTCCGCTGACCGTGTTCCTATCCACGGACCCTGCGGTCGCTGGCTACGGGTTTTCTGCCAACACGTCTTTGACGTCCGCAGTGATAGCCACGGTGATGGTCATGGCCACCGTCGGCGCCGCCGGTTTCGCCCGGGTCGCCAGAAAAATCGGGGTGAAAGCGCTGCTGATCTTGGCTGTGATCTTGGCTGGTGGTGGGTCAGCGTTCGTGCTGGTTTTCCACTCGGAGCTGTGGAACATGTTCGTTTACGCACTGGTGTTCGGCATGGGTGTTGGGTTCCTGCTTGGCGCCTTGCCCGCAGTGGTTTCCGAGTCCGCCCCACCAGGACAAACCGCAGTGGCGACGGGGGTTTACAACTCCCTGCTTGCCTTAGGCGGCGCCACGGCTGGTGCTGTGTTCGCCGTTATTTTGGGGAAGGCGACTCCGCCGGACAGCGACATTGCTGCACTGAGCGGGTACCTCACCATCTGGGGGATCGGGGTGGGTGCGTTCACGCTCGCGTTGATTGCACTGCTCTTCGTCAACATCCCGAAGTCCGTTGAGGAGGAAGTGGTCGAAGAAGAGGTGCAGCCACCACTAGCGTGACAGGCCAAGAGACCGACTCGGGGGTCTGCGAGCATGGGGCCCGCGCGGGGGCGTCACGTAGACGATTTTCAGGGCGAGGACGCCCGCTTCCTTGGGCTCCCGTTCGCCGCGCCCCGCTCTTCGCGAAGGGTGTTTCTCCCCGTTCCGCCAACCAGGCCAGTCTCATGTCCCGTTAGCCGAAGATCACGGGTATCTCGCGGGTACCATGTGATTCACTGCATTCTTCGCAGGAAGCCGCACGAAGCAACACGTGTGGGGTCGCGCAGTGGCGGGTCCCCACACCTAAACAATGAGGTGAACTGATGATCGTAACGCTGACCCCCAACCCTTCTTTGGACCGAACGGTGACCATCGGAGGCGAGCTTGTCCCGGGAAGCGTCCACCGGATCCAAGAGGAGATGGTTGACCCGGGAGGAAAGGGAATCAACGTGGGTCTTGGCGTGGCCCGCGCTGAAGTTCCGACCCTAGCTGTTTTCCCGGCAGCGGAAGACGACAGGCTGCTGGCCCTGCTTGACCGCGATGGCCTACCGTACCTCGCAACCGCGCGAACCGCGCCAGTGCGGGTGAACCTTGCCATCATCTCCGTCCCCGCCGTCACAACAAAAGTGAACGAGCCCGGCGCAGAAATCAGTACTGAAGAACTAAACGCACTCACGGAGGGATTGCTTGACGCTACGGGCGACGGCGATCAAGTGATGATGTGTGGCGCGCTGGCGCCAGGCATGCCTAAGACTTTCTATGAGGACCTCATCCCGCAGCTCCGCGAAAAAGGCGCGTGGGTGGGCGTGGACACCGCTGACGAGACGCTCATCTCCCTCCTTGAGGCGGGGCCTTCTTCCGCACCTGATTTCTTGAAGCCAAACGCGCACGAACTCGGCCAGATCATGGGTTTCGACGGCGACGATTTAGAGGACGAGGCCGCCGCAGGGAACCTAACCGGGGTCGCCGAAGCTGCGCAAGCCTTGCGGGAGAGGGGAGTGGGTGAAGTCCTAGTTTCCTTGGGGCCGGCCGGCGCCCTGCTGGCCTGTGAAGAGGGGACGTGGTATTCCCCTTCACCGGAGGTCCCTGTCATTTCCACTGTCGGAGCCGGAGACTCCTCTGTTGCCGGCTACCTGATCGGAAAACACCGGCAGGATTCGCCGGCGCAGTGTCTGGCGCTAGCCGTGGCCTACGGGGCTGCCGCGGCGTCGATGCCTGGAACAACGATCCCCACCCCACAGCAGGCCCCGGTCTTCCCTGACCTCGTAATCGGACTGTGATAACGAGCCACACGCCTATAGCCCTTTTGTTACCACCATCACAAGTCCGAAGACCCAGAGTTATTTCGACATCCAATTTCGAGAGGTAAGTCCTTGACCGGCCAACTAATCACGCCGGAGATGGTCAAACTCAATGTGACCATCGACGGGGACAAATACACAGTAATCAAAGACATGGCGGCTTTGATCGCCGCGACTGGGCGAGCAGATGAAGCCGGCCTTGACGCGGCGTTCAACGCACGTTAAGAACAGATGCCCACTGGCTTCCCCGGTGGGATTGCGATACCCCACTGCCGGTCGGCTGCCGTGAAGGAAGCCTCGCTTGGGCTCATGCGCTTAGACACCCCGATCGACTTCGGGGCTAAGGACGGCCCTGCAGACCTGATCATCGGCATCGCAGCCGATGAAGCATCAGGCAGCAGCCACATGAAACTTCTCGCTAAGTTGTCCCGCGCGCTGGTGAAACCGGACTTTGTTGCCGCCCTCAGAAGCGCCGAAAGTCCCCAAGAGGTTTCGGATCTAATCGGTGCCGTGGTGAACCCTCCCGCGGAACCCCCGGCTGAGAAGGCACCTGCGAAGGAGGCACCAAAGGAAGCGTCAGTGGCCCCCACGGAGACTGCTAAGAAGGGCCCTGTCCTGCTGGCCATCACTTCCTGCCCGACGGGCATCGCCCACACGTACATGGCGGCCGAGAGCCTAGAACAGGCGGCCGAAGCAAAGGGCATCGAACTGTTCGTGGAACCTCAGGGATCTGGTGGAATCACGCCGTTCGACCAAGACGCCATCGACCGGGCGGACGCGATCATCATTGCTGCTGACGTGAACATCACTGGGCGTGAGCGCTTCGCCGACATGCCACTGGTTGAGGTGGGTGTGAAGAAGGCGATCTCCGACGGTCCCCAACTGATCGATGAGGCAATCGCCGCCATCGACGATCCCTCCGCCAAGCGTGTGGTGGCAGCGAGTTCAAGTGACTCCTCTTCCGCCGCCTCGGGCGACGCCGCAGTTAGCTGGCCTCGCCGAATCCAACAAGCGGTGATGACCGGCGTCTCCTACATGATTCCATTCGTGGCTGCAGGCGGCCTGCTCACGGCCCTCGCGTTTTTGATTGGGGGCTACGACGTCTCGTTTGTCGCCCAAGACGTCGCCACGAACTTCAGCTTGTGGGACCTACCCACCGCGCAGACCTACCTCATGGACGGCGAGGAAATCCTGACCACCCACGCTGGATGGTCCCTTTACATCGGGGCAGTCCTAGCGACACTGGGGTCCCTAGGGATGAGTTTCCTAGTGGCTGCACTGTCCGGCTACATTGCGTTCGGTTTGGCGGGACGCCCGGGCATCGCCCCCGGATTCATTGGTGGGGCCCTGTCAGTCATGGTTGGCGCAGGCTTCATCGGTGGTCTCGTGACAGGGATCTTGGCGGGCGTCATCGCCGCGTGGCTCGCCGGCATGAAGGCGCCACGCTGGCTGGCTGGCCTCATGCCGGTCGTGATCATACCGCTGGTTACAACCTTCATCGTCGGTGGCCTAATGCTGCTGTTCCTGGGGCGCCCTCTCGCTTCCCTGATGGATGGGCTGCAAAACGGGTTGAGCTCCATGTCGGGGACGTCAGCGGTCGTGCTGGGGTTGATCTTGGGTCTCATGATGTGCTTCGACCTTGGGGGCCCAGTCAACAAGGCCGCGTACCTGTTCGCCACCGCGGGCTTAGCTGCTGCAACCACCAGCTCTTGGGAGATCATGGCGACGGTCATGGCCTCCGGGATGGTTCCCCCACTGGCTATGGCATTGTCGACGGCTGTTCGGCCGAAGCTCTACACGCCTGCTGAGCGGGAGAACGGTACTGCCGCCTGGCTGCTTGGCGCCGCGTTCATTTCTGAGGGAGCCATTCCGTTCGCCGCGGCGGACCCGTTCCGCGTGATCCCCTCAATGATGGCTGGCGGAGCCGCGACGGGTGCACTGTCCATGATGTTCGGAGTGCAGTCGCGAGCACCGCACGGCGGGCTCTTCGTGATCTTCGCTGTCCAACCGGTGTGGGGCTACCTAGTCTCGATCATCGCCGGCATGCTGGTTGCAGCGCTGCTCGTCACCGTCTTGAAAGAAGCGGCGGCTCGTAAGCGCGTTGCTGAGGGCGGGACGGCGATTCCGTAAACCCGCGATTCGGCTGGGCCCCCACTGTGGGGCTCAGCCGAAACTGTGAGAACAGCTCATCTCCTTCCTTAGGTCAAAGGGTGCACGCCGCCGAAAGGGGGGGGAGAATCTAAAAGGCGTGCGGCTAGGGCCCCGTCCAGGGCCGTCCCGTTCTTTAGGCTTTGCATTTCAGCCCTTGCATCGCCGCTCGGAGGCCGAACCGCCCTCGTTCGACCACTTCGTCTCACTGTACTCATCTCCAATTGCGTGATGGTACGGGCAGCCTCCCTCCTGACAAGGGGAATAAAAGTTCCGCTCGCCCATTGCACAAACGTACCCGGCTTCGTAGTGACGCGGCTCACATCCACGCCCCGGCTGGTGAGAGTCACATAAGTGCAGAAAGCTAGGTCATACAGCCTCTTCGGGGATCATCGCTTCCCCTGAAGCTCTGGCACTTGTCTGGGTGGGAAGGGCGGCCCGATGACGCTGCGTGGGAGTTTCACCGGGGCTAACCGGCTTTTTCGGGGGCGGGGAGGCGGGCCGGTGGGGACGTTCAAGCAGGGTAGAGATCTCGAAGGGTCCCTCACTTGCGAAAAGGGCTTGGCGTGGAACGTTCACCATCACCAAGGCTTCTCGGGGGAGACCCGCCTTCGGTTACTCACAGGATCGTCTAGGGAACCTGCTTCCAAAACATGGGAGAGGCCGAGGGAGGCTCGTGAAAACGATCGGGGGCGAACCGGCCACTTGCGGTCTTCTTACTCCCCTAGGGAAGGCAGGCTGCGACGGCTACTCCCGGCGGGCGGGGGTTCCTCTCGGCGTGAACCGGTCCGCCCACGTTTTCGACCTGGAGTTTGACAGGCATCCCGTACCAAAGCACCGAAGATGCGGCATCGGGATTGGGTTTCCGGGTAGCGATTCAAACGTCTCACCGTGGACCACCTGTTTCGGCTGGCCAGAGGGGGTTCTAGGAGGGTGCCAAGCGGAAAAACCGGGTGGCGTGGGACAAGAAAGCGTGGCAAGACCCCTTGGCTTTGGCGGAGATAGGCTGCGCGTCTGCTAGTGGAAGAGCGGTGAAAGAAATCCCGTTGGAAGGCTCCGAGGAGCCAATCCAACGGGATCAACCTACGTAGGTGGTTGGCGACTAGTGTCCGAGGATGTCTTGGACCTCTTTCGCCGTTGTTGCGGAGCGGAGCTTCTCGACGTCCTCCTTGTTGATGAAGGTGCGAGCCAGTTGCTGCAGAAGCGCTAGGTGCTCATCACCAGCCCCGGCGATGCCGACCACGAACTCCACAGGTTTACCATTCCAATCCACCGGCTCCTCCAAGCGGACGAAGGAGATACTGGTGTGGATGATGCCGTCCTTCATCTCGATCGTTCCATGCGGAATGGCTAAACCGTTCCCCATCGCCGTCGAAACAGATTTCTCCCGGTCATGCATGGAAGCAGCGTATTCCGGAGTAACGGCCCCAGCGGCTAGCAACAGAGCCCCTGCCTCATCGATGGCCTCATCCTTCGTCTTCGCTTTGCCGTTGAGAACAATCGACTCGGTTGGGAGAACATCGATTTCTTCAACCACCTTGACAGGAACCAACCCAGCCAAGTTGTCGGGGTCTGTGGCTTCGTGTTCCGCCAGCGCCTCCGACAAAGGTTCTCCCGGCGCTTCGGCCTGCGCGATGGCATCAGTGGCTGCTTGGCCCGTCTCGCTGGCTTCAACCAACTCGACGATCTCTGCGTACCTAGGACTTTGCAGGAAGTCGTCTACAGCGAAGTGGGTTGCTCCAGGTGTCCGCTGTTCCGCGACCTTGGCAAGGTCTTTGTGGGTGACTACCACGTCGAACTCGTCGGTGAGCTGGGTCACCGCCCGGTTTACTACGGTGACATCCTTGAAGCCGGCGTCACGGATCTGCTTTCGGAGCAAAGAAGCCCCCATGGCTGAAGATCCCATGCCCGCGTCGCAGGCGAAGACGATGTTCCGTATGGGTTCATTACGCTTCCCGACGAGAGTGGTGCGCGCCACGGAAGCCCTACCTTTCATGTCTTCCATCTGTTGAGAGGCCGCATCGAGATCGATGTCTTTGCCCCTGTCCATCTTCAGGATCACCACGGCCACTAGGAACGCGACCGCAGCCGACAGGACAACGGACAAGACCACTCCAACGTAGCTGTCGGTAGGAGTTTGCAACAGCACGGCGATGATAGATCCTGGCGCTGCAGGCGCCCTCAGGCCACTCCCGAATAGAACGTTCACGAAGACACCCGTCATGCCACCCAGTATCGTTGCGGCGATCAGCTTCGGCTTAGCTAAAATGTAGGGGAAGTAGATCTCATGGATGCCGCCCACGAACTGAATCACCGCAGCGCCTGAAGCGGACGCTCGGGCCGCGCCCGTGCCTGCCACCATGAACGCCAATAGTAGGCCGAAGCCCGGCCCGGGGTTCGCTTCCAGTAGGAACAGGATCGACTTGCCGGTCTCAACGGATTCCGTGGTCCCCAAGGGTGTTAGCACCCCGTGGTTGATGGCGTTGTTTAGGAACAACACCTTCGCCGGTTCGATAAGGATCGACGTGAGTGGCAGCAAACCGTGGTCCACCAACCAAGCGACGCCGCCACCGAGGATCCCAGACACGACCTGCACGAAGGGTCCGATGAAGAAGAAGGAGAGGACAGCTAGAATCCCGCCCCAAATGCCAGCGGAGAAGTTGTTGACCAGCATCTCGAACCCGGGACGGATCTTCTCATCCCAGAGGCCATCCAGTTTCCGCATGGACCAGCCGCCCAGCGGACCCATGATCATGGCGCCCATGAACATGGGGATGTCGGTGCCAGCAATGACGCCCATGGTGGCGATGGCTCCGACCACCCCGCCTCGAACGTCGTAAACGAGGCGGCCACCGCTGTAACCGATCAGGAGGGGCAGCAGGTAGCTGATCATGGGGCCGACAATGCCGCCCCCATCAAAATCCCCCCACCCGCCTAAGCGGGCGACCCAACTGGAGTCTGAGAGACCTCCGTTGCCCCCCGCATTGAGCCAACCTGTCTGGATGAACAGCGCGGTGATGAGACCCCACGCAATGAATGCCCCAATGTTGGGCATGACCATGTTCGACAGGAACGCTCCGAACTTTTGAACTGCGACTCGCGAAGCACTTTTCTCCGTGCTTCTGGTTGCCGATTCCACTTCTGTCATTGTGCACGCTCTTTCTGAACGGTCTGGCTTGCTAGACCCCTAGCCGATTTGGGCGCCGTTGCCGCCATCGCGGCTCACAACATGCTATCTCAGCCGCGGGGATTCAGTTGATTATCCCAAGGGCGTTAGCGGTGATGGCGGGTGAAAGTGCGTAGGAGCGGGGCCCCCCTTGCGCCCTTGTGCTAGGCGGCTAGCGTGAGACCGTTGGCTGGCGATCCAAAGTGGCGGGCGGGGCGTGGGCGCGGTCCGGAAGGAGCGACGGTCCGGCGCTCGCACTTGGTCAAACCCTGCCAGATCAGCGCGCTTGAAGGTGTCGGCGCTTCTGGCGTCCGCTGGGTGTTGAGTCCGCCGCCCACGCGTCGTCGGCACGAGTGGAAGCCATCTCGGTGAGTGCGGGGATGATTCAGGACGATTGTTGCATGAGTCTGTGCCGCCGTCTGTCGCGCCCGCACCGTTTAGAGATGCGGGGAGACATGCCGAGGGGCGCTTGCGGGAGTAACGCGCACTAGACTCCTCTAGAGGACGCTCGCCAGCGAGTCGGCGGGGGATCGTGCGCTGCAGTGAGGGAGTTCAGATCGGTTGTTGCTCCCACACCCCAGTCAGGGCCGGCACCGCCCGTTCCAACTCCGGCCTTGGACATTTCAGTGACCGTTAGAAGCGTCCTCGTTAGTCATCCACCCTTGGTTTAGCCCGCCCAGAGTCGATGCGGTGTTGCCCGGGCAGGCGGAGCGCGTGTAGCCTGACCACGCAAAGCGTTGTCTTTCTGGCGAAAAACGCTGCCGTGCCAGAGCACGCCACCGCGTCGGAGAAGAAGCCTCGTTGTGAAGGAGCATCAGTGAAAGCCCTACGTTTCTACGCCCCCGGAGACCTGCGGATCGAAGATATTGAGGAACCCACTTGCGGTCCCAAAGAAGTCAAGATTCGGGTGCGGAACTGTTCGACCTGCGGCACGGACGTGAAGATCCGCGACAATGGACACCCAAACATTACCCGCGTGACCACGATGGGTCACGAAATAGCGGGCGAGGTCGTGGAAGTCGGCCCAGAAGCCCTAGGCGACTTCGAAGTGGGTGACCGCGTCCAAGTGATCGCCGCCGTCCCCTGCGGGGAATGCCACGAATGTAAGAAGGGCTGGATGGAGGTTTGCCAAAACCAGACTTCCGTCGGATACCAGTACGATGGCGGCTTCGCGGAGTACATGATCGTCCCCGAACAGGTCCTCAAGGTTGACGGTCTCAACAGGATGCCCGACAACGTGGACTTTGATGAGGCGAGCGCGGCTGAACCGCTCGCTTGCGCGATCAACGCCCAAGAACAACTGGGGATCGAAGAGGGAGACTTCGTTGTCGTGTTCGGGGCCGGCCCGATTGGCTGCATGCACACCCGCGTGGCTCGAGGCGTTCACAAAGCCGGCCAAGTGTGGATGGTCGACATCAACGACGAGCGCCTAAAGATGTCCGCCGACGCGGTTCACCCTGACGGCACCATCAACGCTGCTGATGAGGACGTAGTTGCCCGCGTCATGGAGCTTACGGACGGCCGTGGCGCTGACGTGATCATAACCGCGACACCCGCCGGCATCACCCAAGAGCAGGCCATCGAAATGGCGGCGCGCAACGGGAGGATCTCGTTCTTCGGTGGGCTCCCTAAGACCAACCCGAAGATCAGTGCGGACTCTAACCTGATCCACTACCGCCAGCTCCACATTCATGGAGCCAACGGGAGCGCCCCAGACCACCACAAACAGGCCTTGAACTACATTGCCACTGGGCAAATCCCGGTGAAGGACCTGATCACCGAGCGCGTGCCTCTTGAAGACGCCCTAGAAGCGTTGGACATTGTCAAACGTGGAGACGCCATCAAGGTCACCGTAGAGCCGTAGCTTTCCCATCTCGCGCTCGTGGCACTACACCGACGCTGACCTCCGGGCAAAGCAACTCCCAGCCCATCGTGGACAATGGGTGCCTAGTCGGCTTTGGCCGCTACGACCGCGTCACTCACAGGTGATTCGTTGCCGGCTAGGTCGAAGCCCACTGAGCAAACCCGCAGCGGCAGCTCGCTTGCGGGGACCATCAGGGGCTGACGGAAGTAGGGAACGTAGAGATCCCGGTCAGCGCAGTCGGTCGAGTCGGCCGGTCCGGTCAGCCACTGGATATCCACGATCTCCGGGTTGTCGAATAGAGGATCAACGAGGGCTCCTCCGTCATCGAACCTAGTGACCGCCAACTGGGGGCCCTCGGCCGGTGGAGTCGTGTCAACATTGAAGATCAGGACGGCTGGGTCCGCACCTTGGGACCCGACGCAGGCGAACTCGAAGCCCTCTTTCTGGGGCAATGCCACCTCGATCACCTCACTGTCGCCCGGTTCGACGGTGAACTCCTCTGCATCGTCGAAGAACCCCTCGTCCACGCACGATGCGGGCGACTTGAGCCCGGTCTTCAACAAGTACGTGACAGGATCGCTGCCCGGAGGCGTCAGTGAAATGCTAGCCGGCTCATCCCCAGTGTCCGTGCCGTCAGCGCTGAACGTCCCACCCCCGAAAACTCCGGGGGTGACGTTGGTGGGCAGCGAACAGTCCCCGCCCAAGGTGAAGACGCCATCCGGGAAGCAGGCCTCGACCCCGGTTAAGTCCACACCGTAGGAGGTGTCCTGAACGAACTTGACGCTGTCACCTTGAACCTGGCAGGGCTGACCCAAATAGCACGCTTTGCCACGCGCCGCCGGGACGCCGCCGCTCGTCGTGTTGATCATCGACACGACTTCGCCGTCCGTGATTAGGGGTGACCCGGAGGAGCCGCCGAGGACTCCTGGGCAATCATTAGTGATCTCGCCGCGCCACAGCCAGCGGAACTCTACGACGTCGGTTTGCTTACCCAGTTTGCAGGCGCCCTCGCGCAACGCCCAATCCTCGACCTCAATGTCGGTGACCGGGAACGCGATGTTTACAACCTCAGTGCCAGCCTTGGCCTCGCCCGGGCTGATTGGGAGCGCCTTGATCCCCTGGGCCTTCAGCTCACCAAGAGTGGCGTCTAACTGGAGCACGCCGATGTCCACCGAGTACATCGTCGCGTACTCGAAACGCGCCACAGGCACGGTGACCCGGTCGGACTCGGGGGTGTCGTGGAAGGCGAAGAATGTTGCTTCCCCGTAGCCCTCTTCGTCGATTAGGACTTCGTTTGGTCCTTGCCCATCCATGCCGAGGCAGTGACCGTTGGTGAGAACGTACGCTGGAGCACTATCGACGCCCGTGTCGACCACGGTTCCCGTGCAGTCGCTCGCCACAGAAAGGGCCGCGACCCCCGTGTACTCTTCACCGTCAGCGCGGTCGAGTAGGGGAGCGGGGACAACCGCTGCGGGTTCCGGTGGGGTACACCCCGCGAGCAGAAGCACTAGGGTCGCCGCGGTCATGAGAGTCTTTTTCATGTTGCGCTCCGAAAGTTGGCGGATGGTATCGGCTTCACTACCACTCACCTGATTCTACCGAGGGCGCGTGTTCCTAGGGGCCGTGGAACTGATGCCCCCGGTAGAGGTCCACGTACGAGGGCGCTGCGACCATGCGTTATGGCGTGGCCCGCGACGAAACCACCACTCGCGCCGCGAGGTCCAGCGCTTGGCCTCCATAACTATCCATAGTTATTCATACTTATGAAGTTATTGGAGCCGCGTTTGAAAGCTTCATAGGTATGAATGTGTCGAGGTGGCGGTGCGTGGCGCCCGCGTGCTGGCGTGCGATTAGAAACAATGACAAGGTTGAAGCCGCTGACCATAGCGCTCATTGAAGTGATCAAAGACTGCCCGGAGGTTGCCCGTGGAGATACGTCCCTACCAGCCCGAGGACCGCGACCGCGTCGCACACATCTGTCTGATGACGGGGAACTCAGGGAAGGGGTCCATCGGCAGGCATGCTGATGATGACCTGCTGCCCAGCATCTGGGCCTTTCCTTACGTGGACTATGCGCCGGAGTGGGCGTGGGTCGTGGAGGGGGATGAGGGCGCCGTGGGATACGTGCTCGCCGTTCCCGACCTAGCGCAGTTCAGAAAATGGTGGCAGGAAGTTTGGGTGCCGAGAATGCACGCGCGTTTCCCCGAGGAAACGCGGGCCCTTTGGCCTACGGGCGACCAGCGAAGGTTCAACAAGGCGGTTGCTGCGAAGTCGCCGCTGCCCCCGTGGTACGAAGAATACCCAGCCGAACTGCACATAAACCTTTTGCCGGAAGCGCAAGGCCAAGGCTGGGGACGCGCACTTACCGACACCCTGTTCGCCAAACTCAGTGAAGAAAATGTCCCCGGGCTGGCTCTCAGTGTCGGAGGGGACAACCCGGGAGCGATCGGATTCTACGATCACCTAGGTTTCGACGTGGCATCAACCGACTATTACGAGGACGGAACCCTGAGGAGAAAGGTAATGGTCCGAAAGGCCTGAAGATCAGGGAGACGACGGAGGCACCCCGTCGATTGCGATGGTGAGCCGCGCGGTCAGCGAGGTTGGGTCTAGGCGGTCACCGGCCCCCCAGTTCGATGCTTCTGCTTGACTGTTCAACTTTTCCGCAAAAAGGCGAGGGAAGCCTCAACCAACACCGACAAGCCGACACTCGAGTAAAGATGCTAATACTGACCGGCATCCCTAAGAATGAGTCCCCCGACGCAACGAAAACTGCCCACCGTCAATACGACGATGGGCAGTCTGCCTGTACACCTCCGTGTGCCGAGCGCCCCTGCGCGTGGGTCCGCCGTCATCGACGGTGGCGCGCTGGGCGGCGCACGATGGTCCTAGAACACGACCGTCTGGATCAGGAGACCGAAGATTATTGAGAAGATCACGCTGAGGATCATTGGGAGGAGGAACGAGCTGTTGATCAGGAACGAACCCTGCTTCGTCGAACCGGTCTTGTCAGTCAGGATCGCTGCCTGGCCAATGCCTCCCATTGAGGCCAGAAGGTTGTTACCAGCAGCGGCACCCATCATGCCGATCATTGGGCCTGCACCCAAGCCCGCGGCTGCAGCAATGGGTATCAGGATGGTCATCGATGCGACCTGGCTCTGGATCAACGCAGCCAGCAGGAACAGCAGCAGAGCGAAGAACAGTGTGGAAACTCCGATGACGCTACCCACCCAGCTCTCGATGGCCGCGGAGTGGTCGTTGACGATCGTGCCGGCGAGCACCGGGACCGAGAGCAACAGCAGTGCGGCGATGAGACCAGTACCGACGATGGGCTGGTCCATGACCTTCTTGGTGTGGACCTTGCAGAAAACCATGATCAGACCGGCAGCGGCGAACATGACCACGGGGATCATGAAGGACATCGGCACGCGCTGGACGATCATTGAGCCGTCCGTCAGTTCCTTGAGGTAGGTCGGGCGAAGGGTTTCGAAGAAGCCCAGAATGGTGCCGACGACGACAGAACCGAGGAAGATGTAGGCCGACAGAGCGGCGCGCGGGCGCAGCGGCGGAAGGTCAGCGTCGCTGAGATCCTCCGGAGGCTTAATCTTGCCTTCCTCAAGGCGGCGCAGGTACTCGGCGTCCTCCGAGAGGTTCTTACCCACCCGGCTCATGATGAGGGAGGTGAGGATGGTGGCGATCAGTGTCGTAGGGATGGTGACGAGAAGAATCTTGCCGAGGTTGGTGCCCTGGGCCTCGGTGAGCGTTAGGAAAACGTAGGTTGGTGCTGCGACGGGGCTCGCCATCAGCGCGACTTGGGAGACGACCGTCGACGTTGACAGGACGCGCTCGGGGCGGATCTTGGCTTCGTAGCTCACCTTGTAGAGGATCGGGATCAGCGCCAGGGCAATGTTACCGGTGCCCGAGAGGACAGCGAACAGCCACACGAACAGGGGGCCAACCACGGGGATCGAGCCCGGGTGCCTGCCCATGGCTTTCCCGGCGATGCGCACGAGGTAGTCCATGCCACCTGCGGCACTCATCGCCGCGGTGGCGGCGACGACGGCAAGGATAATGAAAACGGCCGAGGTTGGCGGCGTCCCGGGCTGGGTGCGCATGAACTCGACCATGACGAACACGGAGACGCCGGAGGCGCCGACCAGCGCCATGGGGCCGTACTTCGCGCCCAGTGCCAGTGGGATCAGGAATAAGATGATTTGAAATATGACTGTTGCGACTTCCATCAGGTCCTTCTAAGGTAGCGCGGGGAAAAACGGTAACAGCAAACTGTAACCGGGGGGCGCCGGAACTTCGCTGTTGTGCCCTAGGACAGATTCGAACTGCCGACGCCCGCTTTAGGAGAGCGGTGCTCTATCCCCTGAGCTACGAGGGCGGGATTTGAGTCACTAATGAGTTTATCAGCTGCGCCCGCGCCGCTTCTGTGCTTTGCCAAGCGACTTCAGTTTGGGTCAGCCCCTTCTCGGCGCGCATTTTGCGTGAGTTCTCGGCTGCAAGATGTGAGTTCTTGTCACTTGTCTGATTGTTGAGTGGGTTCACCGCGCCGCATGGGAGTCAAGGCGATTTGGTGCAGGGCTCTGTTTGCTTGACGGTCGCCACCACGGTTTGTTTGGTGGCAGAGCTGACGGCACCCACCCCGTGTGGGGCCAGCATGGCTGGGTAGCGCTCCTTAAAGAAGCCCCCTCCCTTTCTCAAGTTCTTCAGCCTTTCGCTTGCCGCGTGCACGGGTACCCGCCATTTCCTTCAAGGGACCCGCGCCCGACACTAAGAAAGTGGCAGGGTTTCAATTTGCGACTTGGCCGGAAAACCCCTGCCGAGCGGCCTTGCGTTCAGGCCGCCGAAATGGGGTGGGTGGGGGAGTCAGAAAACGCTTCCCCCTTTTGCTTCCCCCTTTTACCCCATTTTCGGGGGTTTTAGCCGGAAACTAGAACACCCCGCCTCCCGCGTGATTACGCGGAAAACGGGGTGTTTCAGTGGTACGCCATGAGGGACTCGAACCCACAACCCACTGGTTAAGAGCCAGTTGCTCTA
>CAYFUO010000031.1:0-18945 GCA_964346255.1 uncultured Actinomyces sp. | reverse complement strand
GGACCGGGGTGCGAGTCTTATCGTCCGCCCGAACCTTCATGAGCAGCAGGCGCCGCTCGATCGAGTCGTCCACGTCCAACTCAACCACTTTGAGGACGTTCACCAGCTTGTTTAACTGTTTAATCACTTGTTCAAGTGGGGCTTGCGCAACGTCGACGATGATCGTCATGCGGGACACGTCGGCCTTCTCGGTCTCCCCCACCGCGAGCGACTTGATGTTGAAACCGCGCCTAGCGAACAGGCCCGCGACCCTAGTGAGAACGCCTGGCTTGTTTTCAACTAAAACGGTGAGTGTGTGAAGTGTTTCAGCCATTTCCTATTCGACCTCGTCCCAAACCGGCGCCATACCGCGCGCATACCTGATGTCATCGTTAGAAACCCCGGCGGCGACCATCGGCCACACCATCGCGTCCTTAGAGACCCGGAAGTCGATGAGGACCGGGCGGTCATTGATGGTGAGCGCCCACTTGATCGCCTCATCCACTTCATCCGCTTTGGTAACGCGGCGGGCTGGCACGGAGTAGGCGTTCGCTAGGGCCACGAAGTCGGGGACCTGTCCCTCGCCTTGATCGTTGAGTTTCGTGTGTGAATAGCGTTCGTTGTAGAACAGGTTCTGCCACTGGCGGACCATGCCGAGCACCGTGTTGTTGATGAGCGCAATCTTGATGGGAATGTCGTTGGTGACCGCTGTCGCCAGCTCCTGCAACGTCATCTGGAAGGAACCGTCCCCATCGATGACCCACACGGTCTCATCCGGTTTCGCTACCTTCGCGCCGATCCCCGCCGGCAACCCATAGCCCATGGTGCCGAGCCCTGAGGAAGAAATGAAGTGGCGCGGCTTCTCTAACCCTAAGAACTGCGACGCCCACATCTGGTGTTGGCCAACCCCAGTGGAGTAGATCGCGTCCGGACCGGAGAGCTCAGAGAGCCTACCCAACACGTATTGGGGGGCGAGCATGCCGTCGTTGGGCTCGACGTAGCCGAGTGGGTAGGAGTCGCGCAGCCGGTTCAGGTACCTCCACCAGCCGTACAAGTCTTCCTTATAGTCCGGTGGCAACACTTCGGGTAGCTCCGCGTTCAGGCCCGCGAGCACCTCATTCAGGTCCCCAACCACTGGGATGTCGCTCTTCCGGTTCTTGGAGATTTCGGCAGCGTCAATATCAACGTGAATGACTTTCGCTCGCGGTGCGAAAGTGTCGAGTTGGCCGGTGACCCGGTCGTCGAAGCGGGCACCCAAAGTGATCAGGAGGTCAGCCCTCTGGAGGGCCCCAACCGCGGCGACGGTCCCGTGCATCCCCGGCATGCCCAGGTTGTGGGGGTCGGAGTCGGGAATCGCACCCCGGCCCGTGAGGGTTGTCACGACGGGAGCGTCCGTCAAGTCGATGAGCCGCATGACCTCACCGGTCGCGTCCCCCCGGACTGCGCCGCCACCTAGGTAGATTACGGGGGCGTTCGACTGGGCGATCGCTTCCGCGGCGGCCTTGATCTGTTTCCTTGAGGGTCTACCGGGGGTCCGGTACCCGGGGATGTCCATGGGCGGTGGCCACACGAAATCCATTTGGCCAGTTTGCGCGTCTTTTGTCACGTCGACGAGGACGGGGCCGGGGCGACCCGTGGAAGCAATGTGGAAAGCTTCCGCCAGTCGGGAGGGGACCTCTTGAGCGTCCGTAACTAGGAAGGAATGTTTCGTGACGGGCATGGACGCCCCCACAATGTCGGCTTCTTGGAAAGCGTCAGTCCCAATGAGGGATGAGCCGACCTGCCCGGTGATCACCACGATCGGCACGGAATCCAGGTTCGCGTCAGCGAGGGCTGTCATCGTGTTCATCGCGGCGGGCCCCGACGTCACGATTGCGCAACCCGTTTTCCCTGACGCGATCGCGTAACCTTCCGCCGCGTGGCCGGCACCCTGTTCGTGGCGGATCAGAATGTGGCGCAGGTTTGAATCCATGAGGGGGTCGTAAAGGGGAAGCACAGCGCCACCAGGCATACCGAATACGTCGGTAACGCCAAGCTTCTCAAGCGACTCCACTATGGCGTCAGCGCCGGTCATCCTTTGGCTTCTCGTCACTTCTTATCTCCGTCCCTTGAATCAGCCCAAACAAAAAGCCCCTACATCGTGTGGGGCTAAGCGTGTGGACCATCTGTTAGACAGCAGAAACCACACGCCTAGGCACTACTACTAGGAGCGTCACCTGAATCGCGAGTGTGATCTGCACAAACCCAATGGTAAGGACTTGGGAAGGTTGTTGCCGACCATCTCACGGGTTGGATTAGGAAGCGCCGCCGCGTCCAGCGCGAGCTAATCTCACACGCTTTCTTACGCCTTTTTGGGTGGCGGCGGACGCTAGGCTTGGACTGTCATGCCAACATCTTCAGTTAGGTCTCTCCCTTGATTGGCTTCTTCCAATATTTAGCGGATAATCCCCTGGTCTTCGCCTTCCTCCTCGTGGGAGCGGGCATGGCCATCGGTCACATTAAAGTCAAAGGCGTCAGCCTCGGCCCAGCCGCGGTCCTTTTCCTCTCCATCATCGTCGCAGCGTGGAGCAATGAGCTTGGAGTGACGATTGAGGTGCCCGCCATCGTTGGTACCTTGGGGCTCGCCCTGTTCGCCTTCAGTATCGGCGTGAACTCTGGGGCTTCTTTCTTCCATAACTTGAAAACCGCTCTCGGACCGATCCTCGCAATGACGGGGATCATCGCAGCGCTCGCGGTGTTGGCGTACTTTGTGGGCGTGAAAGTGTTTGACATGCCGATCGCCGTGGTGGGCGGCACGTTCGCTGGGGCGCTCACGAACACCCCAGCGATGGCTGCCGCCGGTGAAGCGGCGGGGAGCCCAGCGCAAGCGACCATCGGCTATTCGATCGCCTACCTGTTCGGCGTGATGGGAATGTTGGGGGCGGCGTTGGCGGCCCTCGCTTATGGCAAACATGACACGGATAAGCCGGCAGCGATCGCGAACCGGACTGTCCGCGTGGAACGTGAAGACCACCCGTTTGTTGGCGACCTGTACGAAAAGATGGGTGGCCAAATCACGTTCTCCAGGTTGCGGCGCGGCGAAACCGGGCCGATCAAGCGCCCCTCCATGTCCGACACTTTGGATCCAGGCGACCTCATCACCGTGGTTGGCCCAAGCAAGCTCGTCGCCCAGGCCGCCAAGGAACTTGGCCACTCCTCGTCCCACTCTCTGATGCGCGACCGCTCCTACCTGGACTTCCGTCGCATGACGGTTTCGGACCCGAAGATCGCGGGCCACACGATTGGTAGCCTCGACCTCGCGCAAAAGTATTCAGCATCAGTTTCGCGCGTGCGACGCGGCGACGTCGACTTGGTTGGTGGGCCGGACCTGATTCTGCAGCAGGGTGACCGCGTCCGCATCGTCGCCCCCACCTCAAAAATGAAGGAAATCACCGAGTTCTTCGGGGACTCCGCTAGGGGCCTGTCGGACATCAACCCGATCGCCCTCGGCATCGGCATGGCACTGGGCCTTTGGATCGGCCACATGCCCATCCCAATCCCGGGTGGCGCCCTAACCATTGGCGCCGCGGCGGGCACCCTCATTGTGGGACTGATTTTCGGGAAGGTTGGGCGCATCGGCCCCATGGTGACAACTCTCCCCTACACGGCCTCCCAAGTGATGCTTGAACTGGGTCTACTACTGTTCCTAGTGCAGGCGGGCGCAGTCGCAGGTGGCCAAATCATGGAGGCGTTCAAGTCCGGCATGTGGGTGAACATTTTCATCCTCGGGTTCCTGCTCACCACGCTCCTCGCAGTCGGGATCTACGCTGTGATGCGGTGGATATTCCACATGGGAGGAACACAGATGGCCGGTGTCCTCGCGGGCACGCAAACCCAGCCCGCGGTCCTCGCCTTCGCGAACGCGCGCACCAACGACGACCCCCGCGTGTCCCTAGGGTACGCACTGGTTTACCCGGTGGCGATGGTCGTGAAAATCATTGTCGCCCAACTGTTGGGTGCCCTCGGCTGACCCCAAAAGTTCAGCCCCACGGAGCGCACTCCGTGGGGCAACTTGTTTTAAGGGGCGGTCAGGGCATGGGGATCGCCGCGAACTCGGCTTCCGGGTCCGCGTCCTCTTGGACAGCGACCGTCACCTTATCCACGCCAACCAGCGCTTTCTTGGTTGCGTGAGCAACCGCGGGAGCAACCCGACTGTCGAACACGCCGGGAATAATGTAGTTTTCACTCAACTCGTCTTCACTGATCACTCCCGCAATAGCTTTCGCTGAGGCGTGTAGAACTTCAGTGGTGATCTCGGACGCCCGAGCATCCAACACTCCCCTGAACAGTCCGGGGAAGCACAGGACGTTGTTGATCTGGTTCGGGTAGTCACTACGCCCAGTCGCCACAATGCGGGCGTACTTGTCTGCCTCTGACGGGTCCACTTCGGGCATCGGGTTGGCAAGCGCGAACACTATGGCGTCCTCGTTCATCTTCGCAATGTCTTCGCCTGACAGGATCCCACCTCGGGACACGCCAATGAAGACGTCGGCGCCCTCCAAACCCTCTTGCAGGGTCCCCTTCACCAAGTAGGGGTTCGTGTCCTCCGCAAGTGCTTTGCGGGCCGGGTGAACGTCCCCAATCGTGTCCCGCGACAAGGCGCCGGTGCGTCCGTAGCCGATGACGTCGTGAGCGCCAGCCGCTAACAGGAGCCTGATGATCGCGTTGCCCGCTGCCCCCACACCCGACACGACGATGCGGACATCCTCAATGTTCTTGCCAACAACCTTCAAAGCATTCAGGAGCGCCGCCAACACCACTACAGCCGTGCCGTGTTGGTCGTCGTGGAAGACGGGGATGTCCAGGTCGTTGCAGAGCCTCTCTTCAATCTCGAAGCAGCGCGGCGCCGCAATATCTTCCAAGTTGATGCCACCGTAAGCGGGGGCAAGCGCTTTCACGATCGCGATGATCTCTTCAGTGTCTTGCGTGTCCAACACCACCGGCCCCGCGTCCACCCGACCAAAGTGTTTGAACAGGACAGCTTTGCCTTCCAGGACGGGCAGCGCCGCAGCGGGACCGATGTCTCCAAGCCCGAGGACGGAGGAGCCGTCTGTCACCACGGCCACCGTGTTCGCCTTCATTGTGAGGAGGCGCGCCTTCGAGGGCGTGTCCCGAATCGACTTACAGACCCTCGCCACGCCCGGCGTGTAAACGCGGGAGAGGTCGTCACGGTTCCGTAGGGGCGTCTTAGGTGCCACCTGGATTTTGCCGCCAATGTGGTCCAGGAAAGTCTGGTCCGCAATGGTCTGCACCTCGACCCCGGGGATTTTCCCCAACGCTTTACGGACGGCCCTCCGGTGTTTGGAGTCGCGCAGGTCGAGGGTCACGTCGATGATCATGTGTTCGCCCTCAGCCTCAGCCACGTCGAGGCCCTTCACGAAGGCGCCCTTCTCAGTCGCTACTTCCACCACCTCGGCGACGCGAGCCTGGTTCTCGTCAACCAGTAGTCGATATGAAGCTGTGTAAGAAGGTGAGACGGCCATCAGTTTTGATCCTCCAAGAGTCCAGTGGGGAGCACTTCACCCACTATTGTCTCACCCCCCGCGGGGGGGCGGCGGACACAGTCCAGATAATGTTCGCCGCCCACACAAAATCTTCCGACCTAGGCCCCCAGGGTTTCCATAATGATCTCTTTGACACGTTTCGCGTCAGCTTGGCCACGTGTCTCCCGCATGACCCCACCGACGAGGGCGCCAATGGCCGCGAGCTTCC
The DNA here is from genome assembly GCA_964346255.1 of uncultured Actinomyces sp. GTDB lineage: Bacteria > Actinomycetota > Actinomycetes > Actinomycetales > Actinomycetaceae > Scrofimicrobium. The sequence goes on along the minus strand of CAYFUO010000031.1, from coordinate 13,215 downwards.
CTCCCCGGATCTTCTCTGCCACATCCGGGTTCTCAGCGATGACCTTTTCGACCACCGTGTTCAAGGCGCCGTCATCGGAGACGATCTCCAGCCCGCGGGCCTTCACCACTTCCCGAGGGTTCCCCTCCCCAGCCAACACGCCCTCCAACACTTGGCGGGCAAGCCGGTCTGTGAGAGCACCCTCATCCACTAGGGCCTGCAGCTCGGCGACCTGCGTGGGCGTGATGGCGGCTTCCTCGAGACTGATTTCTTCGCGTTTCGCGTGGCGGGACAACTCTCCCATCCACCACTTGCGAGCAGACTCTGGTGCCGCCCCAGCAAGAACGGTTGCTTCCAAAAGGTCGAGGGCCCCGGCGTTGACGACGTCCCGCATTTCCAGGTCAGAAAAACCCCAGGTTTCGCGGAGGCGACGCCGCTTAGCGGTTGGCAACTCGACCAGGTTCGCGGCGAGTTCCGCGACCCACGCAGGGTCCGGCTCAATGGGTGGGAGGTCCGGGTCCGGGAAGAACCTGTAGTCTTCCGCACCCGTCTTCGGCCTACCCGAGGATGTGGTTCCGTCCTCATTGAAGTGCCGTGTCTCTTGCACAACTTTTTCGCCCGCCTCAAGTAGTGAGGCTTGGCGGGCGACCTCGTACTCCACTGCCCGCGCTATTGAGCGGAACGAGTTGAGGTTCTTCGTTTCCGTGCGGGTACCCAACGTGTCGTCTTTACTGACGGACACGTTGATGTCGGCCCTAACGTTGCCCCGCTCCATCTGCGCATCCGAAATGCCTAGGGCTTTAGCGATGTCACGCAGGGTTTGCACGTAGGTCGCAGCGACTTCCCCCGCACGTTCCTTCGCCCCCAAGATTGGGCGGGAAACGATCTCGATGAGTGGCACCGAAGACCGGTTGAAGTCGACTAGGGAGTGGTCGGCGCCGTGAATGCGTCCCGCCGCCCCACCAATGTGCGTGTTCTTGCCCGCGTCTTCTTCCATGTGAGCGCGTTCAATGCCCACTTCGAATATGGTCCCGTCCTCTAACTCAACTTCAACCAACCCGTTTTCGGCGATGGGGTTTTCGCCCTGCGAAGTTTGGAACGCCTTCGGCAGGTCCGGGTAGAAGTAGTGTTTGCGGGCGAACATCGTCCGCTCGGCGATGTCACAGTTCAGGGCTAGTCCCAAACGGATCGCTGACTCAAGCACCTTTTCGTTCAACACGGGCAGAGCCCCGGGCAGGCCCGCCGAAACGGGTTGTAGTGCAGTGTTGGGTTCCGCCCCGAACACGACGGGGGCGCCGTCAAACACTTTGGAGTCAGTGGAAAGTTCGACGTGAACTTCGATGCCGACAGCCGGGTCGTAAAGCTCTGTGGCTTCCTCAAACGTCAACTGTTTCATGGCTCACGCATCTCCTTCTTGAGTTTCGTTCCCGCGGGCGCTTCCCACTTCTACTGGTGAGTAGGGGGAGTCGACCACTCTGTCCGCCAAAGCGCGTTCGGTTGCCGCAGCGACCTTGTAGAGCTGTTCGTCCGCCCCCACGGGTGCGAAGAACTGGATGGACGTGGGCAGACCCTCATCATCTATCCCGCTGGGGATGGAGATGGCGGGTCCCCCAGTCATGTTCGCTGGAACAGTCGCAACGTCGTTCAAATAAATTTCCACGGGCTCCAACTGGGTGCCCAACTTGAAGGCCGTGACCGGCGTCGTTGGCGAAATGAGGACGTCAACCTCATCGAACACTTTCCCAAAATCGTCCATCAAAACGGTGCGGACCTTGTCGGCAGCGCCGTACCCACCCTCGAAAACGTCGGAGGAGAGCACGTGAGCACCGAGCACGATGCGGCGCTTCACTTCCGTGCCGAAGCCCACCCCGCGAGTCTCACAAGTCATTTCCCGAGCGGTTGGGTCCCCTTCAGGGGTCACCCGGTTACCGAACCGGACGCCATCGAACCGCCCCAAGTTGGAGTAGGCCTCCGCGGGCATCACCAAGTAGTAGGCGGGAAGCGCTAGAGGAGCTGAAGGGACGGACACCTCAACGACCTTCGCGCCCTCGTCCTTCACGACAGTGAGGGCATCTTCCAAAGCGTCGAGGACTTCCCTCTGATAGCCGTCGCCGCCGAGCTCTTGAACGACGCCGACCCTCAGGCCCTCCAAAACCCCCTCACTTTCTGCCACTGCCTCTTCCACGTCAACGTCGTCTTTCAACGAGGTTGAGTCGAGTGCGTCGTAGCCCCCAACGATTGCTTGCAGGGCCGCCGCGTCCGCAACATCCCGGGCAAGCGGTCCAACCTGATCCACGGAGGAGGCCAGCGCGACCGCGCCGTAACGGGAAACCCTCCCGTAGGTTGGTTTGACGCCGACGGTGCCCGTGAAGGCTGCGGGCTGGCGGATGGACCCGCCCGTGTCCGTACCTAAAGCGAAGGGCACCATGTAAGAGGCGACCGCCGCAGCGGCCCCCCCTGAGGAACCGCCCGGCGTGCGGTCCAAGTCCCACGGGTTGTGGGTGGCACCGAAAGCGGATGTTTCCGTGGAGGAACCCATCGCGAACTCATCCAAGTTAGTTTTGCCGACTATGGGGAGCTTCGCCGCCTTCAAACGCTGGACGACTGTCGCGTCGTAGGGGGGAACCCACCCCTTCAGCATGTTGGAGGCGCAAGTTGTTTCCAGTCCCTCAGTGACAATGTTGTCTTTGACAGCCACGGGGACACCCGCCATCGGGTGCAGGTCACCGCCCTCAGACCGGATCCGGTCCACCTCCGCGGCGACCTCAAGTGCACCGTCCCGGTCGACAGCAACGAACGCGTTGACGGTCGGGTTCATCGCGTCGATGCGGGCGAGCGACTCTTCAACGAGTTGCGTTGAGGTCACCTCCCCTGCACGTAGGGCTTCCGCCATTTCGAGGGCCGTTTTCTGCATCCACTCGGCCATCAGTTTTCCTCCAGCATTCGTGGGACAACGAACTGTCCATCTAGTGGGTCAGGCGCCGCTTCGAGGAGCGCCTCACGGTCGAGCGTTTCTGTCACCACATCCGCCCTGAAAACGTTGGTGAGCGAAGTGGGATGGTAGGTGGGCTCAAGATCGCTTTCAGCGATCTGGCGGATATCCGCCATGATCTTGGTGATGTTCTCTAAGTCTTCAGCGAAGACCTTCAACTCTTCTTCGCTAAGACGAATGCACGCGACTTCCGCTAAGGCTGCGACGTCGCTTTCGGTAAAGGTTGACATACGCACCATAGTAGCTGCCCTCATGCGCCTAGACTAAGTCGTATGAGCGACAAACGAAGCCGCAAATCCACCCGCAAAGAACTGTTGTGGAAGGGCGTGAAAATAGTCACCTTAGTGAACGTCATTGCCCCACTCACTGGAGCCGCAGTCGTAATGGGAATCGACAAGGTGCGTAGGGCGCGTATCCCCGGCGGTGTCAAAGGGTTCCCCACCCTCCCCCCAACGGACGTCCAAGTCGAAGATGACACGGTCCGGTCCTACACGGAGGGAGAATCCCTCTACCACGACATGATCGCCGACATAGACGCCGCAAAAGAATACGTGTACTTCGAAACATACGTGTGGCGGTCCGACGCCGCGGGGCACGCTTTCAAAGAAGCCCTGTACCGGGCTGCTGAGCGGGGCGTCCAAGTTTTCGTTGTCTACGACGGGTTCGGGTCCTTCATGTCCCACCCACTATTCAAAGTCTTCAGGAAGAACCCGAACATGCACGTTCACCGTGTATCCGAAATCCGGCGGGGCGCGTTCTCCGGCAACCTGAGGCGCACCGGACGTTCCCACCGGAAACTACAGGTCACGGACGGGAAAGTCGGCTACGTCGGTGGGTTCAACATTGGGGACGACTTCGGTAAAGAGTGGCGGGACACGCACGTCCGTATCGAGGGCAACTCCGTGCAGGTCCTCAAACTGGGTTTTGAAGAGTTTTGGAACACGTTCCGTGGGACCCGCCAACCAGAGCTCCCTGAGGAAGCAGAACTTCCGTGGGACGGGAAGATCAGTGCGGCGTTCAACCGTCCCTCTCACTTGTTGTATCCCGTGCGCGGCCAATATTTGGAGGCGTTCAAGAGGGCGAAAGAAAGCATTGACATCACCAGCCCGTACTTCATTCCCGACCAAGAGATCTCCCGGGAACTGCGCAGAGCAGCTAGGCGGGGAGTGAAAGTGCGGATCTTGCGCCCAGAGTTCTCCAACCACATTTTGGCGGACTGGGTGGGCCGCCCCCACCTAGGTGAACTGTTGAGGGACGGCGTAGAAATCTGGTTGTACAAGCATGCGATGATCCACGCCAAAACGATCAGCGTCGACGACTACCGGTCCATTGTTGGGACCGCGAACATTGACCGCCTGTCGCTGGCCGGCAACTTTGAGATCACCGTGCAAATCGACTCTGATGACTTCGCGGACAGAATGAACGAGATGTTCGACAATGACCTGTCGACCGCTCGCAGGCTCTCTTACGAAGAGTGGAACGGTCGAGGCCTGCGCACTCGCCTCCTCGAAGCATCCGTGGCGCCCCTCCGACTAGTCGTCTAGACGGCCGCGAGCCCAGCCGCCTCCAACGCTGGGTTGAGGCCCTGCTCCAACAGCAGGTCGAACAGGGCTGCGTCCAGCACGGGAACCCCGAGCTGCTCAGCCTTACCCACTTTTGAGCCGGCGCCGGGGCCCGCAACGACTACCGCTGTTCGCTTCGACACGGACGAGGTCGCCCGCCCGCCCCGCGCCACAACTGCTTCTTTCGCTTCCTCCCGGTCGAAGCGGGGCATGGACCCCGACACTACAACTGCGAGTCCCTCCAGGGTTTGGTCTAGTGTTTCCCCTTCTTCCGGTGCCACCAACGCTCCGGCCGCCTGCCACTTTGCGACGGTCTCTTGGTGAGCCTCATCGCGGAACCAGTTGTGCACAGAAGCTGCAATCACTCCCCCCACTTGGTCTACCGCGCTGAGCTCCTCCAAGGGGGCCTGTGCTATCTTCTCAATGGAACCAAAGTGGCTCGCTAACGCTTGGGCGGCCGTCGGGCCAACGTGGCGGATGGACAGTGCCACCAAGTATCTCCACAGCGGCTGTTCTTTCGCCGCCTCCAGTTCACCCAGCATCTCCAGTAAGACTTTCCGCGGCTTGCTGACCTGCGGGTTCCATGCGCCCTTCGCGCGGCTCCACTTGGCGGACCAGAAGAACCGGACCTGCCGGTAATCCCCGGTGAAAACGCCCTCTTTCCGGACGGGTCGCCACACGAACACGTCTTTCAACGGGCCCGCCTCCAAGGTGAACAGGTCACCGAGAGCGTCCAGATAGGGTTTTTGGGCTGGGGGGAGCAGCGCCTCAGCCTGGTCATACAGGTCCCCGTGAGCCACCCCCTCAGCGGGAGAATATTTTAGTTCGGTGCCGTCCTCCAGGGTGACTGTGTTCCCCTCGACGAGGGCGGTCACCACCCGGTCCCTGCCCATCTCCGGCTGAGTGAGGGCGGCAGCTGCTTCCGCACCTAGACCTTCAATGTCGAGGGCGCCCCGCGACGCTAGATAGATGAGTTTCTCCGTTATTTGGGCTGGGCAACCTTCCGTGTTGGGGCAGCGCAAGTCCACGTCACCCTCTTTCGCGGGCGCGAGTGGCGTCCCACACGAAGGACAGTTCGCTGGCATCACGAACGCCCGTTCACTACCGTCCCGGTCGGCCTCCACGGGCGCCACCACCTCTGGGATCACGTCCCCCGCCTTACGGACCACGATCAGGTCGCCGATGAGGACGCCCTTACGTTTCACTTCATCCTGATTGTGGAGTGTCGCGTGCTGCAGGTTCGACCCGTCCACTAGCACCTTCTCAAACACTGCGTAGGGTGTCACCCGACCTGTTCGACCAACTTGCACCCGGATGTCTAGGAGCCTGGTGAACTCTTCTTGTGGCGGGTACTTGTACGCCACCGCCCACCTTGGCGTCCGTGATGTTGCCCCCCACTCAACCTGTTGGGCCAAGCTGTTCAACTTGAACACGACCCCGTCAATGTTGTGGTCGAAGTCTGGGCGGCTCTGACCTATTTTCTCCACCATCCCCACGGCCTCAGCGTGACCGGACACGAGGGCCGTGTGAGCCGAAACGGGGACCCCCCAAGCGTCGAAAAGTTCATACCAGCCCATTTGGGTGGTCGGACCCACTTGGGTGTCGGGCTCTTCCCCGACCTCGGGCCAAACCACTTCCCCCACCCCGTGTGCGACGAACGATAGGGGCCTCTTCGCGGTGGATGCTGGGTCCTTTTGTCGAAGCGACCCGGCGGCCGCGTTGCGCGGGTTCACGAAGGGTCTCTCGTTCGCTGCGCGGCGCTCATCATTGGTTTTCTCAAAGTCCGCAACGTTGAAGTAGACCTCGCCACGAATGTTGACGAGGGCGGGTAGCACTTCCCCTTTCCGTTTCTTCAGCCGTGCTGGCACGCTCCTGATGGTGCGGACGTTGGCGGTCACGTCCTCACCCACGAATCCGTCCCCTCGGGTCGCGGCTTGCACGAGGACGCCACGCTCGTAACGGAGGTTCACAGCCAAACCGTCCACTTTGACTTCCGCCGTGCACACGTGCGACTGACCTGGGAACTTGCGGTCCACCCTACTGAACCATGAGTCCAACTCTTCGATGGAGAACACGTCATCCAAACTCATCATTTGGGTGGAGTGAGGAACCGGTGAGAACGCCTCTGCAGCGCTTCCCCCAACCTGCCGGGTTGGGGACTGTTCGAGGGGCAGGTAGGGGTGGCGGGCCTCCAACTCGAGGAGCTCCCTGTAGTAGGAGTCGTACTCCGCGTCCGAAATTGTGGGAGAGTCCTCCAAGTAGTAGAGCTCTCGGGCCTCTTCCACGAGGGCCACCAGCTGGTTCCAGCGTGCCAACACTTCTGCTTCCGCCTCACTGGGCGTCATCTGTTCCGGTTCCTTGTTCATGACCCCATTCTCCCAAACAACTGAAGACCCAGCAGGCAACGGCGCAGGAGCGTCCCCCTCACGCCCCCACTACGCAGCCGGCCCGCTGAGGGCGACCTAGCAGCTCTTTCCACAACTTCGCAAAAGCGATGGTAAGAGGCGGACCTCCACCGGGGATCCTGTGTGAATGGAGTCTTCTGGTGCCGCAAGCGCGGTGGAACGTTCACTGAAGTGTGAGCACCACTTGGCTTGCGTTGAGGGTGTGGACTGCGGCCTCGTTCTCCCCCTCGTTGAGGGGGAGCGAATAGGCAGGGGAAGAGGTGGCGTAACCGACCGTTACGTTTCCCGCTCGCACGCCACAGTCAGATTCCCGTTAGAGACGCGGCCCCAACGCGCATTCTCCCTCCGGTCGGCCGGTCCGCGTACCATCGCTCTCCTCACCCCCACGCAACCCACGAATCCCCTCACCACTGGGAACGCTTCGCTTCCCCTGCGGTTGGGGAAGAAGATTCGGCTTGGAGAAAGCGTGTGGCAAGTTAGAGGGCGACCGACGGACCTGAGTTGGCCCGCGCGAACCAAACGGAAAAACCGTAGTGGGTGGTTGAGGTTCACCGCTGTCCTCATGCCTATCATGATGGTCGCGTTTTTGGCCCGCTGGCTGCCGGACAAGCGTTGGCTTCTCGCCCTCGGCGGGATAGTCCTCCTGGCTGTCTGGGTTTTCCTGGTTGTCCGCCGCCGCCGAGCCCGCAAGTGGGATGCGGCGCGGCTCAGCCAGTCTCTCGTGGCGGCGCAGCCAACCTTAGCGAAGCTGGCACCGGAGAAAACTATGGCAGGAACCTCGGACTGGGAAGACCAAGAGGAGGTGGTGGTCCGCGCATCTCCCGAAAAGCCCGGCACGCTCAGCCTCGGAAGCCGACCTTTGGGGGTCGTGGGTGACAACGCGGGACCTTACGCCCACTGGCTGGCAGCCCAAGCCGCGACGACGGGGAGGGCCGTGCGGGTCCTCTCCCCCGGAGAAGAGGACCCAGGTGAAGACGTGTCCGGAGCATTGGTGATCGCGTGGGCGAGGGCCCCATCCGAGTTGCCGACGTTCGTCACCCGGATCATTGGTGCGAAGCGGACGGGTGGGATGTCGTGGGCGAAACAAATCGCTGAAACGCTAGATGATGGCGCGACCCTGCCCGACACCTGCCCCTTCGATTCTGTTTTAGGCTCTCCCGCCCCAGCCCTACTTAAGGAGAGGTGGAGCAGTCCTAGAAGCCGGTTCCTCATAGGTCGAGGTGGGGAGGGAACCGTGGAATTCGACCTGCTGAAAGACGGCCCGCACGCCCTAGTTGCCGGCGGCACGGGGTCTGGGAAATCAGAGTTCCTGACGACCCTAGTCTTGTCTTACGCGGCCACGTTGCCCCCCTCTAAGTTGCGGTTCATCTTCATCGACTACAAGGGTGGGGCCGGGCTCAGCCACTTGGCGGACCTACCTCACGTCGACCACTCGATCACTGACTTGGATGGAAGCAAGACCCCCTGGCTGCTGCGAGCATTGGGGGCCGCGCTCACCGTCCGCAAGATAGCGGCAGCCAACTTGGGTTTCCGGTCTTGGGAGGAGTGGGAACAGTACAGTGCGCTCGCCGACTCCGACACGAGCGGTGGCTTCCCCCTGTCCAGCAGCCCCGCACCACCGCCCCCACCCCCGCCACCACGACTAGTGATTGTGGTTGATGAGTTCCGGGTGCTCGCCGACTCTCACCCTGACCTGATGCGAGAACTCACGGATATCACCACGCAAGGTCGCTCCCTTGGCATGCATTTGGTGATCGCCACCCAAAGACCTGGGGGCGCCGTGTCCCCGAACATGAGAGCGACCTTGGACCTGCGGTTCGCTTTGCGGTGCGCGGAACCCGCAGACTCCATTGAAACCATCGGTGACCCCTCAGCTGCCGCCCTGCCCCGCATTCCGGGAAGAGCGATCCTGGACGGCAATCAGGTCCAAACCGCTTTCGCCGACAACATCGAGACGTGGAAAACCATGATCATGCAGGCCACTGCCCAAGATGAGGGGCGGTGGATGGGGGGCTTCGTACAACAGGTGCCAGATCCCCTACCCGATGAGATCCCCCACGCGCTCGATCTGGATGACCAGGTGGGCGAGGCCGGCACTCTAGGAATGTTGGAAGACCCCGTCTCCGCCAGGTTGCGGGTGGTGCGCGCCACCGACGAGCCCACAGTTTTCTTGGGGCCCGCTTCGCACCGCACTGAGCTTCTCGACTTGGCCTTGTCGGCGGCGCTCACCCCAACCGGACGTCAAAAACACGCTGGGGGGCTGTGGAATCGGCCCCTCCTGTGGGTTGGGGAGTTCCCGGAGGCAGCCGCACACTGCGCCCCCGCTTTCGCGAAAGTTGTTTCCCCCACCAATTTGGGGGAGGCCGCCGAAACGCTCAGCCGAGTCGCAGACGCCGCGCCGACGGATTTGACGCTAGTGGTGGCGGACGCGACCACCGTGTTTCGCAGGTTGGAAATGGTGGGAGGCTCGGAAGAAGCGAAGACTCTCCTACGCAGGCTTCTGGCGGCGTCCCAAAGCCGCGAGCCTGCTAGCGGACTGCGCCTGATACTGACCGACACCAAGCCCTCAGCCGAGATTGGGGAAATACCCAACAAGGTGTTCCGCCTGCCGACCAAGGGCGCCTTGGCTCGCCCTGAGCTCCTAGCACTGCTCCCCTCCCCCGAAGGTTCTGGGCACGCGTCGTCAGCCTTGTCCCGCTACGTGAGTGGTCTTCCCAGGCGAACCTTGGCCGCGGGTTTCCAAGGTGAGGCAGCGTGGATGCAAGTGGCGTCCCCACCCACTTCACTCACCCCCCACTCCCCGCAACCCAAAACCAGTGCGCCTCTCACCTCCCCACGCTTGGAGCTGTCTTTGCAGTGGGCTGAGAGCAACTTGATTGAGGGGAAGGTCACGGTGATAGCACCAAACCACTTGCACGAAGAAATCAGTAAATCGCTTAGCGGTGGCGCCAAGGCGGGTCTCGAGGCAGTGTTTTTGTCCCCGCAACAGTGGCCAGAGCTTTCCTTCCACCGGGACAGTCACCTTTTTTGTTTCGAACCCAATCGAGAGACTCTACGTTTCCTCACCGCCCAGTTCCCCCACGAATCCCTGTGGCTGCTCGCCTCCTACCCATTTCCGCAGGGGGAAGGCCTTTATGCCGAAGGCAACACAATAAGTCGCCTTTCCTTACGAAATGAAAGTTAGGCCACAGTTCGTCTGGTACTTTCGCCCCACACGTGACTGTTTCCACAGCCAGTTTCGTGTTGCAAGCAACGCAAACCCTTGCCGGTGAAACGAGCGTGGCCCACACTTGAAGCCACAAGACCAGAGCACTCGGGGACACGCGTTCCTGGGGCCACCCAGAAGGAGACGATCATGGACTGGCGAAGCCGGGCAGCGTGCTTGAGTGTGGACCCTGAGCTGTTCTTCCCAATAGGCAACACGGGGCCAGCGGTCGCGCAAGCGTCACGCGCTAAAGCCGTGTGCGCCACCTGCACTGTCATGGACATTTGCTTGATGTGGGCGATTGAGAACAATCAAGACTCTGGTGTTTGGGGCGGCAAAAGCGAAGAAGAACGCCGCGCCATGAAGAGGCGAGCCGCCCGCGCGCGTCGCGCCTCTCAAAGCGAACGCAAGTAGGCCCTAGCCTGCCCTGAGCAGGCACCGATCCGAGTGCCGTTCAGCTTTCCTCTTCGGGGGCGCCTGACGTACACGGACGGAACTTGATGGTCACCGTGGTCCCACCGCCTTCCCTGTCGGACCACTCGATGGTGCCATCCAGTTCGCCAGCGACCATGAGCCTCACGATCTGGAGGCCGAGGCCGTCAAGAGGCTCATCCCCCGCCATGCCGACGCCAGCATCCTCAACGATGACCGTCAACAGGTCACTTTCCCTGCTGGCTTTGACGAGCACGGTGCCCCCACCGTGCCGGTAGCCGTGTTCCACGGAGTTCGCAGCCAACTCCACTAGGATCGTCGCGAGCGCTGAAGCCCTATCCGCTGACAGCGGCCCGAACCGGCCCTCCAGCTGCGTTTTCACGTCCGGCCCGGCGGTCGCGACCCGCACAGCCATGTCCAAAATGTTTTGGGCGACCTCATCGAAGTCGACCATGCCGTGAACGTTGTGGGAGAGAGCCTCGTGGACAGCAGCGACAGTCTCCACGCGCCGACCAGCCTCCTGCAGCGCCTTCTTTACATCCACTGACTGGGAGCGGCGCTCTTGAATCCGCAAAAGCGCTGACACGGTCTGCAGGTTGTTCTTCACCCGATGGTGGATCTCCCGGATCGTCGCATCCTTCGTCATCAGCTTCTTATGGTGTTTACGGGACTCTGTCACGTCACGCGTGAGGAGCACCGCGCCAAGCGGTTTCCCGTGATGCAGTAGCGGGACAGCGCGGAGGACGATCGTGTGCCCGTTCGCTTCAATGTCGGTTTCCCATGGGGCGCGCCCAAGAGCGATCACGGAGAGGGCTTCATTCGCCCTATCGTCCTCCACGCCGAGTGGGCGCAGTTCATCGCGCAAGTGCCTCCCTATGAGTGATTCTGAAAGCCCTAGGCGCCTCATCGCAGAGTTCGCGTTAGGGCTGATCTCCATCACGTAGCCGCGGTCGTTCACAAGAATCGTCCCGTCCAGGACCCTAGGAGACCCGCGGCCAGTGGTTAGGGCCCCGTCAGGGAACGGGAATTCTCCGTGAGAGATCATGTGGCAGATCGCCTCCGCCGCCGTTGACGTCCACCACTGGTTGCCGGGATGGCGTGAGGGGGCCGCCACGTTCGCGTCCATGGACATGACCGCGAAGCAGCCATCCCCGTCAGAGACAGGGACGCAAGAGATCTCAACCGAATACAAGCCCGCCCACTGGACCCGTGTTTTTTCAACCATCGAGCAGGTTTCCAACGCCCGCTCAAGCAGCTCGTTACGCCCCCGCGAGGCCCTGAGCCCAATAGTGTCGTCGAGGTGCACGGTTGACGCGGTCGCTGAACGGCAGAGGGCCACGGACACGAACCGTTCGTCTTTCGTTCGGAGCCACAAGACTAGGTCTGCGGACGCCAAGTCCGCCAGAACCTGCCACTCACTGGTGAGAAGTGTCAGCCACTCCACCTGCTTCCGGGTGAGTGGAACTGCATCGAACTTCTCAATAGTCTCCCGCATGCGTTCCATGCGTCCAGCCTAGCGCCTGACCCAGCCTTACCCCGCCAAGAGACGCCAAGCACCACCGCGGTCCCAAAGTTCCGTTTCGCAGCGCAACACCCCTAAGATCTAGGGTGAAAAGTAGGCGACTAGTGAGGGAGTGATCATCCATGGCTGACGCAGGCGAAACAGGTTTGGGAGCTACGAGGGCCGGCGTGAGGCGTTACGTGGCCACCAACGACCGCGGAGGCGAACTGGTCATAGGTTATGACGAAGGCGAGTTTTCCCCCGGCGACTTACTGAAGCTCGCCGTTTTGGGATGCAACCTGTTGTCAGGTGAGGCACGTTTCGACGCGGCCCTCGGCGAAGTCACCCCCCTCTCGGGAACCATCGACGCGACATACGACCAGGCTGAAAACCGTTTCACCGACTTCCTCGTCAAAATTGGTGCAGACCTGTCCTCTTTGGACGAGGCCGAAACGAAGATGCTGCTCACCCGCGCTAAGAAGGCGATCGACCGCCGCTGCACGATCTCTCACACCGTCGCTCAAGGAGCCCCCACCAACCAGGAAGTTGATGGGATCCCCCTGTGAAGGCCGACCGCCCACACAACCCCGACCGCCAGTATGAGGACCTCTTGAAGGACGTCCTCAAACATGGCGTGGTGAAGGAAGACCGTACGGGCACGGGGACCCTCAGCGTGTTCGGTAGGCAGCTCCGCTACGACCTACAAAAGGGGTTCCCCGTCATCACCACGAAGAAAGTCCACTTGAAGTCAGTCGTGGGTGAACTGTTGTGGTTCCTGCGCGGCGACTCTAACGTCAAGTGGTTGCAGGAAAACGGGATCCGCATTTGGAACGAGTGGGCGGACGAGGACGGGGAGCTTGGCCCCGTCTACGGCGTGCAGTGGCGCAAGTGGATGGCCCCTGACGGCACAGAAATCGACCAGCTGACGAACCTTCTTGAAACCCTGAAAACGGATCCCGATTCGCGTCGAATGCTGGTGTCGGCGTGGAACGTTGGAGCGTTGGAGGAGATGGCTCTCCAACCGTGCCACGCGTTCTTCCAAACGTATGTTGCGGACGGGAAACTTTCCTTACAGCTCTATCAGCGCAGCGCCGACATGTTCCTAGGGGTGCCCTTCAACATCACGTCGTATGCGTTGC
>CAYFUO010000030.1:12671-19215 GCA_964346255.1 uncultured Actinomyces sp. | reverse complement strand
CGGTTTCCAGTTCAACCAGCCGACGTTGGATGCGGCGCTTGAGTGGCTGAAACGGGAGACAGCAGCCCGCAAAAACACCTAGACCCTCAGGCCTTTGGCACCGTGCGTGATGGCGCTGTTCAGGAGCCGCCGCTGTTCAGATGCCACGTGATCGGTGGCGCCCCTCTCTCACCCAAGCGAGCGGCCGCGGGTGCTGGCTCTACCCCGACTGAGCACACGCGTTCAACAACAGTGACACAACGTCGTAACCTTCGCGTTCAGTTGGGGTGCGGTGTGCGCTCGGTCGGGGGGCACGGGCGGCCAACGCCAACAAAGACATCAGGACGTCAAGGCTCCCAGCCGCACCTTTACGCGGGACTGTCGGTTTCCGCCTGCTTCAAAACTTGGTCCATGATGCGCTGCACTTCCAGCGTCGACTTCCAGGGCACTAGGGGGGACTGCAGGTTCCCCTCAATGATCTGGTGGGCGGCCTCCGCAGCTTCATACTGGAAACCCCCAGCAACGCGCGCGTCCCACGTCGCCTCCTCAACCTCGACTTCCCCAGTGTCAGGGTCCTCCTCGTAGACCTCCAACGTGACTTCACACGGGTTGTAAAACGGGTAACCCAATGTGACACGCCCACGCTCGAATGTGAGAACCGCCTCCGTTGGAGTGCGCCCGTCCAACTGGGAAGAAGAAGAGGCCAAACCGTCCTTGTGCTTGGTCGCCACCACGTTGGCCGCGTCGACACCCGTGTCGGTCATGCGGGAAACAGCGGCAACCTCAGTCGCGTCGCCGAGCAGCATGTTCGCTAAATGCTGTGGGTACACGCCCAGATCCAGCATTGCGCCGCCCCCAAGCTCAGGTTGCATGAGGCGCGCCACGTGAGTGAGGGACTGTCCGTGGTCAGATTCAACGCTAGTGAGTTTGCCGAGGGCGCCCGTTTTCACGACTTCGTCCAAAAACCTGTAGTGGGGGAGGGTACGCGACCACATCGCCTCCATCGCGAACAAGCCTCGCTTTTCCGCTTCAGCGAAAACTTCTGCCGCCTCCTCTTCAGTCATCGCGAACGACTTTTCAACCAACACGGGTTTGCCGGCGCGCAGCGCCATGAGCGCATCTTCCTTGTGGCGAACGTGTGGGGTCGAAACGTAGATGGCGTCGACCGCGGGGTCAGCGACCAGCTCCTCGTAGGACCCGTGCGCGCGGTCATCATCAACGCCGAACTCAAACGCGAAATCTAGCGCCTTCTCTTTTGAACGTGAGCCGACCGCCGCAACAATTTGGTCAGAGTATTCGGGGACCTCAGTAGCGAACCGGCGGGCGATCCCCCCCAGACCCATGATGCCCCACCGCAGTTGGGGGACCTCTTCCGGGTTCGGCATTTCAAAGTCGGGTGCGACGCGGCGGAACAGGTCGGGCAACTCGTTTTGGTGGCTGGTCGAAGTCGTCAAAGTAAATGCCTTCCGATTAGCTTTGGTTACGTTCGGGCCTGATAGCCTCGCAGGTGGCAGGCTCAGGACACTCACGCTTGTGACCCAGCCTAGTCAGGTTGGACGGGGGAGAAAGTATGGAGCACGTTTCTTATTTGGGCGTGCTCTTCACCATGATCTTCTATGCAATCTCAGTGTCCCCCTCCCTGCTGCCGCGCCGCTGGTGGTGGCACGCTTTCGTGTCCGGAACGCTCATGGGCATCGGGTACACCACCGGGTGGGGGCTAGAAACAGCCATCGGATGGGCTGGGCGGGAGACCGGCATCCAAGTGGTGGTGCCCCCCGACCTCGCCAGTTTCCTGTCCACCATCATTTTCGTTTTGGTGGTGGCGTGGACGGTGCGGGCAGTCGTGCACTTCTACATCGACTCCCGCAAAGCGGCTCTCATGGTTGACATGAAACCCGTGTCGCCACTCGAGTACCTGTTGGGGTTCGTCTCCTCCTTCTTCCTGTTCGGCGTGGTCCTACAAATCAACTACTTGCTGCTCACGATCTTCAACATTGTGGTCGACGTGCTCAGCCTGTGGGTGTACCGGCCCGTCGCCAGCGTCGTCTCGCTTGCGGGGGTCGCTCTGCTAGTGCTGTTGTTCCTCAACAAGGTTGTTCTCAAAACGGGTCTCGCAATTTTTGCGAGACGCGCAGGGAAACTCAACACGACTACAGGTGGGGGTTTCGAACAGCCGGCACTGTCCGAACGTAGTGGGTCACCCGACTCACTTTCGAAGTGGGAGACGATAGGTGGGCAGGGCCGCAAATTCTTGACCCTTGGCCCTACCGCCGCCGACATTTGCGCGGTCACTGGGAAGCCCGCGCTGCAACCCATACGCGTTTACGCGGGCATGCCCCGAAACGATAGTGCGTTGGAGCCGCTCGCCGACTTGGTGGTGGATGAACTGAAGCGGACCGGAGGTTTTGAGCGTTCCGTGATTGTCGTGAACACGACCACCGGCTCAGGCTGGGTGGATGAGTGGCTGGTCCAACCCGTCGAATACTTGACTGGTGGCGACTGCGCTGTTGCGACCATGCAGTACTCATACCTGTTCTCGGCGGCGCTGATGCTCACTGGGCTCGACCCCTGCGCGGAAGCGGGGAAGCTCTTGTTCGAAAAGATTCGTGACGAGGTCTCTAAACTCCCGCCGAATGAGCGGCCCCTCATCTACGTGGCGGGAGAGTCTCTTGGGAGCTACGGCTCCCAGGCTGCCTTCCGAGACTTGGAGGAAGCGGGTAGACAAGTGGCGGGCGCCGGATGGGTTGGGTCCCCCAACGGGGCACCCCTCTGGCTTGAGGGCACGCAGGGCCGGGGCCCCGGCAGTCCCGAAGTCGCCCCAGTTTTCGACCAAGGCCACCATGTCCGCTTCGTGAACGACCCCAGCCAACTGGAAGCCGACCTGTACGGCCGTAAGTTCGAGCATTGGCGTTTCCCGCGCATCGCTTTCGTCCAACACGCTTCCGACCCCGTCGTCTGGTACAGCGCGCCAATGATTTGGCGTGAACCCGACTGGTTACGGGAACGGGTTGGCGTGGATGTATCGCCTTCTATGAGCTACACGCCGGTGGTCACATACCTGCAGGTCGCCGCTGACCTTCCAGTTGCGGGGGGAGCCCCCCAAGGCCACGGTCACACGTACCACGAGGAGTTGGTGGACGTCTGGTTCTACGTTTTGGGGTGCGACGAGGAGGAGCCTCCGTTTGCGGACCGTGGTCGCGCTTGCACGGCCCCCACTAATGTTGGTCCGCAACTGTTGGAGGACATCGGCGTGGCCATCAGGAACGCCATGGCGGCTCCCCCGCAGGAAGACGCCCGCTGAGACCTGACTCTTGTCGTCTTAGTGTCCCGGTTTGTTTGGTGTGTTTGCGTCTTTTCCTGTTTTCTCTCGGGTGCCCTGGGCTGCCGGCTGTTTTGGAGTCTTTCTTGAGAGGATCGTTGGTTTCCTTGCACAGGGTGAGCAACTCCAAGTCAGACTTCAAGCCGCTGTTGGCTTGTGCGTAGGAGGGCTGGGATCCCCGAAAGGGTCCGCCACCTAGGCAGGGGCGAAGTGTTGCCGCGGTTAGGGTGCCGAAAAGGTTTGGGGCCACCGGAAGGCACAGTCAACAAGGTGGAGGGAGGCGGCAGCGGGGCCTGACTTTCACCTCAGTCGGACACCAGCGCTGAACGCGCGCCAAGATGGCGCTCGGGGCACCGCAACCGAACGCAGACGAATCTACAAGCACCCCGACCGAACGCACAGTGATGGTTCGTTCCCCCAACCGAACGTACAGCGTTGAAAGCAGTGGGATGACAGTGTCAATCTCGCTGTGTGTTCACTGGGGGGACAAAATCTAGGCTTTCATCGCTTTGATGTCCCGGTTTGTTGGGCGCACGTCTTTCCCGGTTTTTCCTTGAGTGGTTCTAGGCCGCCGGCTGTTTTAGAGCCTTTCTGGGTCAGGCCACTGGTTTTGTCTCGGTTTCGTCCGAGCCGCAGCGGGTGGCGGCACGTTGTGCCCCGCCCGAAAACCATGAACCGCACAAACAGGCCGAAACCCGTGCCCCGGAACCTCAAAAGACGCACCGTTGATCAAACTCAGGTGGCCCCCACTAGTGTTGGCCCGCAACTGTTGGAGGACATCGGCGCGGCCATCGGGAACGCCATGGCGGCTCCCCCGCAGGAAGACGCCCGCTGAGAGGGGACACCAACCTCGGCGTCCACCCAACTCACCTAGGCCCGCATCGAACGCAGCCTCTTTAGATGAGGCCCTTCTTCTCCATGTTTTTCATGGCGAACCAGCCGAAGGGTATCCGCCCGTAGAAGGTGACCAGCCTGAACACGACCGCGGTGGAAAGGGCGACGGCGGCGGGGATCCCCGCAACCTGCAGGCCGCCCGTCAAAGCTGCTTCAACAGGCCCGATACCACCGGGAGTGGGGATCACAGAACCAACAGTTGAAGAAGCCAGGTAGGTGATCGCAAGCAGTAGGGGGGTGAGGGAGTATCCGAAGGCCGCCAGTGAAGCGCCGAAGGCACCAATGTAACCCAAGTTCATCAGCAGGTTCCCCGAGATCGCGATGAGCAGTTGCTTCGGGTGGCCGAGGATCCACAGGAACTGGGGGTAAGCCTGATCCCAAGAGGGCTGCACTTTCGCCCAAATCCACTTCCGCAACTTCGGGATGGAAATGGTGGTGACAACAACGGTTGCGACAGCGGCCGTCCCACCAACAATCGCCATGGTGGGCAGCTCAACGTCAACTGCCGCCCCAGTGCCCGCAACAATCATCAACAACAGGATCAGTGAGGTGATCACCTGCGACAACTGCACGAGGGTCACGGTCGCGATGGCGACGGGGGTGGACAGTTTTTCCCGGTTTAGCAGACGCAGGTTCAAGGCTGCTGGTCCGATCCCGGCGGGGGCAACCAGGGTGACAACGGAGGCAGCAATCTGGGTTAGAGTCGCGTTCTTCAAACTGATCTTCTTCGGCGCGAACGCCACTAGGGGGATGGCGGCCCCAACCCACGTGAGGGTCCCCAACCCGAACGCCACCAGAATCCACAGTAGGTTCGCATCGCTCACCGCCTCAACCACCGCATCGAAGTTCATGGAGCCGAACACCGCGACCAACGCTGCCGCCAAAATGACGAACATGACGACGGTGCGGGGAGAGAAACGCTCCAACTTGATGGGTTCCGGCGTCTTGACTGTGGGGGCGATCTTTGACAGTTCGTCCCTCAAGTCGTCAACGACACTCGTTTTGCTGGCGCGTGCCCGCACCTTCGGGGGTAGCACCGCGTTTTGAAGTGCGAGGGCGGAGGCGAGCAGCTCCGCTAAGGGGATGGTGCGACGAGCAGCCTCGACAGCGCGTTTCGGTGAGGTGGCAAGAGCCTGGTAGACGAGCATTTGGGCGCAGTCGATACGCTCAGCCAGGTTTGAGGACCCTAGGGATCCCTGCGACCAGTCGAGCATCCACAGGGAAAGAGACTGGTCAACGAGGAGAGTGTCCTCATCAATGTTCAGGTGGCACACGTCTTTTAGGTGGGCGAGCTGAAGTTGACGCCACGCGTCCTCTAACAGGGCGTCAGGGATTTCGATGTTGGCCTCTTTGAGACTCATGAGGGAAGCACCGGGCGGCACGGTCTGCCAGAAAACTGCTATGGACGCGCCAGCGTCCGCCAAACTGACAGGTCTTGGTGTCCTCACCCCAGCATCCGCCGCAGAAATGGCGGTCAGCATGGCCCTTTCAGCTGAGACTTTCACTGATGGGGTCACCAGTTTTGTGACCCCACGCAACCGAATGTTCCGCCACACATCGCTGATCAGAGAGGTTATCCCCGTTTCAGGGTCGACGACGTGTAAGTCTAGTGGTGGCCCATCCTCCCGCCACATTTGGTAGTTGCGGTCAGACTCTTCAGCGAAACCTTGACTGACAACAAAAGTGTCCCCATCACCTGCCACGGCGGACGTGACCAGTGGGGGGTTGATTTCTCCAACCCGGTAGTCGGGGGCCGCCGCACTTTCGGTGACCATCCAAGTTTCTAGGGGCTGGTCGGCGCTTGGAACATCAGAGCGCACAATACGCGTCGGCACCAACCCCACGTCGAGGGCGGCATGCACGAGGTCCGCCGGCATGGCCCGCTGGTCGTTGAACCCGCTCACCCACCGTGCTCCACAACCGATGAGCCTGCCGAACAGGACGGTGATCAGCAATCCCGGTAGGGTGACGGTCCCGCGGATGAGACTGAAGAACAGCAGCACCCAAATCCCAACCCAAGTGCCCTTAACTGAGCGGCTGGAGGACGCGGTTCCCGCCTCTGTTGCCATCGCGACCAACGCTAAGAACACGATGTTGAGGCCACTCATGTCCCCGGTTGAGGTTGGGATCATGAGGCGGGCGGAGATCACCACTGGGAGGTGCGGCAGGATCAAAGCGAGCCCAGACCCAACTATTGCGGCTGCGAGCGCCGTGAGGACGGTGTGGACTATGGCTGGGAAGTTGCCGCGCCGCGCTAAAGATATGACCAGCATGACTGGGGCGACGATGACGAATAGGCCCGGAACGACGCTGAGAGGTAAGAACAGTATTTGGCGGCTCACAGCGTCGAAG
>CAYFUO010000030.1:0-12661 GCA_964346255.1 uncultured Actinomyces sp. | reverse complement strand
CGGTGAACTCGAAGCCCTTCTCCCAGACCTGACCGTCGAAGGCGGCGCGGAAGTCCTCTTCAACACCCGCCGTGGTGGCCTGAGCGTAAACGGACAGTATCAGCACGAAAACTATGCCGACCGCGCTGGCACCCGCCTCGAAAGCGTCCTCGAACCGGCGGTGAACCCTAGGGATCCGGTCGGAAACGTAGACGGGGTGCTCCAGTCGGGGCTGAACAATGATCCGTTGACCCTCCTTGTCGCCCGCGGAACTGTCCGCCACCGTCTTCTTTTGCGCATCCCCGCCCATGGCGCCATGCTACTTGACGTGTCGACCGTTGATAGGTTTCGTTGGGTTGCCTATCACACTGACCCCATTTGGGACGCCCTTTTTGGGTGGTGTGGGTGCGGAAGATAACCACCCCTGCCCTAGGGCTCGGCGCGGCTCTAACGTAGGATCAGCGCAGTGACTTGGTGACCCCACCGGGGAAACCGGTGGGAACCGCTCGATGACTGGGTGGCGCCAGCAGTGTTAGGACCAGAACGCGGCGACAGTGGATGGAAGGGAACTAACTTGCCTCTGCCTCTTTCAGGGCCCCTAGGCCAAGTGGTTGGGGCATCCCCCCTATGGCTGGACAATATCATTGGGTGGTTCAGGGACCCGGAGTCCCTACTCGTAGCGCTCGGACCCTGGGTGCTGGTGGGGGTCATCGCCATAGTGTTCGTGGAGTCAGGTGTCCTGTTCCCGATCCTCCCCGGCGACTCCCTGATTTTCGCTGCGGGCCTCTTGCATGAACAGTTGGGGCTCAGTCTTTGGGTTCTGATCGGCTCGATTCTGGTCGCAGCGTTCCTTGGCGCCCAAATCGGTTACTGGCTGGGGTTGAAGTATGGGCGTCGCCTCTTCAAGGATGACGCGCGAATACTGAAGACCGACTACTTAGTTCAGGCGGAAAACTTTTTCGCCAAGTATGGGGGGCGGGCCCTAGTGATTGGGAGGTTCGTGCCCATCGTCCGCACGTTCGTCCCCCTAGCTGCCGGCATCGCCAAGATCCCCTACGGCCGGTTCATTTCTTACAACATGTTGGGCGCCACCATTTGGGGTGTGGGTGTCACGCTGGCGGGCTCAGCGTTAGGTGGGGTGCAGTTCGTGCACGACCACTTGGAAATCATTGTTCTCCTCATCGTTTTCGTGTCTGTCCTCCCCATGGTGGTGGAAATGGTGCTGGCACGCAGACGCGCGAAGAACGAGGCGACCCCCGCCGGGGACCTAGACGTTCAGGTCGAAGAAAACTGATGTTCGCCCAGGTGCTCACTTGGGTAGCGATGCTCCCCATAGCTTTCGCGATGGTCGCGGTTTGGGTGGGCACCACCTATTCTTGGTTGCGGCTCCTGAAACTTCCTCCCGCCATCTCGCTGGTGGCGGCGCCTCCCGTCACGACGACTGTCGTCCTCGTCCTCAGCATCGTGTACCAGAAAGTGGGGGTCTACTGGTCGGGTGCTTACGCGCTTCCCGTCCTCGTACTGATCGGGGCGATTGGTGCAACCCAGTTTTGGCGTCGGCCCCGGCCTCCCGAGGGCGCTTCACCTCTTTCCCCCGTGTTCTGGGTGTCCGTGGCGATCGGTTTCGTGGCTGCCGTCTTCCCGCTGATGGTGGTGGCGCCAGTGACGAACCCCGTGCAGCAATGGGACCCCTCGTTCCACATGAACGGTGTTTGGGGGATGACCCAGTTGGGGGTTGGTGCGCCCGGTGAGGGGCTCGCACACAACTACGGTGGGACTTGGCCGTCCAACTATCCGATGGCGTGGCACTCGTTCACAGCACTGTTCGCGGCGGGCCCCACGGTGGTGCAAGTGTCGAACGCTTCCTCGCTGGCACTGTCCGCACTCTGGGTGATTGGGGCTGGCGTCTTCACTTACACCCTGTACCCCAGTAGGCGCGCGGCTTGCGCGGCCGCCGTGATTTCGGGGACGACTTTGGGGATGCCCGCTGACGCGTTGGGGGCCTACTCCCAGTGGCCGAACGCCATGTCTTTAGCTTTCTTGCCGGGCGTCGCAGCGCTCGGACTGTTCGTGGGAAGAGCTTTCCTCACCCGCATTAAGGCCGCCTTGAACGGGTCGGGGATGGAAGAGGTGGGAGGCGCGGCGGGCGAAGCTCCCCCTGGTTCTAAAGATACGGCGCTAAAGCAGGGGGAGCGGAGAGTCTCCCCGGGGCTGCTGGCCGCGTGGTCTCTGGTCACCGTGCTAGCCACTTATGGCGGTATCCTCGCCCACCAGGTTTTCGCCTTCAACCTCGCGGTCCTCCTAACCCCAGCCCTACTGGCCGCCATGGCGGTCACTATCGGCGTCGCCATGAGGCAGAGGAAGATTTGGGCGGCGGTGGCGACCACTCTACTGATCGTCCCCGGCGTCGCCGTGCTGGACTACGTCCTTATGCGCCCCGAAGTGCGGTCCATGGCGAACTATCCGCGCGCCGGCGTGTCGTTTGGCTACGGCCTCAAACAGGCCATCCTTCCCACCCCACCTTTCCCCGAGACGCTGGGGTGGCTGCTGTACCCAGTCCTCCTCACGGCCTTAGTGTTTGTGGGCGTAGGTTGGATTGTTGTCGCCCGCAACCCGCGGCTCGGTGGCCCCACCCTGAGGCGCGTCCCCTCCGACAAGCCGCCAGCCTGGCCCATTTGGTCTGCCGCAGCGTTCGCCACACTAGTGTTTTTTGCTTACGGCCCGAACTGGTCGATACGCACTTGGGTGGTTGGCCCCTGGTTCAACGATGGTCGCCGCATCATGGAACCCGAGAGTCTCATCCTCGCTTCCCTCGCCGCGTTCGGTTTCGTTTGGCTATCCGAAAAGGCGTTGGCAGTGTGGGTGGATAGGGGCGCGAAACCGACGCGACGCCAAGAAAACCTCATCGCCTGGTTTGTGGCTGCCCTGCTGTTTTTTGGCAGCGTGTTCGGAGCGTTGGACACTAGGGTCGCTGCGGCCCGCAGCGTCCTCGACCCAGGCGCCCTAGGTAAACCGGGGATGGCAACCCAAGGTGTTCTGGACATGATGGAAACCCTAGACGACGTGTTACCGGAAGATGCGATAGTCCTTGGGGACCCGCAGGCTGGGGCAATGTACTCTCAGATGATTGGGCAACGGTGGGCCTACTTTCCTCAACTGTCCTACCTGAATGAGGACAGGGAAACCCAGCAGATCTTCGTGCAACGGTTCAAGTCCATCCACGAAGACCCCGCTGTCTGCGAGGCGATTCTGGCTGAGGGGGTCACCCACTATTTTGAGGCCGAGGACGGCTACTACTATTCTCGCCTGCGTTCCGACCGCTCCCCAGGCTTATACGGGGTGGACACGTCTGAGGGTTTCGAATTGGTGGCGCGGGGGGACGGGTCCTCCCTCTACAAGATCACTGCCTGCGACTAGGAAAGCGATGCGCGGGCGGTTTGACGTAGGCTTCCTCTGGCACGACCACCTACAACACGTGAGGGCACGATGAGTCAACTTGAAACGAACCTGCCTGGCCCACCCGCCGACGGGGAGAAAATGTCGATAGCGTTCCTGGGGCCTTTCGGCACGTTCACCGAGCAGGCGGTCTGGCAGGTCGCCCCAGCCGGCGCTGACCTGCTACCGGTTTCCTCAGCGGGTGTTGCCCTTGACATGGTGCGTGCGGGCGCAGCCGACCGCGCTGTCATGCCGATTGAAAACTCCATTGAGGGTGGCGTGAATGCCACCATCGACGCGCTCTCCCACGGTGAAGAGCTGCACATCGTGGCTGAAATGTTGGTGCCCGTCCGGTTCGTGTTCGCGGCACTGCCCGGAACGAAAACCGAAGACGTGAAACGGGTTGGCACCCACCCGCACGCTTGGGCGCAGTGTAGGAAGTGGGCGGCCGCCACCCTCCAGGACGCGATTCACGTTCCCACCACGTCAACGGCTGCCGCAGCCGAGCTGCTCGGAACCTTCGAGCCGGGCGACCCAGATGTTCCTTTCGACGCGGTACTTTGTAACGCGACCTCCGTGGGACGCTACGGCCTAGTCCCTTTGGAGGAGGAGGTTGCGGACAACCCGAATGCTGTCACCCGTTTCGTCATGGTTGCGCGCCCCGGGTTCCTCCCACCCAAGACGGGGGCCGACAAAACCACCATTCAAGTGTTGCTCCCCACGGATGACGCGGGCTCCCTGCTGATGATGCTTGAACAGTTCAGTGTCCGTGGCGTGAACTTGTCCCGCATTGAGTCCAGGCCCTCCGGGGACAAGTTGGGCCACTACTCTTTCTCCATCGACATTGCGGGCCACTTGTTGGAAGAGCGAGTGCAGGCCGCCCTCGTCGGGTTGCACAGGACCTGCCCGAAAGTTCAGTTCCTAGGTTCCTACCCGAGGGTGGATGGGGTCCGCGCTGAAGTCCGCAAAGGAACTGAAGACGCGGACTTCACGGACGCTCGCGAATGGATTGAAACGCTTACGGGGGTACCCACGGTCTCCCCCCAGTAGTTTCGGTGAGGGAGGCTGACCCCTTCGAGTGTTTTAGAGGGCCGCGTCCCCTTTCGGGACTTTCACGGTCAAAGCGTGTGCCTCAACCCTAGCTGTCATGGTTGAGGCGCTCCCAATAGCGTCCCCATCCACTTGGATTGGGTAGGGTTTTGAAACTTGGACCCGGACCCTCCGTGCCTGCTTGAACTGGATGGAACCCGGGTCGTTCCTAATGTTCACGCTGCGCAAACCCAGTCCATGTCCGAGGACCTTCACGGCTAGCACGGACCAACCCACTAGGCCCGCGCGCGTGTCAACAGCGACAACATCCAGTGCACCATCGTCGATGGCTGCCTCAGGGGCAAGTGTTGCGAACGGTAGTTCCCCACAGTTGGCGATCAGGACCGTGCGGGCCTGGGTTTCCGTGATCTCCACACCTTCTGAGCGGGAGACCGCGGGGGAAATCCCGCGCTCGTGCCCCAACGTTTGGGAGGCCTCCACTTTCTTGTCGACGGGCGTGGGCAGCAGAGTCCGCCACGGCAACCCGGTCGACACGGGGGTCGCCACAACTTCAGCGGTTATTCGCGCGCGCATGCGCTCAATGCGCAGGGACCGTAAGGCGGCGAAAACATAAGCGGACCAACCCACTTTCTCCTTCAGTTGGGGGCGGGTCTGCGCCATCGTCTCCCCATCGAAGCCGATACCGGCGATCACCAGGTACGCGTATTCCCCGGCGGCCGCGGCAACCACGCCCCTAGGGTAGAGCCCCACGTCACTGCCGACAGCCTCCCCCAGCAGGGTGCCTTCCGCTGGGCGGTCAGCTTCCTCATAAACGTCATCCACACTCAGCCAAGCGATATCCATTGGTCGGCTCGTGGAACCCAAGATGACTTCGACGGCCGCCCCCCGCTCTAAAGGTAGGCCGAGGTTCCTGGCGAGCAGGTTACCAGTTCCTAAAGGGAGCAGCCCGAGGGGCACATCAGAGTGGGCCATCGCAGCCGCAACAGCCCGCACCGTCCCGTCCCCACCCGCTGCGACAACGACTCGCGGCTGGTGGCGCAGCGCTTCAACGGCTTGCCCGGTCCCCGGGTCCTCAATGGTGGTTTCCAGCCAGTGGGGCTTCTGACCCGTGGCTTCCTCGACCTGTGTTTCAACCTGGGTTTTGAAGCGCGCATAGTTCGCGGGCTTCGTGGGGTTAGCCACTATCCAGACGCCGCCGGACGGGTAGCGTTGGCCTCCCGCTGCACGCGCCCTCTCTGCCTGGGTTCGGCCCGCCTGCCGCACCGCTAGGGCGGCGAACACCAGAGCGAAAACGATGATGATCAGGGACACGGCTGCTGCAAGTGCGTAGGTTTCGCTCATAAGGGAACAATATCCGCTAAAACGCTTTCCCGCCTCAACTCGGGCGCCACGGGACTGGCAAAAGTAAAGCGGATAATATGCAACCATGATTGACTTGCGTTTCTTGAGGGAAAAGCCCGACCTGGTTCGCCGTTCACAAGCGGCCCGCGATCAGGACGTAGACATCGTTGACGAGCTGCTCGCCGCGGACCGGAACCGGCGGGAAAAACGCGCCGAATACGATGCTCTGCGCAGCGAACAGAAAGTCGTGTCCAGTCGGATCGGGAAGGTCTCCCCGCAGGAGCGTCCCGCCGCCATCGCTGCCGCCCAAACCTTGAAGGCAGAGGTTGAGGCAGCGAAAGAGCAAGCGGACTTCTGGGAGGCGCGAACTGAGACCCTCAACGGGCGCATGCAAAACCTAGTTGACCCCGCGGCACCCAAGGGTGGTGCTGACGACTATGAAGTCCTGCGCCACGAGGGTCCGAAACCAAGAGACTTCGCTGCGGAAGGCTTCACTCCCAAGGACCACCTTGAGTTGGCGGAGGGACTGGGCGCCATCGACATGGCTCGCGGCGCCAAAGTGTCCGGCTCACGCTTCTACTACCTGTCAGGCATTGGGGCGCGCCTAGAGCTCGCGATCCTGTCCATGGCCGTTGACCAAGCAACTCGTGCCGGGTTCACCTTGCAGATCACCCCCACCCTGGTGCGCCCAGAGATCATGGAGGGGACGGGGTTCCTCGGTGAACACTCCGACGAGATCTATTATCTTCCCGAGGACGACCTCTACCTGGTTGGTACGTCGGAGGTGGCGCTCGCCGGCCTACACAAGGATGAGATCATCGACTTGTCGGACGGTCCGATCCGCTACGTGGGGTGGTCCACCTGCTACCGGAGGGAGGCGGGGGCCGCTGGGCGGGACACGCGAGGCATCATCCGGGTTCACCAGTTCAACAAGGTGGAAATGTTCTCCTACTGCAAGCCTGAGGACGCTCGCGAGGAGCACCTTCGCCTGCTCGCCTGGGAAGAGGAGATGCTGGCGAAGCTTGACCTCCCCTACCGTGTCATAGACACGGCGACCGGCGACCTCGGGGCCTCCGCCGCACGGAAGTTCGACTGCGAAGCGTGGCTCCCCACCCAAGAGCGGTGGATGGAACTCACTTCCACGTCGAACTGCACGACCTTCCAAGCGCGCAGGCTAAAAACTCGGTCTAGAGATGGGGCCGGCGCCATCGAAACGGTCGCCACCCTAAACGGGACGCTTGCCACCACCCGCTGGCTGGTCGCCTTGTTTGAGAACCACCAGAACGAGGACGGAAGCGTGAACGTGCCGGAGGCACTGCGACCCTACCTGGGTGGTTTGGAGGTCATGAAACCGAATGAGTGACCGGGGCGGAACCTGTTTTGAAATGCGGCTCAAGGGTGGCTCTGCCGAGGGTTTTGAACGTTCATTCAGGGATGCCAGGTCGGCTTCCTTCACGCTAGGGTCAGTAGATGGTTAATCCCGGCGAACGCAACACGCTACACCCACCAACTGACGGTGGGGAGGCCCTGCCGTACGAGGGGCACTTGGAACGTGCCCGTGAGGCACTGCCCGAAAGTTTACCGAGGTCCGCGAAGCAGGTGCTGCTCGCCCTCGACATTGATGGGACGCTACTCGGCCATCGCCACGTGTCCCCGAGGGTGCGAGGTGCGGTGAGCCGCGCCAGTGAAGCGGGCATCAACGTCGTCATTGCGACGGGGAGGAGCCTCCCGGAGACCCGCCCGTTCCTAGAGGACTTGAGGTTCGGCTCTGGGTTCATGGTCTCCGCTAATGGGGCGAAAACGGTGGAGTGGGAGCGGACCCGGGACGGGCGCAGTGTTTATCACCCGCTGCGAGAGTGGCTGTTTAACCCGGTGGATAGCGTGCGTCGTGTGGGGGCGGTGATGCCGGGCGCCGTGTTCGGAATCGATAACGGGGACGGCCCCATGATGGTCTCTGAAGCTTTCGCGCCGGGAGAACTGGTTGCCGGCCAGGAGGTCACGCCCATCGGACGAATGGTGCAGCGCCCAACGACACGCATGATCGTGCGGCAGTCCAACTTGACTAGAGACAACTTCGCCTCCGTCCTCGCCCAAGCGGACCTGCGGGACGTGGAGTGCGCTGTCGGGTGGACGTCTTGGGCTGACATCACGGCGAAAGGTGCGACAAAGGGGAGGGGCCTACACGACTTGGCTCACGACCTTGGGGTGCCACCTGAGGGGACCATCGCTATTGGGGATGGGGAGAACGACATTCAAATGTTGCAGTGGGCGGCCTACGGGGTCGCCATGGGTAACGCTGGCGCGACAGTGAAGGTCGCCGCGGACGCGACGACGGGGCCCGTGAGTGCGGATGGTGCTGCCGCAGTGATTGAAGCGCTCCTCGAACGCTACTGACACTGGGGCGACCTGTCACCGTCAAGCCAGCCGAGTAGGGTAGTCCCCATGCTTTCACTTGAAGATTCCCCCCGTTTGGGGAGCCACAGGGACATAGACTTTTTCGACTGGGAAGACCGGGAAGCCGGTGACTTCCCCTACTACCGCGGTCGATACCGGATCGGGGTGGGCGGCTGGATCCTCATCCTCGTGGGGGTTGGGTTTGGGTTGCTCGCCGATTTCACCGGCACCAGGCTGGTGGACATGCTCCCGCACAACACGGTGCTGCGCATCTTAGGGGCGGTCGTAGTCGTTCTCTCAGTCCCCGGGTTCCCGCTCCTTGGGGTTTGGCTTGCGGCTGGGGAGCAAATCAAGGCACTGTTCCGTCCCCTCACCGGGCGGGACTGGCGCCTGATCGGCATCCTCACTGTCGTGGCGGGCGTTTGGGCCGTGGGGGCGAACTGGTTGGTGGGCCTCCTCGGCCACGAATCGGTTAAGGACGCGGCCATCGGCACGGGAAGCGGGTCGGTTGGCCAAAATGCGTGGCTGCTGCTTGAGCTGCCCTTCCTGATTTTCGGTGAAACCTTCTTCGCGGTCCTACCTTTCTTGGCTTTCTTGGCACTGTTTATCAACGTGTTCAAAATGGAGCGGAAGCCAGCCGTGATCCTCGCCCTCGTACTGGCCAGCCTCCTGTTTGGCCTCTATCACGGGCAGGCGTACGACTGGCATTGGGCGCAGATGCTCGTTGTGATCGGGTTGGGCCAAATAATCACGTTGTTCGGGTATTTGAAGACGAAGAACGTGTTGGTCTCCTACTTGTCCCACCTCATTTACGACTGGGTGATCGTGGGGCTCACAGTGCTGGTGGGGTTGGCCAGCAAAGCGTAGTAGCAGCAGCAGAGTGCGGGTTGGGTGGTGCCTGCACCTGCCTCCACACTGAGATAACAGCGCAACCTTGGGTCGGATGTGACGGGAGTGAAACGCGCGGTTTGTTCACGCTATAGGCTGGGGTGGCAGGGCGGCGGGGGGCCGCCCACGTGCAGGCAGGGGCGGATTACACTATGGGCTGGATTGAAGCCATTGAGCACAACAGGTGGCTCTCTCACCAAATGCAGGCGCTGCTGGAACAGGGGAGGGCAGCGTGGGCTCCTACTGGCTTCGGCTACTTCACGCCTGACGGGAAGCTGGACGAAACCAAACCGGTTGACCTAGCGATCACTGCGCGCATGACGTTCGCCTATTCCCTGGGGACACTCATGGGGATCCCCGGGTGCCGCAAGTACAGTGACCACGGCGTCCAATGCTTGCAAACGTACTTTCGGGACCGTGAACATGGCGGCTGGTTCAGCGCGATCGAGCATGAGCCTGACGAGGCTGGGCGTGGCGTCCCCTGGCCGGATGGTGGGGAGGACAAGTGGGCTTACGCGCACGCTTTCCTGCTGCTAGCCGCGGCGACCGCAACGAATGCGAACCGTCCGGGCGCTTACGAGCTGTTGCAAGACGCTCTCCAAAACCAGTTGGACTACTGGTATGACGAGGACGCGGGGGCCGTCGCTGACCGCTACTCCCGTGACTGGTCGGTGAAGGAGCCGTACCGGGGGATGAACTCGCTGATGCACACGGTTGAGGCCTACTTGGCTGCGGCGGAAGCGGCGCAAGAGGTGGAGTGGTTGGAGCGGGCGGAGAAAATGTTGGCCCGCACTTACGAGGTGGCCTCCGAACACAACTGGCGGGTCCCAGAGCACTATGACGAGAACTGGCGTCCCATGTTGGACTACAACGTTGAAGCGCCAGCGACCCCCTACTACCCGTACGGGTACGTGATTGGGCACGGCATGGAGTTGGCGCGCTTGGGCGCGCAACTGCGAGCCGGTCTGCGGGAGGAGGGGCTACCTGAACCTGACTACTTGTTGAAGAGTGCAACCGAAATGTTCCACCGTGCCCGCGAGGACGGGTGGCGCGGTGACGGTAAGAGCGGTTTCTTGTTCACCACTGACTTTGAGGGGAACCCGGTTCTCACTGAAAGGCTCTCTTGGGTGTTGTGTGAGGGGATCTGCGCTGCTGTCGCCCTGCGGCGTGGGATGCTCGACGATGGTGCCGCCGACCAAGAGGTTGAACACTTTGACCACGCGTACCAGACGTGGATGGACTACCTGCATGACGAGATGCTTCTGGAAGAGGGCGTCCTCGCGCGCACTTTGAATGAGGACAGTGAGCCGATGGAGGGGACCATCGCGTCTAGACCTGACATTTACCACCCGATCCAAGCGCTGCTAGTGTCGAGGTTGCCGCTGTGGCCGCCGATGGGCGCGGCTCTGCACCGTGGCTTGTTGGACTCCCCGCAGGGCGCCCCGCAGCGGACCCGACCCAAGTGGGGGCGTAAGCGTGCTGAGGGGTCTTGGCGGTAACAGATTTCCTATGGGCCCGGTCAGATTGTAGACTGGGTCCCTTGGAGGGCTGACCGAGTGGCCGAAGGTGACGGTCTTGAAAACCGTTGCGTCAGCAATGGCGCCAAGGGTTCGAATCCCTTGCCCTCCGCTGTGGGTCTGGCGCTCGTGGCGCGCCCTTGGGTGTCAGACCTTTTTTCGCCTATTTTCCGCCCAAATACGGGTGATCACTGCTGCTAGTAGGCCTGCGGCCGCGACCCCTAAAGAAACCCAAACTGCCATTGAAAGTGGGGAATATAGGGGGGAAACCGTGAGGTCCCAAATGTGTTGCGACAAGCTGGTGCGGTCGTCCCCGAGGATCGCGTACACGTTGTTCTCTCCGTAAGACTGCACTGACATCCACGCCACCCCATTGGCAAGCGCGGATGCTAAACCCGCTCCAGCTAAAGCGAACCCACGCGCAGGGGCGATCGCCAAGCCTCCAAGGATGAGGATGGCTGCGATGGTTGCGAGGGCGGTCGGCCCCACTTGGATGAGCCGGTCCAACGATTGCAGGGTGGAAACGTTTGAGAGCTCCACGATTTGGACCTGTTCGTCAACCTCGGGGAGGAACTGCGCCCACCACGCCCCCCGGTCTTGGAGATAGGACTTGATGGCTTCAACGAGGGGTCCCGTGCTCACGGCCAAGTAGGTTGAGTCCTGCTCCGGGTTTGCGAGGGGCTCAGTGCCGGCCATGATTCCCACGACTTGACTGTGCACTTGGCGCAGCGTGTTCTCCCACAGGGGCGGGAACTGTCCTGAGGCTAAGAAGTCTTGGGTGGACGCGTAGATGAGGGCCCCCGCTTGGTCTTCCAGGTCCCCGGGTAGGCTTCCGACCCACTCAGCCCACGATGGGTCGACCGGCAGGTAGTCGAGGAAACCCGCTACGCCGCCAGCCATCTCATTGAGGGTCCCGGTGGGGAGAGACTCCTCAAGGTACCCTGTTGCGACTGTGGTCACTTCGGCGGCGATCAGGTCTTGGAAGTCCGCGTCCTCGGCGAGGGGGGCGTATGTTGCCACGAAGTTTTCCGTGTCGAGGACGTCGTTTTTCAGCCATGATGCGACTAGCCCCGCGGGGACCGCTGCGGAGCCGAGGGCTATTAGGAGGATTGCGACCAGCCATCGCAGGGCCGTGACGCCCCAAGACTTGTTGCGCGTCGTTTTCGCGTTCACGGTGGCTCCCTCACTTGTGCTTTGGTCACCAGACTACAGAGCGGGTGTCCTTGTGAGGAGGTGTGAACCAAGTCGAATTGGCGTCGCCAACTGGTAACGCACGCGGGCGCCAAGCTAGAATGGGCTAGAAGGAGACGTCGCATAGCCAGGTCGAGTGCGCTTCCCTGCTAAGGAAGTAGGGGCTCACGCCCCTCGGGGGTTCAAATCCCCCCGTCTCCGCAACAGGCCCCGGTAACCATCGAGTTGCCGGGGTTTTTCCTTGAAATCACGCGGTTCCGCGAGGGGCTTTCGCCACGCTGCGCGTTCTGAAAGCTCTGCCAGCGGGCCGCAACCAATCCAGCCTCAGTGGAGGCTAGGAGGTTCGGGGCCCGCTGGCAGAAAGATGGGGAATGGTTGGGAAGTTTACAGGCGTTCCTTCAAACGGTCGAAGTCCCGCTCCACGTCCTTGATCTCGGCGGGGACATTGCTGTCCGGCGCGTCAGGCTCCATGTTGTTCGCGACAACCTCCTTGTACTGGCGAAGGTTCGTGTACAGCTGGTCGGTGAAGGGGTTCAAACGGTTCTTGACGATCGTGTACACCTGGAACACTAGGACCGCAATGTTCGCTAGCAACGCGATCAGTGAAACGGTGAACAGCGCGGTTGCGCTCCTAGAAGTGTCGACGGCGAAGATCGAGTCGGTGACGAACATGGGTACAGCCATCGTGAACATCATCCACAGCGCCAAAGTGTTAGCGCGGTGCTGCAACCACGCGCCCCGCTTGATGAGGAAGGCGGGGATGGTGCAGGAGATAAGCAGGGCCAGGCCAGCGTAGAACGAGTGGTCACCAACGCAGTTGTAGACGTAGGCGAAGTTCCACAGGTCGTAGGCGATGATCCAGAACC
>CAYFUO010000029.1:13871-19227 GCA_964346255.1 uncultured Actinomyces sp. | reverse complement strand
AGATCCCTATCTTGGTGGCCGACGACCTGATCCACGGCTACTCCTTTTGGGAAGGTGCAACCATCTTTCCCACCCAACTAGGCATGTCCGCCACGTGGGATCCCGGCCTGCTCGAAGCCGTCGGGCGCATCACCGCAGTCGAAGGTAGTGAGACCGGAATTCACTGGACGTTCTCACCCGTTCTCGACGTAGCCCGAGACCTACGGTGGGGCCGAATCGATGAAACCTTTGGGGAAGACACCCACCTGATCGGTGAGCTCGCCGCAGCGATGGTTGCCGGTTACCAAGGCAACACGCTGCAAGACCCCACCGGACTCGTAGCGACTGCCAAACACTTCGCCGGATACTCCGAAACGCAAGGGGGAAGAGACGCCTCCGAGGCCGACCTGTCCCACCGCAAGCTGCGCTCTTGGTTCCTTCCCCCCTACAAAAAGGTTGCGGAAGAGGGCGTTGCCTCCTTCATGCTCGGCTACCAAACCACGGATGGGGTCCCCATCACCGTCAACAAGTGGCTTCTCGACGACGTGCTACGTGACGAATGGAATTACGAGGGGATCCTCGTCACCGACTGGGACAACGTGGGGCGCATGGTGTGGGAGCAAAACGTCATGCCTACGTACCGCGACGCTGCGGCCGCCGCCGTCAAGTCCGGTGTCGACGTGGTGATGACGACCCCACAGTTCTACCAAGGAGCTCTCGACGCTCTTGAGGAGGGACGTCTCGCGCAAGAGGACCTTGACCGGGCTGTGCGCCGCATCCTTGCTCTCAAGTTTAAGATGGGGCTATTCGAATATCCCCGTCACCCGCACGCCGTCATGGGTGAAGAACACCCACTGATTGGCTGTGAAGACCACCAGCTGTTGAACCTAGAAGTTGCCCGCCGCTCTATCGTCCTGCTCAAGAATGATGGGATCCTGCCCCTCACAGGTGAAGGCGACGTTCCCAAGACTATTGCAGTGGTTGGCCCACTTTCCCACGACCCCCAAGAACAGTTGGGTGACTGGGCGGGCTCTTCAGGCCAAGTGGATTGGATGCCCAACGGTCATCTCCGCGACTCCATCACCACAGTGTTGGACGGCTTTGAACGTGAAGTGCCCGAAGGCTGGAAAGTGGTGCATGCGCGCGGAGCCAAAATCGTTCGGCTCGAAGACCACCCAGATGGCCCCACCTTCGCCGACGGACAGCCACGGCCCAAAGTGTCGGTCGCTGAGAAACCCAACGACTTCATGATCAACAAGGCCGTCCAAGCCGCCGAGGAGGCGGACGTCGTCGTTGCCGTCGTTGGCGACATGATCCCGCTGGTAGGTGAAGGTCGCTCAACCGCGACTTTGGAGCTGGTTGGTGGACAAGTGGCCATGCTGGACGCGTTAGCGAAGACCGGGAAGCCAATGGTCGTGGTCTTAATGGCCTCCAAGCCGCTTGTACTGCCGGAATCCGCGCGTCAGGCGGACGCGACTTTGTGGGTCGCCAATCCCGGCCAGTGGGGTGGGAAGGCGATCGCTGAAGTCATGCTGGGCAAAACCGAGCCCACTGGGCGGCTCACGGTGTCTTTCCCCGAGCACGTCGGCCAACAACCCACTTACTACAACCAGATCCGTGGCCAACACGGAGACAGGTACGCCGACCTCACCCAACGCCCAGCCTTCGCCTTCGGCGAAGGACTGTCTTACACCACCGTCGAATACGGGGATGCGGCTCTGAACCAAAATGCTTTCAGTGCAGAGGACGTTATCACTGTGATGGTGCCGGTCTCAAACGTTGGGGAGCGTCCAACCATCGAGGTCGTGCAGGCTTACGTGAGGGACCTGGTTACGAGTGCGTCATGGGCGGACAAGGAACTCAAAGGATTCGAGTTGGTCGAGCTGGAACCCGGCGAAACCGTCGATGTCCGTATCGACATCCCTGTCTCCACCTGCACGATTGTGAACGCTGCTGGGCAACGCGTGGTCGAACCTGGGGGTTTCGAACTGCTGGTGGGAAAGTCTTCACGCGACGAGCACCTCCAGGCTCTTCCGTTTACCGTTGCCTAACGACCGGATTGGCTGGGGCAGCGGTCTTGGAGGCCGGCTCAAGCGGGCCGCTGTGAAGGCCGGAAAGAGACTGAAATCGGAGTGTGAGGGTTGGCTGTGGACATGCTCGGGATGACTAGGCACGTGGACTCGAGGATGCCCGGTCTTCCCATCGAATACGTGAGCAACGATAGGGAGGGGGCGGCAGAGCTGGTCGTCCTCATGCCCGCGGCGCTCGCTGCCGGGCGCCACGACCGAACCCTGACTCACTTCCACCGGTGGAGCTGGCACCAGGAGTGGCCTGAGGCGCTAGTGATCTCGATCGCTGATCCCGCCATGAAGCAGTCGACGGCACTCGACGGTGCTTGGTTCATCCATCCTGAGCTCGACGTTCTCAGGGGGATCAGTGCGTTGGTGCAGGATGTTGCCGTATCCGCGGGGATCGCAAATGACCGCATTGTTTTCTATGGGTCATCGTTGGGAGGGTTTGGAGCCATCGCATGCGCCGCTCACGTCCCAGGGGCGAGGGCTGTCGCGGAGGTGCCCCAGATCCATTTTGAAAACTGGCAGGCACAAGCAACGAAGGTAGTAGAGGACCACATCCTTGGTGGTCCAGTGTCGGCGTTGCGCGACTACGCTCCCGAACGGCTTTCTCTCACCAGCCGACTAGAGGTTGCGGGCCTGATCCCGCCCCTCAAGCTGGTCACTAACGAGTACGACAGGTCGGTTCGGGATCAGCGCGACTTCATCGGCTGGTGCGGCAGCGTTGCTCTGCCCCGAATCGGCCGGCAGACCTTGGTGATTTCTGACTTAGTCCGAGGTCACAAGGTCCTCCCCAAGGATGACATCGTCCCCTTGGTGTCCGCCTAACCTGTTCGCTTTCCTCCGCTGGGGGAGCGGGTGTCAGTGCCGACGGCCTTGCGCCCAGAGAGTGCACTGCGGTTCGCGTGCTAAGCCACCGCCCACGGTTCCCCCTCCACGCGCTCCGGCAGCCCGCTTTGGGCGCTGCGGTGGATTGCGAGGCTGATCGCAGTGTCTTGGAGCGCTTCAGCAAGGGGATAGGGGGCAGGGCCTTCACCTTTCACGTAGCGGCCCATCTGCTCCATCATTGTCACCACTGCAAGATCCTCATCCGACAGGCGCGCGCCTTCATAACTGTTCTTCCACAACACTTCACCCTCGAACTGGAAGAATTGGGTGTCAAAGCCCTCTAGGTTCAAGTCCAAGCCGCTCATCTGCCGGATGATGGGCGAAGTGAGTACTCTGCCTGGTCCATCCCAGTGGACAACCGAGTCGTTTTGAATCTCTCCCAAGGACCCCCGCACCACGATGTTTCGGTGGCGCAGCTGGTTGTGCCACTGGTTGTCGGTAAAATCGTAGAGGCCAGTGCGAGCAAAGCCGATGCCGCCCTCGTCTCCGAAGGAGACGGTGGCCAGCGTTGTTTTCGTCAAAGTGGGGGAAGAAGCCCGGGTCAGGCCTTCGCGGGTGCGCGGGTTGATCAGGGGAGCCTCAGTAACCTGTGTCCTTACTGCCGCAGGTTCGAACCCGACGCCAAGGTAAGCGCGCATGAGCGCGACAGCGTGGTAGTCGTGGGTGGAGGACACGTGAACACTCGTTGGTTCACCGATGATGCCGCGACGCACGACGGCGGCGCGGGCGGAGTGCGTGGGCATCATGGGGTACTGCTCAGCGACCTGCACTAGGTCGGGGCGAGAAAGACTCTTCCACAGGCCCCGCAGGCCACACTCGTGGTGAGCGGGTGGGGTCTCTGTGAGAGTGGGGACTCCAGCCTTGTTCAGGTGGCGGATGAAGGACGGTGCCACCTTTCGTGGCACGCTGACAACCACATAGTCGGGGCTTGTCTGTTCCACCATTTCGTCCAACGAGGTGAAGGTCGCCACCTGAAACCGTTCGGCAACTGCCTCGCGCACTTCGCGTCTGCGGGCCAGCACTCCAACTAGGTTGAAGTGGTCGGGGAGAGCGCGGGCCAGCCGCATATAGAACTCGGCCCGCCAACCAGCGCCGATGACGGCGATCTCGTGGGGCACGGCTTCCTCCTCAAGTTGGTTCGGTGACCTCATGTGCTGCTGGGTCCGTTTGTGAGCGCAGCAGGGGAGCGACTAGAGGTCGAGAGACTCCACGTATTCCTTAGCGACCTTCTGGGGGTCTTGCTTGTCCACCTCAACCATCGTGTTGAGCCGCACCAGGATGTCCGTCGACAGTGAGGACGTGACTTTATCGATCACGGCTTCCAACTCCGGAGTCAGCACCGCTTCGCGTACGACAGGCACCACGTTTTCCGCAGTCGACATGTTTAACGGGTCCTCAAGGACGACCAGTTGGTTCTCCATGATTGCGGGTTGGGTGGAGAACATTTGGGCGACCTGAACGTCCCCGTTCTTGAGAGCGGCGACGGTCAAAGGGCCGCCACCGTCTAAAGTCTTGAAGCCCGCTATGTGCAGGCCGTAAACACTGGTGAGACCTAAGAGGCCAGCACGCCTATCTTTGCTCTCTGGGGGAGCACCAAAGATCAGGGGCACATCAACATTCGCTAGGTCTCCCACAGTCTTCAGCTTGTGTTCTCTGGCGAACTGGGAAGTGACAACGTTTACATCCTTGTTCTCGGCAGTCGACGCTCTCAGAATGGTTAGGCCCGGAGGTAGGGAGTCCCGCAGCTCGGCAAGTACAGAGTTCGTTTCGTGAGCGGTTGACGTGGGATCCAAGTAGTCAAGCAGCGATCCAGCGTATTCGGGTGCCATGTCAATGCGGCCGTCTTCTAACGCTGGGAACAGGGTTTCACGACTCCCAACATTGGGTTCGACGATGGTCTTGTAGCCGGCCGCTTCTAGGGCGTCGGAGTAGATGTAAGCAAGCAGAACGTTTTCTGAGAAGTTGGCGGAGCCAATCGTGATGGGTTCGCCCTTGCCCCCTCCACATCCACCGACAGCAAAGATCGCCACACTCAGGACGAGGGTTAGGGGGACGAAGTGGTTTATGATTCGGAGTGCGCTTACGCCAAGCTTCATCAGCCGCTCACCTCCTCGCGAAGCTGCTTCGCTCTTATAGCTAACGATAGTGAACAAAGCGAGTCACTGCGAAGTCGTTCTGAAACTGAGGGTGACACCTAGGTGGGTTGTATTGTTTACTGAGCAGGTCGGAAGCGTTTCTGGCCAAGGTGAGCCAGCTGCCATGATAGAGGTGTCGGCGCCCAACGTTACGCTTCTAGTGGTAGCAGGCGGTCGGCCGCCAACGGGCAGCGGCATCGAAGCCGTTGATGAGGGTATGCTCGACCAGTTGGTTATAACACCGGAGACGAGGCAAAAGTAGAAATGAAGTGGTCCCTTTAC
>CAYFUO010000029.1:0-13771 GCA_964346255.1 uncultured Actinomyces sp. | reverse complement strand
GACCCGGAGAAGAAACACTTCGAGCAAAGCGGCGCCAAGGTTGAGGGAACGGTTTCTGAGCTGGTGCCAGTGGCGAAGGCGTTTGGCGCGAAGAAGGTTATTGTTGCCCTCGGCTCCCCGGAACCCAAGCTTTTACGTGAGGTGCATGACAAAGCAGACAAGAACGGTCTGGTTGTCAAGGTCATGCCGTCAATGGATGTCCTACTGGAGCGAGGGGTGCGTGGTGAGGACCTGAGGGACCTCGAGATCGAGGACCTCCTCGGCCGCCCGCCCGTCGACACCCACGTGGAAGAGGTCGCCGGCTATCTACAGGGTCGCCGTGTACTGGTTACGGGAGCCGGCGGGTCCATTGGCTCCCAACTGTGTGTGGAGATCAACAAGTATGCTCCAGCAGAGCTAGTGATGGTCGACCGCGACGAAACAGGCCTCCAGGAAGCGCAACTGTCCGCTTTCGGCACAGGACTGCTGAACACCCGTGAGGTGGTCTTAGCAGACATTCGGGACGAGGAAGCGTTGGAGAGAATCTTCTCGGAACGGAAACCCGAAGTAGTGTTCCACGCAGCCGCACTCAAACACCTCCCAATGTTGGAGCAATACCCGGATGAAGCGTGGAAAACAAACGTGCTTGGCACCCGGAACGTCCTTGAGGCTGCACGAGCGCACAAGGTGACAACTTTCATCAACATTTCAACGGACGAGGCGGCGAACCCTTCTAGCGTGCTCGGCTACTCGAAGCGTTTGGCGGAGAAACTCACTGCGTGGATGGGGGCTGCGACTGCGCAAACCTACCTGTCAGTGAGGTTCGGCAACGTCATTGGGTCCCGAGGCTCACTGCTGCCGACTTTCACTCGCCTAGCTAGGGAAGGCCGGCCACTCACGGTCACGGACCCGCGGGCGACCCGCTACTTCATGACTATCCCGGAGGCCTGCCAACTGGTGCTGCAGGCCGGGGGCATCGGTAAACCTGGAGAGGTCCTCATCTTGGACATGGGTGAGCCAGTGCGGATCATGGAGATCGCGGAACGCATTGTTGCCATGTCAGGCAAGAACCTGCCGATCCACATCACGGGCTTGCGAGAAGGCGAGAAAATCCACGAAGAGCTGATGGGCGACGGTGAAACCGATGAACGCCCCCTCCACTCGAAGATCTCTCACGCCAAAGTCCCTCCCACCGCCCCCGCCAACTTAGATAAGGGCAGGTGGGACGAAGGACTCAAGAAGCCCACGAAGACCGATCCCCGATCGATTTCAACGCCAGTGGAAGGCATAGGGGTGTTGGCGGATGGACACGCGACTAAAGATTGACCCGCCCAGCCGTCTGGTTGGAGCCGCCCTGCCGCGAAAACTTGAACTTTGGCAGCAATCTTTTTTAGGGGTCAGTGGGCTCGAAGTGGATTACGTGGTTCGTCGCTTAGAGCCCGCTGCAATGGGCTTCGGATACTATGCGAGAAGTCCCCGTTGACCTCCTCACGCGCGACACTTGGAGCCGGACGGGAAACCCAACCAACGGGCTAAGTTAGGCCGCGCCGAACGGAACTGTCCCAGCGTTCCACGGCTGAGCGGCACGCGAGCGAAAGGTAGAAACATGATTGTTGCTGTTCCTGTGACCCCCGAAGGCCAGTTAGACAGGCGTTGGGGGAAAGCAGACCAAGTCGCCGTCGCAAACGTCGTCGACGGCGCCATCGACAGTTGGGAAATCCATGACACTAACTGGCACCGTCTTCACGACACGAGCCACCACGGCGCCCACCACGCCCGCGTCGTAAGGTTCCTGCGCGACAACAACGTGGAGGCCGTCGTCATTGACCACGCGGGCGCCCCCATGCTGAACACGATGCAGAAGATGGGAATCAAGATTGTCCTAGACGCTAGTGGTCCCGCCCGCGAAGCAGCGCTTTTGGCGGTCACCAAACCGTAGGCGCCCTCACCAACGCGGTCGTTGGTCCTTGGATGCCTTTCCAGTGAAGAGACACTGGCGCTCGGGCTTCTTCGTGGGCGGTTCTGAAAGGACCTCGGGTTCCGCCTGAGTTTACGGGCACTGTTACACTTGCTGGGCTCACCGAGCTAGTCGTTCAGCGTTCTACGGAGTGAATACCTTGGTTGAAAAAGAACTGCCAGGCAAGTTCCACGTCGGCTACCGCAGTGTCTTTCGGTTCAAGCTGAAGCGTGAAGAGACAGCTAGGGGAGTCGCTGAGCATTACGTGCGCGACTGGCTGGGCTCCCGAAAGGGAGGCGCAGATCAAACGGCCTTGGACCTGTGGGACGGGATGGAAGACACCTCCCTACCGAGCGGCGCGAACGTTACTGTCACCCGCTTCGAAGATGAACGCAGCGGTAGGGACGCGGTGCGCTACCAAGTTGAAGACGCCGGGCAAGGTGGGGGACGTTACCGCGTCAGTGTTTCCGCCATGTCCGAGGGACACAAGGCTCCACAAGTCGCGTTCTTAGTGGAGGTCTCCCGCGATTTCGGGGGCCCCGAGACCGCTGCTGCGCAGATTCATCCACCGCGCCTAGTGGCGAACATTCTCAACAGTAGGAAGGTGTTCGACGGTGACACGCGCCTCCAAGGGCAGCCGCGCGTCATCCGGCTTGAAGACTTGGATGAGCTTTTCACCGCCATTGCCGATACTTCTAGGGGAGTGCCCCTGCTGATTGCTGCGTCAGTCTCCCCGAAGGCTGACGAACAGTGGTTGTCGGTGATCAAGAACCTGACCCGGACGGCCGTGGGAACAGCAGCGGTTTATGTTGTCGTATCAGAAGCGGTGAATGCCCTCAACGCTAGGCTACCCGAAGTGCTGAAGACCGAGCCCGGGAACCTGCGGGCCGTGGCGCCACGGGTGGACATGGACAACCCGGTGGCCCGGCGGCACCCGCTGTGGACGCCGGAAGTGCTAGTCGCCTCCCTAGACCCAGCAGGTAGGCCAACACCGGAGGCGGTGGCGATGGTTGCGAAAGTGCCTAGGGAACGAGTGCTTGAGTCGCCCCTGCCCGCCGACATACGTCGCAGCGTTCAACTTCTGAACCAACAAGGACGTAAGAAGAGGCTTTCCGCGGAGGTGGAGGAACGCGTGGCAGATGCTGCCGCGTCCCAAGATGAGGAGGTCTTGGGTGCGGTCGGAGAAGTCGCTGCGGAGGCCGCAGCTTTCCCCTCGAGGGCCTCCCTCCACCACGCGGGCGGGAACCAAGACGGGTTTTGGAGCAGCTTCCGCGCTCTCCTCGCTAGGTGGCTGGAACGGGATGCTCAGTCGATCACTGAAGGCACGGTGGAAGAAGATCTTCGCGACTTAGACGCAAGGATCGTTCGGGACCGGCAGGCACTGCAGGTGAACGAACAGTTCTTGGCGGAAGTCGAAAGTGAGCAGAGCGACCTTGAAGTTGGCCTCGCCGAGCTGCGGGAAGCGAACGACTCTCTCGCAGTCCAGCTTGAAACCGCTACGCGCGACCTAGAGGTCGCTAATCAGCGGGTGGAAGGCTTAGAGCAACAATTGCGGGACCTCCAAGTCGCACCTGGGGGCGCCATTGAGGAGGAAAACGGGTCACAGACATTGGGCGAGTTGCAGGACAAAGTCGGTCAAGTCGCCACCGGAAACGTTGAACCGCACGGTGAGGTTGGTGAGGCTCTACACCTCCTAGCCGAAAGGCTCGACCCGATTCTCCAAGCCAAGATGGCTCAGTACTTGGAGGGATTGCCGTGGACGGCGGTGCTCGAGCGCATTGATGTCTCTCGAGGGAGAGAACCCGGAATCTATGGGCGCTTCGACCCTGCCGCGCAACTCAGAATGCTGACTGAGCGGATAGGCAAGCTTGGTTTCCCCTTCGAAGTGGACGACATGAGGAGGGTATCGACCGCAGCCCAACAGCTCCGGTTACTTCGCAACCGCTGGTCCCACTACGACGAACTGGACCCGTGGGATCCGACGCGCGCATACGACTCCATCCACACGCTGCTCACCCTGCTCGACGACGATGAAGGCGCCCAAACCGCCGCGGAGAAACGCGACGCCCTCCTCGGTGGCCAAGGCGGCAGCAAGTCGAATGGGCCCGCCACAGTGTCTCATCAGCCTCTGGCCTCGACGTTGGTGGAAGATCCGGCAACGGACGCCTCCGTGGAGGAGCGTGCCCGTGAGACCAGTGGCGGGGAAACACCACCGAAGACGCGGCCGGCAGCCGTCCCGGTGGCGGTGACTTCCGCGGCGGAAACCCCCGTGAACGCAAGCAGGGATGAAAACACTGCCGGCGAGGCCCAAGCCGACCAGCCCACCCCACCCCTTGGAGCGACCGAGCCCCCGGAACCACCAGAGGGCCTCCTCGCTGCGCAGGACAGTGAATACGAGCCTTGGGAAACAGGAGAGACCAAGCCAACTGAGCTTCTCGACAAGATTTGGGCGCCATCAAACCAAAAGCTGGTGCGGAGAGTAGTGGAAGACATAGTCGCCTTCGAAGCACCCATCACCCTCGATCGGTTAGTGGCGCTAGTGGCGCGCCAGTTCGGCGTCAACCGCGTGCACAAAAACCGCCGGAAAGACATCCACCGGCAGGTGCGGCTCGCGCGCGTCACAGTCGACTCGGACTCTTTCGTCTGGCCACGGGAAGCCCAGCCCGAAAGTTGGAGAGGGTTTCGCCGCACCCGCCCCGGCAGTGACCGCGAGTTCCTGGAGGTCAGTCCCCGCGAGGTGCGAAACGCCGCCTACTTCCTACTCGAAAACAACCCCCACCTAGACTCTGAGCGCCTAGCGGAAGAGGTCCTGAAAATCTTCGACCGCCGCAGAAGAACCCGGCCAGTAGACGAACACCTGCGACGCGCAATCGGGGACCTGCTCTGACATTCTCACCCCGAGAGGGGACCTGGAAGGTGAGAAGATGGGTGCATGGCGAAAATAACTCAACGGGGGACCCCCGTAAACACTGTCGGCGAACTACCCGAAATCGGCTCCAAAGCACCCGCGTTCACCCTGGTGGGCGAAGACTTGTCTGAGGTGCGCAGCGAAGACCTACCCGAAGGTCGCGTCATCTTGAACATCTTCCCGTCCGTGGACACGGGGGTGTGCGCGATGTCGGTGCGACGCTTCAACCAGATGGCATCCGACCTGGACAACACGACCGTTGTTTGCGTGTCCAAAGACCTCCCGTTCGCTTTTGAACGTTTCTGTGGGGCGGAAGGAATCGACGGGATGGTGACCGCTTCAGCGTTCCGCTCCTCCTTCGGTGAAGACTATGAGGTCACCATGATCGACGGACCCCTAGAAGGATTGCTGTCAAGAGCGGTTGTGGTGATCGAGGACGACGGAACCGTCATGTACACCGAGCAGGTCCCAGAAATCGGTCAAGAACCCGACTACGAAGCGGTCCTAGCGGCGCTCAACTAGCCCACACACCGACGCGAAAAGGCCCCGCCCTAGAGAGAGTCCAAGGTCTTTCTAGCGCGGGACGCGCGGCAGGGGAGCGATGTTCGTCGCCTCGGGGGACAGAAACCCGAGGTTGAGGCAGACTCATGTGAGAGGTGCGCGCAGCAATATCATGCGGGAACCCGCTTGAGCGAAACGGGGTAGTCCATGAAGTCTAAAGTTGACCGGCTCTACGACGCTTACGTTTTCGATCTAGACGGCACCCTCTACCTAGGTGAGAATGCGCTGCCCGGAGCCGTCGAAGTGGTGTCTGCGTTGCGGCGCGCGAGGATCCCCGTTCGCTTCCTCTCCAACAATCCAACGCGAGGCAAACAAGACTATTTGGACAAGCTGGCCTCCATGGGCTTCCAACCAGAGCCGAACGAGGTCGTGACTACGGTGGACGCGACGGCGCGTTGGCTGAAGAAGAACCACCCCGACGCCGTCGTGTTCCCCATCGCGGAGGGACCCATATTGAGAGCCCTCCGCGAGGCAGGAATCGCGACCAGTGCGGACCCTAGCGAGATCGACATCGTGCTGGCATCATACGACCGCACGTTCGACTACCAGAAGCTGCAGATCGCCTTCGACGCCCTCTGGCAGCACAAGCGCGCCTTCCTCATGGCAACCAACCCGGATGCTTACTGCCCGTTCCCGGGGGGTCGCGGCGAGCCGGACTGCGCTGCCATCGTGGCAGCCATTGAAGCGTCCACGGGCGTCAAAAACCAAGTGACCATAGGTAAACCGAACCCCCACATCCTGTTGGAGGCCCTAGCAGGAACGGGAGTTGACCCGTCGAACGCGATCATGGTTGGGGACCGCTTAGGCACCGATATTGCCATGGCCGTTGGGCTTGGTATGGATAGCGCCCTCGTGCTCACGGGGGACTCAACTAGAGCCGACGCGGAGCAACTGCCGGAGTCCGCTCAACCCGAATACGTGTTGGAAGGGGTCAGCGACCTGCTGCCCACGGACTAAAGGGCTGCTAGCGGATCCTCTTGGAAGCCCCCGGGCCGGCTAGGACGTCGCCCGCCACATCACTGATGACCCCCGTGCAGCCCCAGTTCAGAAGCTCGTTAGCGCGGGCAAGGGAGTTCACCGTCCACGGGTTCACCCCGTAGCCACTCGAACGGATCTCGGACACTAGGTGCTTCGTGAGGGCCCGCTCGTCGGGGTGGATGTAGGTCGCCCCAGTAATCTCCATCACTGAGAACCAACCTTCCGCCATGGTCTCTTCCATCGTCACCCAAGCAGTTAGTGGCGCATTGTCGTACTTGGCCACCTCAGCGAGAAGCAGGGGAGAAAACGATGAGATCATCAGGTCCAAGTCGGATCGGAACTTTGTGAGCGCAGCGAGCGTCGTCTCAACTAAAGCAACCGAGGGTCGCAGGCCTTCATCTATCGACTTGAGCTCAACATTCAAGTTGAGGTCCAACTTGTTCGCTTGGGCGA
This sequence comes from uncultured Actinomyces sp., assembly GCA_964346255.1. Classification (GTDB taxonomy): domain Bacteria; phylum Actinomycetota; class Actinomycetes; order Actinomycetales; family Actinomycetaceae; genus Scrofimicrobium. Next base: position 6,935 of record CAYFUO010000029.1, on the reverse strand, counting down.
CCACTTCATCCAAAGTTGGGATCGTCTGCCCCGCGAACTGGGGAGAAAACCAAGAACCGGCATCCACCACCTCCAGGTCGCGGCTGGTAAGTGAGTAGACCGAACCCGACCTGTTGGTTGTCCTGTCGGTGGTCGCATCGTGGATCACGGGGATCAAGCCTTCTTCAGTGAGGGCCACGTCCAGCTCCACCCATTCCACGCCCGCCTCAGCGGCCGCAGCGAAAGCGGCCAAAGTGTTTTCCGGGGCCACGCTAGAAAGCCCCCGGTGCGCCATGATCAGGGGTTCCTCCAATGGAGCGGTGGAGGAGAGCGGAGTGGACTTAGACAACTGGACCTCCCAAACGAAGAAATGGCCTGGGGCTGCCCCCACGCCCACGGAAAGGCTACGCCAAATTTTCGGGGCCCCGGTCTCCGCGGCATGGCTCCTCGCTATTATGATGTAGTTCCCCACACTTTTGCTACGTATGCAAAACGTGGGGGTTTCGTGGGCAGGATGGGGACATGGACTTCAGCGATGAGACACCATTAGCGATGTTGGTTGCGGGCTACCCACGCCCCATGCTCTGCCGTAGGCACTGGGCGACCCTCAACGGGCCATGGGAACTAGCGGCGGACCCGGACGACGTAGGAGTGCGGGAGCGGTGGTTTTCCGGGGACCACCCGTTCACGCAAACGGTTCAGGTGCCCTTCCCAATAGGAAGTGAATCATCTGGGGTGAGCGCCGGTGACTGCGACGTTTACTGGTACCGCAAGCGGGTCACCACCCAAGAGGTTTGGGAGGCCGGCGTCGCACCCATTTTGCGCATCAACTTTGAGGCGGTCGACTATCGGGCGGACGTGTGGATCAACGGTGATCTGCGTTTGACGCACGAGGGCGGTTACAGTCCCTTCTCGGTCGACGTCTTCGCTGAGGACGTGTTGTCCGGGTTCGACATTGTGGTTCGAGTTGAAGACGACCCACGTGACCTGTCGAAACCTCGAGGCAAACAGGATTGGCGGAACCCCCCGGAGGGAATCTGGTACGAGCAGTCGACGGGCATTTGGCGGGACGTGTGGATGGAACGCGTCCCAAGAACGTCCGTGCGGTCTTTACGGTGGGCGACGGATGTGGAAGCAGGCACGGCCACCCTCTCCCTGAACCTAGACGGTGAAGCTTTCAGCCCTAAAGCAGGCGGCCGAGTGAAGTTGGAGGTCGAGCTCTCCCTCGCTGGGCGCCTGCTCGCCCGCCAAGAGACATCAGTGCTGGCGGAGGCCACGTCGGTGACACTCACGATCCCAGAGTTGACGAACCCCCACGAGTGGAACAAAGTGTTGTGGAGCCCGGAGGTCCCCAATCTGGTTGACGCGAAGATCTCACTAGTGAGTGGCGACGGCAGGGACGACGTGCTCTCCTACCTGGGGATCCGCAGCGTCACCGTGTCAGGGGGATACCTGCAGGTGAACGGGGTCCCAATGTACCAGCGCGGCGTCTTAGACCAAGGGTGTTGGGCGCAGTCCTACTTCACTCCGCCCAGCCACAAGGCCCTCGAAAAAGACCTGCGACTAGCAGTTGAGCTTGGTTTCAACATGGTCAGAGTGCATGAGCGGTCCGCCGACCCCAGGTACTTGACGTAGGCGGACTATTTGGGCGTCATGGTGTGGGGGGAGTCCGCGTCGGCCTACACGTTCGATGCGACCGCCATGATCCGTACCACCACAGAGTGGGCTCAAATCGTCATGCGCGACTCTTCCCACCCATGCGTGGTTGTCTGGGTTCCGTTCAACGAGAGTTGGGGTTTAGCATCCGTGGCGACCCGGGAAGATCAGCGTGCGTTCATGCGTTCGGTGGTGAACTTGACGAGGGCGATCGACCCTTCCCGCCCCGTGATCTCTAACGACGGGTGGGAACATATCGACACGGATGTTGTCACGGTGCACGACTACGGTGCAACCTACGAGGAACTGTTCGCCCCCTACGCCACCGCCGAAGCGATTGCGGAGACAATTTACGGTGTCGGACCTCAGGGCAGGCAGATCCTGTTGGAGGGCGAGGCCGAAGACGGCGCTCCGATCATGGTCTCTGAGTTTGGGGGCATCGCCCTCGCTAAAGGGAACGACGACGAACTGGAACCAGGCGACGCTTGGGGCTACGGTGTGGTGCGGTCCACTGAAGAGTTTGAAAGGGCCCTGAGGGACCTGTTCTCCGCCCTGTATGAATCCCCCTACCTGTCTGGGGTCTGCTACACGCAGCTGACGGACACCGCTCAAGAGTGCAACGGGCTTTGCGACGAGAACCGTGAACCCAAGCTGCCCGCCCACGTCATCCGCGGCATCGTCACCGACACTTCTGCTCACGCCAGTCAGGTTCGCCCCCGCTCGATCAACGAAACGAACTCAACCGACTTAGGGGCCTGACGACCGCCGAGCCACGTTTGGGGCTGTGTCCGTGGAGGTTTGAACCGCAGGTCTCCCGTCCGGTCATGACGTCCTCACGCTCAACGTCTCACCCTCAACGGGGTCGACGAGGCAGCGAACTACGCCGCTCTGCCCGGAAAACGTGATCCGCGCTACTATAGATTGGATCGGGCGACCGGCCGGTCTCAACCAGTGCGTCGAGACGCGCACAGAAAGGCACTGATCAGCATGGATAACTTGGACAACATTGCAGAAGACGTGAAGGGTCAAGCGAAAGAGGCGGTAGGGGACCTAACCGATGACGACCAGTTGAAAGCTGAGGGTGTTGGGGACCAGATTAAGGCGAAGGTCGACCAGTTTGGCGACGACGTTAAAGAAGGATTTGAGGAGGCGGCTGAAGACGTGAAGGCCGCAGCCAAGAAGGTGAAAGACAAGGTTAAGGGAGCGTTTGAAGAGTAGGCGCCCTCGAAAACGGCCTTCTCAACCGCCCCCTAGAGCGCTCATCTGGTAGTGTTCAATACCAGATTATGAGTGTCTCGAGGGGGGCCATTGGAACTGCACGACTATTGGCACATCGTTCGTAAAAGCTGGGCGATGATAGTTGCCGTCACCCTCGCCGTCATGGCCGTTGTCGCAGGTTACACCCTAACCAGGACCCCCGAATACCGGTCGACCACGGAAGTCTACGTGTCGGTTCGCACGGGGGACGGGACGCTCGGTGAGATGACGCAGGGTTCGGGTTACGCCCGCCAAGCCATCGACTCGTATGTGGATGTGGTCACTACGTCCATTGTGACGGAGAAGGTCTCTGAGGAGATGGGCGGGCGTTTCACCCCCTCTCAAATCAAGACGAAGCTTTCGGCGACCTCACCCAACAACACGGTCCTCATCGACATTTCCGCCAACGACGCCGACCCGGTGGTAGCAGCTGAGGTTGCGAACGTGACGGGCAGGGTATTCGCCGAAGTGGTTGCGAACCAGCTTGAGAAACCCACTGAAGGTTCACCCACCCGAGTTCAAATAGACACTGTCGAGCCCGCGCAGGTGCCGGGCGCTCCACTGTCCCCTAACGTGTCGCGGAACATGGCTTTGGGCCTCCTCCTGGGTTTGGCTCTAGGGTTCGGCATCGCCGTGCTGCGCGACGTGTTCGACACGCGCATCCGTTCGCGCCGTGACGTTGCCGCTGTTACGAACGCCCCGATACTGGGCCAGACCTCCTTTGACCCCGAGGTCAAGATCCGGCCACTGATCGTTCAAGACGACCCCTTGAGCCCTAGGGCGGAAGCGTTTCGTAGTTTGCGCACGAACCTCCAGTTCTTGAAGGTGGAGGGCAACCCTCACAGCTTCGCCATCACGTCGTCAGGGCCAGGCGAGGGGAAATCGACTACCGCCGCGAACTTGGCGATCACCCTTTCTGAGGCGGGTTCTACTGTCTGCCTAGTTGACGGAGACTTACGTAAGCCTCGGGTGGCTGAACTGTTCGGCATTGAGGGCGGAGTGGGTCTCACTGACGTGATCATTGGCCGGGCCCGGTTGGAGGATGTCCTGCAACCGTGGGGGGACGGACAGCTGGTCCTGCTTCCCTCTGGCCATAAGCCCCCGAACCCAAGTGAGCTGCTCGGATCCATCCAGATGGCGGAAATGCTAGAAATCCTCCAAGACGGCTTCGACTACGTCATCGTCGACACGCCACCCGTCCTAACGGTCACGGACGCTGCCGTGGTGTCCAAGCACGTTGGTGGGGCGCTCATGATCGCCGCTGCAGGCACGACCCGCAGGGAAGTTCTCGCCGCGGCAGTGGAGGACTTAGACCACATTGACGCCCGCATGCTGGGGGTTGTCCTCACGAAGGTTCCGGAGAAGGGCCCGGACTCTTACTACCACGCGTCCTACTACACTTACGGTTCCAGCCACGAAGGTCACGTGGAAGATTTCAAACCGGTGACGAGGCGAGGCATTTGGAAGTCTCCCGCTAACGGGGAGCCGGGGGATGGAGCTTCCACGATCATCGACTCTGGGAGACGCTAGTACGAAGTGTTCAACATCCTCACTGTCTGCACGGGCAACGTCGCGCGCTCTCCACTAGCGGAGGCGCTCCTCGTGTCCCTGCTACCCCCAGACAGGTTCCACGTTGAAAGCGCTGGGTTGAGGGCTCCAGAGGGAGCTCCCATGCCTGCCGAGCAGCTGCGGATCGCCCAAGACCTAGGGCTGGTGGGCTTAGAGGAACACAGCGCCAAAAGGGTCACAGCTGAGATGGTAGAGGGCTCCGACCTCGTCCTCGGCCTGTCTAGGGGACACCGGAAACTTCTGGTCCGCATGGATCCTCCCGCTTTCCGCAAGACTTTCACGCTACGAGAGTTCGCTTATCTTGCAACCTTCGTGACGCCGGACACTGTGCGTCGGTGGGCGAAAGACCATCCGAATCCTCTGTGTGCTTCCGTGCGGGCAGTAGCGTCAATGCGGGGGAGGGTCCCGCCACTGGGGGACGAAGAGTTGGACGTGATCGACCCGTTCAAGAAGTCCCGCAGCGTTTACCGGCGGTCCCGCGATGAGTTGGTGCCCGCGGCGGAAACGACAGCAGCGTACCTGAATGGGATCGTGAACATCTTCGGGGACTCCTTCAAGCCAAAGGACACCGCCGGTCGGTCGCAGGCGCGCTTGCGTCACCCCGACGAACCGGACGTGATAAGTCAAGGGTTGCCGCAGGTCAACACGGCTTTGCGCCGCGACGAGGAACGAGCACAGAGCAACAGCCCGCTTAGCACCACGCCCTTCCCGAGTCGGCGCATGCTCCACCGCGAGAGCAAAGAACTTTAGAGGAAAATCCTCGAAACGTTCCACTAAGCGGACGGGACTGCGCGTCTTCGTCAGTCACTGGACGATTACGAGTGAGTATTGGCGCCTAATCCCGGAGTTATGATGCTTGAAGCGCACTTGTGGCTGTCCCTGCTGCCCCCACTGGTGGCGATTCTCCTTGTCCTGCTCACCCGCAAAGTCGTGCTGTCCCTCGGTGCGGGCATCATCGCCGCGGGGCTTCTCTTAGGCAACTTCAACCCCCTTTCCTCCCTTCGATACATGGGTAAGGCACTGCTTGCCTTGGTTTGGGAAGATGGTGGACTCAACTGGTACACGATCCTGATCGTCGCATTCCTGTTCATGCTGGGGATCCTCACCTCAACGATCATGATGAGCGGCGGCGCATACGCTTTCACCGGGTGGGCGGCGAAACACATAAAAAGCCGTAGAGGCGCCCAAGCGTTGGCTGCGGGTCTTGGGATGCTCATTTTCATTGACGACTACTTCAACGCGCTCGCCGTCGGCCAAGTGGCGCGCCCAATCACCGACAAGTACAAGGTGTCCCGAGCGAAACTCGCCTACCTGATCGACTCTTCATCCGCGCCCGTCGTGGTCCTCATGCCGTTCTCATCCTGGGGGGCGACCATCATGGGCATCATGGCGCCGATAACACTGGCCGCTGGGCTTACGATGACTCAAGTCGAATCGTTCCTACACGCGGCCGCCATGAACTATTACGCGATAGGAGCCATCATCCTCCTGTGGATGGTGGTCTTGCTGGAAATCGACTTCGGACCCATGCGGAAAGCCGACATGCGAGCCGCCGAAGGTAAAGGTCTCCTCGCCGAGGGCGAAGAGGCGTTCGGTGAACTGAAGGAAGACGTCCCCACCCATGAGCCCGGCGCTCGCAGGGCCCTCATCACCCCGTTCCTCACACTCGTCGTTGGCGTCGTGGTCGGCATGTACGTGAGTGGCGGTTTAGAGGCGGGAAGCTGGGGCGTCACTTCAGCGCTCGCCGACTCCGACGTTGCGGTGTCCCTGTTCATAGGTGGCGTGGCAGCGCTGATCGTCGCGTTCTACTACGCCCGCCACTACACGAAGGACGACCCCAAGTTCACGTCCGGTGCCCTAGTGCGCGGCGGCCTAACGGGAGCGAAGTCGATGTGGCCGGCGGTGCTCATCTTGCTGTTCGCGTGGACGCTGGCGGAAATGATTGGCGAGTTGGGGACAGGAACCTACCTGGCCTCCCTCGTGCAAGCCATGTCGATCCCCCCGATCTGGCTGGTCCCAGTCCTGTTCCTGATCGCTTCGGCGATGGCGTTCGCAACAGGAACCTCGTGGGGGTCCTTCGGGATCCTCCTGCCTTTGGCGGGAGACATGATGATCGCTGTCCCCGGGGGCACCGAGTTTTTGATGGCCGCGTTCGGCGCGGTGCTAGCGGGAGCCGTGTGGGGAGACCACTGTTCACCGATCTCTGACACGACCATCTTGTCTTCCACCGGTGCGGGTTGCCCGGTGCCCGCACACGTCGCCACCCAACTTCCCTACGCTTTCCTGGGCGCGGGCGGGGCTCTAGTGGGCTACATTGTCTACGCTTTCACGGCGTCCGGCTTGATCGGGCTGATCTCAGCGATGGGGCTGGTAGTGGTCGTCGCCTTGATCCTGCGCCAGATCTACCCGCCCGTGGAACTGGTGTTGAAGGGGCGCGAACGCATGCGGGCCAGGGCGGAAGGCGCGGCCTAACC
>CAYFUO010000028.1:0-19786 GCA_964346255.1 uncultured Actinomyces sp. | reverse complement strand
GACTTGAACCCCCACCCTCTTAAGCGAGGACTAGCACCTCAAGCTAGCGCGTCTACCTATTCCGCCACCCGCGCTTCATCCGAAGCGATCACTAAGCTACCACGACATGGGCACCAGTCGCCATTCAACATGGGCTTCACGTTCCGTGTGGTGCCTCACCAGAACGATTTGCGGCCAGAACAATTGGCGGATGGGGCGGGCCCGTTTAGGCTGTGCACATGGCTGAACCGACGGATCCAACGAAACTGTTTTGTGACCTGTGGCTCGACTTAGGAGACCCACAGTCCTACCTCGCTTTGAACGGGCTACGCAAAGCCGCCGCGAAACTGGAAGGTGGTGGGAGCATCACCGTCAACGTGCGCCCCTTCTTCACTCAAAACACGACCCTCGACGCGAAGAAACGCGAAAGGCTGTTGGAAGAAGCCGCAAGCGAGGGGATCGCCTTGAACTTGGATGCTCGCGGTGAGGTGGCGGCCCGCGCTGAGGAGAGCTCTGGGTCCCCGCAGTGGATGGGGACGCTCCCGGCTCAGATGCTGATCGCGTTTGCCCGTGAACTGGATGAGGGGAGCGGAAAAACAGTTGGGGCGGACACACTCGAACTGCGTGTCGCTGAGGGCCTGCTGCGAACTGCTTTCGAGGTGGGAGCCGACATCACTAACCCCGAAGTGGTGATTGCGGTGGGCCAAGATTATGGCATTCCTGGCGCGCAGGGGCTTGGGGCAGTTGAAGATGAGGGTTTAGCCCAAGAGGTTCTCTCCCAGTTCGAGTTGGGCGCTCACCTCGGGTTCGATGAGGTCCCAATCGTTACAGTCAACGATGGGCTGCGCATCTCTGGGTCTTACAACGTGGAACAGTTCGAGAGGTCCCTTGAGTCAGCCCAACGCTTTTATGCGGGTGAGGAACGCAGCACCGATGAGTAGCCAGAAAACACAGCCGGCGGGCTCCACCCGTTTCGGTGCGGAAACGACGGTAACAGGGGAGGGATTGATGCTCACCCCGATCAGTGAGGCGGACACGGCACAGGTGTTCGCGGCGCTTCAGGACCCTGAGGTGGCGGCCCCGTTCCCTTACGCTCGTGATGGTTACACGCCTGAGCAGGCCCGCGATTACACCACTCGGTTCGCATCCAATGAGTGGAAGAGGGGGAACCCCACTTGGGGGATCCACTTGGTTGACGACGATGGGAATGTGGGGCCCCTCGTCGGTGCTATCGCGCTGCGCAATATTGGCGCCAACAATTGGGATGTGGGTTTTTGGGTTGCGAAAGAGTATTGGGGGCGTGGTGTCGCTACGGAGGCGACTGTTTTAGCCCTCTCGTACGCTTTCGACGTTTTGGGCGCGAACCGCGTCGTGCACCTCACGCAGGTGGGGAACCTCGGCTCCCAGCGTGTCGCCCGAAAAGCCGGTTTTCAGCCGGAGGGGACCATCCGGAGGGAAGACAGTCCCGGGGTGCTCACGAGGCACTGGCAGTCCGCCATCTTGCGTTCGGACTGGCTGAGCGAGGGCGGGTTGGAGAAACGCCGTCCTGCGAAGCCGTCCGCTAAAGCCTTGATTGGTGCGCAGCCTCAAGAGCTGGTTTCAGAGTTCCACCGGGTCTACGGCATGCCGAACCGCGTCGAAGAAGAGCTGCCCCCAACTCTCGACATTGACCGCCTAGCAATGAGAATGGCGCTGATCAAGGAGGAGATGGTGGAGCTGGTGGAGGCCGTCTACGGCCCCACGGCAGGGGACCTCCTACAGGAACTGTTCGATGACCTGCCTGATGAGGGGAACCGCGACATCGTTGAGGCGGCTGACGCGCTCGCTGACTTGACCTACGTGATTTATGGGATGGCATTGGAAACGGGGATCAACTTGGACAAGGTGTTGGCTGAAGTTGACTCTTCGAACCTGTCCAAGCTGATGCCTGATGGCAGCGTGCGGCGTCGGGAGGACGGGAAGATTCTGAAGGGCCCAGATTTTCGGGAACCAGCAATCGGAGAGGTGTTGGCTGGGAAGTGAGACCCTATGAAGCGCCCTCGCCCCTCCCATACGGTGTCCCAGACTTCGAAAACGTTGATGTCAAAGAGGTGCGGGACGCCCTGAAGCGGGGCATGGTCCGCGAAGCGGAACTGTGGGAGGACGTGGCTTCCAACCCGGAAGAGCCAACTGTCGCGAACACTCTTGTCCCCATTGACCTTGGGGATGGGGAGTTGGAGAGGGCCAGCAGCGTTTTCTACACGCTTTCCTCCTCCGTTGGTGGCGAGCAGTGGGAGGACCTGCAGGAAGAGTTGGCCCCCCAACTCGCCGCTCACGAAGACAAGTTCTGGTTGAACGATCGTCTGTACCGTCGCTACGTGGCCCTGTCTAAGATCCCCGACTTGGATGAGGAAAGCGCCTGGCTGGTACGCGAAACTCTTCTGGGTTTCCGGTTGAGTGGGATAGATCTGGACGAGGACGGCCGAGCGGAGCTGAGGGACCTCAACCGTAGGGAAGCCGAACTTGACGCGGCCATAGACAGGTCAATCACGAAACAGTTGCAGACGACTGGCACCGCGGGGGACGACCTCCCCGCCTTAGAGGGCCTCACGGAACAACAGTTGCGCACCGCGAAAGAGGAGGGTGCTAAGCGGGGCGTGTCCTGGTGGTTGGGTGTCGCCAACTACACGCAGCCACCTCTGATCGCTTCTCTCAAGAAGCGAGCCACCCGCGCAGCCGTGCTACGCGACTCGGTGAGCCGTGGCTTCACCGGGGAGGAAGGCCTTGACACGAGAGAAGCGATAATCGAGTTGGCGGACGTGAGGGCCCGGCGCGCCCACCTGTTGGGCTACCCCAACCACGCTTCACTGACGATAGAGGAAGAGACGGCGCCCAGCCCCGAAGCGGCCACCCAAATGCTCGAAGGCGTAGCCCAAAAGGCGAAGGAACGACTCGACTTTGAAGCGCAAACCTACGTCACCCAGGCGGCCGAGGAGGGGACGGAGTTTGGGCCCGAAGACTGGCTGTTCTATGAGGAGCAGGCCAGGTCAGCCTTGTTGGGCGTGGACTCTGAGGAGCTTTCAGCCTACTTTCCTCTCAGCCAGGTCGTGGAGGACGGGGTTTTCTACGCGGCGAACCAGATTTACGGGCTGACCTTCACGCCCCGACCGGACATTAGGGGTTGGGCGGATGAAGTGGTCACCTGGCAGGTGAATGGTAGGGATGGGCGGCCCATAGGGCTGTTCATGGCCGACTATTACGCTCGCGACGGCAAGAGTGGTGGCGCGTGGATGGCTGAGGTTCAGCCGGCCTGCGGCCTCGCTGGGACGGCCCCGATCATCACGAACAATGCGAACTTCCGGAAACAGCCGGATGGTGGAGAGGCCCTTTTGAATTGGGACCAGGTGGAAACCTGTTTCCACGAGTTCGGACATGCCCTCCACGGGCTGCTCTCCAACACGTTCTACAACTCCACTGCGGGGACTGACGTTGCGCGGGACTTCGTTGAGCTTCCCAGTCAGCTGAATGAAATGTGGGCTTACCACCCGAAAGTTTTAGCGAACTTTGCTCGCCACCACGAAACCGGGGAGCCCTTAGCGGGGGAGGTGGCGCAGAAACTGCGGGAAGCGAAACAGTTCGGGCAGGCGTTCATGACCCTCGAATACGTGCAGGCCGCCCTCATAGACCAAGCTTGGCATCGGGAAGGGCCCAGGCCCTCTCGTCCTGAAGAGGTCGAATTGTTCGAGGCGGAAACCCTCTCTTCTCACGGCGCCGACCACCCGTTGGTGTGGCCGAGGTACCGCACCCCATATTTTGCTCACGCTTTCGCGGGCGGATACGACTCCACCTACTATTCCTACATGTGGGCCGAAGCGATGGTCGCGGAACTTGAACAGTGGTTCATGAACGATGGGGACGACTTTGATGTGATCGCGGTGAAGGGCGACACTTTGACGCGGGAGCTTCTATCGAAGGGTAACGCCCGAGATCCCCTAGAATCTTTTCTTGCTGTTGCAGGTCGAATGCCCGAAGCCCAAGCCGTGGCTTCGCGCCGTGGCCTAGGCTGAGGTGGTGGACGTGGGTGGCGGTCGCCCACAACCGTTTTTGGGGGTTCAAGTGGCTAGTGTGATTGTCATCGGCGGGGGCTACGGGGGGATCACCGTGGCGAAAGGTTTGGATGCCGTCGCTGACGTGACCCTAGTTGAACGCAACGACCAGTTCGTGCACCACGCTGCCGCCCTGAGGGCCGCGGTGGACCCAGTGTGGGGCCAGTCAATATTCATGCCTTACTCTTACCTTTTGAAGCGTGGCCGCGTCGTGCAGGGGACTGTGGCGCGCGTTGAAGGCAACCGCGTCCACATCTACGGCCGCGAACCCTTAGAGGCCGACTACCTGGTTTTTGCGACGGGCTCCACCTACCCTTTCCCAGCTAAGAACGTGTCCGCGAGCGCTACGGTCGCCCAGTCGAGGCTGGAGGGTTTGCGTGAAAGTTTGAAGGGCGCCGACAAGGCGGTTTTAGTGGGTGGGGGGACTGTTGGCCTCGAGTTGGCCGGCGAGTTGAAAGCGGCCCACCCGCATATTGACATTGAGGTGGTGGAGAAGGAGGACCGCATCCTCCCTTCCCCCGGTTACACCGACCAGTTCCGGGCATTGGTCGCGGATCAAGCACGCGACCTTGGCATAAAGCTAACCACTGGGGGGACGCTAGCGTACCTGCCGCCAACAGCGCCCGGAGAGCTCGGCCGCTTCGAGGTTGAAACAACCTTGGGTGTCCCCGTCACGGGGGACATTTGGTTCCAATGCTATGGGGCGCACCCGGTCACCGGCTACCTGCTGGACACGGACTATGAGAGTGCCTTGGCTGACGACGGAACCATACGCGTGCTTCCCACCATGCAGGTCGCCGGTCACGCCAACGCCTACGCTGTTGGCGACATTACCGACATCGTGGAGTCGAAGCGGGCGGACGCCGCGCGCTCACAGGCCCGCGTCACGGTCGCAAATATTGCCGCCCAAATCGCGGGTGAGGACCCTCATGCGATCTATCATCCGACGAAGGAGTGGGTGGTGTTGCCTCTCGGCCCAAGCAAAGGGGTGTCCCAACTTGTTGACGAGTCAGGCGCCACCACCATAGTTGGGTCTGAGGAGACCGCTGAGATTAAGGGCGCGGACCTGATGTTGTCAGTCATCCGCTCTCAACTGGGGCTCCCCTAGGGGCGGGCAGACGCCGGCCGAAACCAAAAAGTGCAGATCGAGAAACGAGTGGAGAAGCGAACATGACCAACGACCCCAGAGTCGCCTTGAAAGCTCTGATCGCAGCCTTGGAGCACCATCTGGAGACCGCACGCAACTCCGACGTGGTGTCGGACGCGGTCTTCGAGGACGCTGAGGCGCGGGTGCAGGATGCGTTCTTCACCTACGATGACGCCCTTTTCACGTGCTGTGGTGTGGAAGTGCCCTTGGAGTTGGTGGGTGACTTCGACGAGGACGAAGACGAAGACACCGACGACGATGATGATGACGATGCGGACGACGAAGACGGGTATGACATTGATGAGGAAGCCCTCGAAGATCTCTTCGCCGACGCTGCCGAAGACGAAACCAGTGAGGACGAAACCGATTAAGGCTCAGAACGGGAGGGGGCCGGAGTCGCCTGCGAGAAGGGAAACTTTGTGGGTCCCGTCCACGAGGCAAACCGGTGGCTCAGGCGTTTTGTGGGTGCGCGCCAAAGCGGGGCGGCCCCAAGAGGGGGAGTCTAAGGGATAGCCACTTCGGAGAGCACGTCCCGAAGTTCCCGCTGCAAACGTAGGGAAGGCGCATCCAAGAGAGCCTCCAGTTGGCGCGCCGTGCGGGGCCCAACGACCGCGTTCGTTACGCCCGCTTGGGCGAGAACCCACGCTAACGCCACCTCAGAGGCCGAAATGTCTAGTTCTTCGCCGGTGCGCGCGATTGCCTCCACCACCCGCGAACTGCGGGAACCGAAGTACCCTTCCATGAGTTTCGCTAAGTGAGCGGAGGCAGCCCTAGAGTCAGGTGGGGTGGAGTGACGGTATTTCGCGGTGAGCACACCCTGCGCCAAAGGGGAGAGAGCCACGAACCCTAAACCCTGGTCGATCGCGTGGGGGAGCATCGCTTTCGCTGGTCGGGCGCGAAGCAAAGAATAGGGGGCTGCAAGAGCAGCGAACCTGTTTGGGCCCGCCCCCATCGGAATGTGGGTGGCAGCGCCAAGATCCCACTCATCCAACCCACTCAAACCCACGTAGGTTGCGCGGCCCGAGGCTAACGCGAACTCGGCGGTCTCCACGATCTCGCTCACTTCGATCCCCTGGTGGGGGCCGTGGATGACCCAGAGGTCTACGTTTCCTACCCCCAGGTCGGCGAGTCCCGCGTCTAGGGACGCCAGAAGGTTCTTCTTCGAGGTGAGTGGACCCAGTCGGCGCGGCGCCAACGAGCCCGTCAAACCGGGGTCGGGCAGGTTCCCGGAGTGGAAGATTATGGTCATCCCTTGGTGGGAGAATCCTTCACTTAGGACCCTTCCCACTGCTTCGACTCTCCCAGCGAAAAGGGATGACCCCCAGTCGGAGGGAACATCCAGTGTCGTGCCACCAGCGTCAAGGTAGGTGGTTAAGAGGAGTGACGCCTCTTGATCATCTGTGTCGTGCCCCCACGTGAGTGTGCCCAGCCCTAAAGCAGATAGTCCTAGTCCTCGTCTTCCAAGCCTCCGAGTTTCCATGGGGCCAGCTTAGGCCCAAGACTGGCGTGGCTGATGGTAACGTTTCGGGCGCCTCCCGCCCGCAGCGGTTGAGGCACCCCGTCTTGCGGGAGCAGCAGGCGCGGCTGCCGGCACTGAAGGCGGAGTCAGAGTTTTTGTGAAGTGGTTGGAGACCTAAGTGACACGTGAAGGTGAGACAGAAGTTAGGGGGCCGCAGGCGGTCCTTTTCGACATGGATGGGACCTTCGTTGACACGGAGCCCCTCTGGTTCGACGCTGAGGTTTCTTACGCTATCGCCCATGGCGCAACTTGGAGCGCGGAGGACGCTGAGCAGACGGTGGGTGAGCCCCTCGCTCACACGGCGCAAAAGCTGATCGACATCACGGGTTCCGATCGCGCTCCCGGGGATGTCATGGGGTACTTGGCCTCCTACGTGATGGAGAGGGTCGCGGCCGAGGAGATGAGGTGGCTGCCGGGAGTGGAACAGTTGCTGGCGACACTGAACGATGAGGGGATCCCCGCGGCTTTAGTGACTTCGTCCCTGCGTCCCGTCGCTCAGAGCGTTGTCAGCAAACTTGATGAGGGCGCTTTGCAGGCTGTTGTCAGTGGCTCGGATGTCACGAACATGAAGCCGCACCCCGAACCGTACCTGCGGGCCGCCGAGTTGTTGGGTGTGGACATTGGTGGGGCAGTGGTCATTGAGGACTCGCCCGCAGGCATCCAGTCCGGTTTGCGCTCTGGGGCTGCGGTCATCGGGATCCCCGGACCTGTTCCGATGCCACCGAACCCCGAGATGTCCAGAGTCAACTCCGCAAGCGACTTGACACTGGAGTTGCTCGCCCGCATCGCGGCAGGCGACAAGGTGGATCTAGTTGGAGGCGCTGAAACCCAGCCCAAGGAAGATCACTAGCCCCGCCACTAGGACGACCGCATACAGGATGGTGATGATCATCCCGATGATCTTCCCTATCTTCGCGTTGGAGACGATCTCTGGGGGGATCCCGTTCAACTGGGCTTCTTCTTCGATTCGCCCGCCCCAAACCCACGCAACAATCGAAGTGAATATGCCGGTCACGAAGATCGATAGGATGCCTAGGACGAGGACGATTGTCGAGTTGGATTGCAGTTTCGCTTGCAGCGCCTGCCGAGCCGCTTGGGCTTGAGACACCTGGGTTTGGGGGAAAGCCGAGTACCCGTCGGGGTAGTTGCCGTTCATGCTCAAGGTTCTTCTCCTCGTAAACTAAGTTGGGTCCAGCCTAGCGGCACTAGGCTCCTATCTTGCACCGAAGTCAGTCTTGAGGCGTCGTTTCCCTGGCACTAAGTAGGTGAGAGATGCCTTGCTCTGGGACCGGTGGCGCGCTGCCACCGAATGCGGGACAGAACTCTTGGTAGGCGCACCAGCCGCACAGTGGCGACTTTTGGGGTGAGAACTGTCCAGACCGCGCGTCCCTCTCAATTCGTAGCCACAAGTCGAGCACGAAAT
The DNA here is from genome assembly GCA_964346255.1 of uncultured Actinomyces sp. Lineage (GTDB taxonomy): Bacteria > Actinomycetota > Actinomycetes > Actinomycetales > Actinomycetaceae > Scrofimicrobium. The sequence continues at coordinate 11,633 of CAYFUO010000028.1, read as the reverse complement.
CCTCAAACCGGTCAATATCTTCGACACTGGGGTCCAAGGTGAGAACGTCGACACTGCGCAGGTAGAGGAGTTGGAGGCGGCGGGGAAGACGCCAAGACTCTCTGAGCATCAAAGCGTAGAAACGCATTTGGAACAGTGCCTCATCCATGAACCTGGGGGAGGGGGCCTTCCCCGTCTTATAGTCCACGACCCGTAAAGCACCATCGGGGGCCTCATCGACGCGGTCCGCCACCCCCCGCAGCGCCAACCCTGAAGGAAGCCGGACCTCCAAGAAGTCCTCGCGCCTCGCCGGGTCCAAGTTGTTGGGTACTTCAAGCAGGAAATAGTTGTCCACCAGCGCCTCAGCGTCCCTCTTCGCCCTATCCAAGCTCTCCGGGGTGGGGAAGGCGTCAGCGGCCCCAACCTCCTTTTGGAGGACCTTGTCCCAAGCGGCAGGCAGCAGCCCCTTCGCAGCCTCAGCGCTGCGACTTTCGTTGGGGAGAGAAAAGAGCTGTTCAAGTGCCTCGTGCACCACGGTCCCCTTGATTTGTGCTTCCGTAGTGGGCTGGGGGATCTTGTCAACCACCGACAGGCGAAACTTCAGGGGACACTGCAAGTACTCACGTGCCCGAGAGGGTGACAGAGCAAAGGGTCTGGCCATGCGCCCAGTGTATTACGGGGCTCACCGTTGTTTGGGAGCTCACAGCGTGGGTGGGGACAGCGGTGGACAGCCTAAGCTGTGGGTTCAGCAACCTAAGTCCAACGAGGAGCCAAGACCAACTTGAGTTTCCAAAAACCACAGCCGGCGGACCACCCGGTGGGTGGGGCGAAACCCCGCGGGGGCCGGCGTCGCGGGCCCCTAGCGCCGGGGGACCGCGTGCAGATCACCGACCCCAAGGGGCGCCTACACACCATCACCCTGGTTGCCGGAGGCAGGTTCCAAACCAGCCGGGGGATCCTAGACCACGACACGGTCCTAGGCGGCCCCGACGGGCAGGTCGTCGAGGTGGCTGAAGGCCGCACTTTTCAAGTGATGCGCCCACGACTCCTCGACTATGTTCTCTCCATGCCGAGGGGAGCCGCCATCATCTACCCGAAGGACGCGGCCTCAATCATGTCCTCTGGCGACATTTTCCCCGGAGCCACCGTGTTGGAAGCGGGTGTCGGATCAGGCGCGCTGTCCCTTCACCTGCTGGACGCGGTTGGCGCTACAGGAACCCTCCACTCCGTGGAAAGACGAGAGGACTTCGCGGCGATCGCGCGGGCCAACGTCGCCCTCTGGCACGAGGCGGAACCAGAAAACTGGTTTCTGCAGGTCGCTGAACTTAAGGACGCGCTCGCTGAAGCGAGGGACGACAGCTACGACCGCGTCGTTCTGGACCTGCTGGACCCTTGGGAATACGTGGAGGAAGTTGCGCGCGTGCTGCGCCCAGGGGGCGTCTTCACCGTTTACGTCGCCACCGTCCCCCAAATGTCGAGGTTTGTGGAGGCAGTGCGAGAGACGAAGAGGTTTTCAGAAACTGAGTCTTTCGAAACCATGAACCGCAAGTGGCACGTGGAAGGACTCGCGGTTCGGCCCGATCACCGCATGGTGGGTCACACGGGGTTCCTGAGCGTCGCCCGCAAGGTCGCGAAAGCAGGCGCAGTGCACGTGACTAAAACGAGGCCGGCCCCAGCCGCGGCAGGTAAAGGCGGGCAGTGGGACGATGTCGAGCACTGGGGAGAAAAGGAGCTCGGCGAACACGTCCCCAACCCGAAACGCATGCGACGCAGGCGCCGCGACCTGGAAGGAAAAGTGCGCACCTGGATTCACGAAGAACCCGCGGACAGCCCAGATCAAGCCGAAAACCTGCGCGGTGACAACGAAACACTCTTAGAGGAGGGACGCTGAGTTGAGCAACCAAGGGACTGAGGCGGGACTGGCGCTGAAAGTGGAGGGCTTGGAGGAGAAGAACGCGAACCTGACCCACGCCCTGATCCGCGCCCGCCAACAGATCACTGAACTGCAAGCCGAAGTTGACCTACTGCACCGGCCACCAGCCCAAGTCGCTCTCTACACGCAAGGGTTCGAAGACCTCCTAGAAGCGGAGGTACTGATCGGCACTCGCAGGATGAGGCTGGCTGTAGCGCCCGACTTCGACTTCGGGGCCATCAGCCCGGGCGCCCTCGTCAGGCTGGATGAGAACAACGTGGTTGTAGCCGAACTCGGTTTCCCTAGGGACGGTGGGCTTGCCTCCGTGCTGGAGACCATCGGGCCGGACCGCGCCCTCGTCACCACCAACGCCGGCCAAGACCACGTCGTCACGCTTGCGGGCTCCTTGAGGCACGGCAGTCTGAGGGCTGGCGACAACGTGCTGGTCGACCTGCGTCAGGGGTACGCGTTTGAGAAGGTCATGCGCGCGGACGTTGAGGACCTGCTAACGCCGGAAGTGCCTGACGTGTCCTACGACGACATCGGGGGCCTAGAAGAACAGTTGGAGCACGTTCGCGACGCGATTGAACTGCCGTTCACCTACCCACAACTGTTCAAGTCCTACGACTTGAAGCCGCCACGCGGCATCCTCCTCTACGGCCCACCCGGATGCGGTAAGACCCTGATCGCTAAGGCGGTGGCCGCCTCCCTGTCCTCTAGGAGACCGGGTGAGAAAACCTACTTCATCTCCATCAAGGGCCCAGAGCTGCTCAACAAGTTTGTGGGCGAAACTGAGCGGCACATTCGTGCGATCTTTTCCAGGGCCCGCGCCCTCGCCCGCAACGACGTTCCCGTAGTCGTGTTCTTTGACGAGATGGAGGCACTGTTCCGCACTCGTGGCACTGGCGTCTCCTCTGATGTCGAAACGATGATCGTCCCCCAGTTGCTAGCGGAAATGGACGGGTTAGAAGAACTGGATAACGTGGTGGTCATCGGGGCTTCTAACCGCCCCGACATGATTGACCCCGCGGTGCTGCGGCCCGGAAGGTTGGACGTGCGTATCCGCATTGAGCGTCCAACCCGCGCGGGGGCCGCCGACATTTTCAGCAAGTATTTGACCGAGAAACTGCCGATCGCGCCTTCCATGGTGGGGCACTACGGGGGCCGGGACGCAGCCGTCACCGCGATGACGGAGGCGGCCCTCGACCTCATCTACTCCACTGAACCGTCAGCCGCCCTGTTTGATTTGACTTTGGTGGACGGGTCTCACCGGACCGTCTACTTGTCCGACCTAGTTTCGGGGGCAATGATCGCTGGGGCAGTTGAACGCGCGAAGAAGGCCGCTATCAAAGACACGTTGTCCGGTGAGGAACCCGGGGTGACGACAGACCACATGCTCTCCGGTGTTACCCAGGAGATGCGCGAATCCGTGGAACTGGCAACGACGACGAGCCCGGACGAGTGGGCTCGCACCATTGGGCTGCGCGGCGCGGAAGTGACGGCAGTTGTGCCTCTCGCTCCTTCCTTGGGGGAGAACAGATAGATGGACCAGAGGGTTTTAGGTACTGAAACTGAGTACGGGATTTTTTCGCCCGCCGACCCGGGCGCCGACGCTATCCGAATGTCCACGGACGCGGTAGAAACGTATGGGAGAACCTATCGGGGCGGATTGCCCCCAGTGGCCTGGGATTACCGGGGGGAAGACCCGCTCAACGATGTTCGGGGCATGCGCCTTGAGCGGAGCAGCGTGGACCCCTCGATGCTCACTGACGACCCCTACCATTTGGCGCCCTCGGGAGGCGAAGAGCGACTACCTAGGCCAAGTGAAGAGGAAAGGCGCCTGTTGCGGCCGTCCTCAATCGTGCTTCCTAACGGGGGGCGTTTCTACGTGGACCACGCTCACCCCGAATACTCTTCGCCAGAAACGAAGAACGCGAAGGACGGCGTTCTTTGGGATCGGGCGGGAGACGAGATCGCCCGCCGCGTCATGGCGTTGAGGGAGGAAGAGGGCGAATACCCCCTCGTGTTCGTGAAGAACAATGTTGACGGGAAAGGCGCCTCCTATGGGTCTCACGAGAACTACCAGGTTCCCAGGGGCGTGGAACTGGACCATTTGATCCGCTTTTCCATCCCGTTCCTGGTGACTCGGCCCGTGATCTGTGGTTCGGGAAGGGTGGGGGTAGGGCAGCGTAGTGAGAGACCGGGTTTCCAAATCTCCCAGCGCGCCGACTATGTGGAAAACGACATCGGCTTGGAAACGACTTTCAACCGACCCATATTCAACACGCGTGACGAACCTCATGCCAGGCACCATGATTGGCGTCGCGTCCACGTCATCGGAGGAGACGCCAACCTGTTTGACGCTTCCACGTTCCTCCGCTTAGGAACAACTGAGCTGGTGTTTTGGGCGTTACAGCAGGACCCTGGGCTCGCCTGGGACAGTCTCGACATCGATAATCCCGTGGAGGCCGTCAAGGAGGTTTCCCAAGATCCCACGCTGAAGCGGGCCATCCGGATGCGGTCGGGGGAGGAGTGGACGGCCCTCGACCTGCAGAAACGTTATCTCGACTTGGTTACTGACGCGCTGGATGAGACCGGGTACGTGCCCTCCCCTGAGCAGCGGGAGGTGTTGGATCTGTGGGATTCGGTGCTCACCCGGATGACTCGTGATGTTTCCGAGGTCGCGGCGGAAGTGGAGTGGGTGGCGAAACACGCGCTCCTTTCCCGCATGCGTGAACGTTTAGGCGTGTCGTGGGACGACCCGCGCCTAGCGGCTTTCGACCTGCAGTGGGGGGACCTGAGACCCGATAAGTCTTTGGTTAGCGCGTTGGATCGGGCGGGCGCCGTGAAAAGGTTTTTCACCCCAGAACAGGTGTCTTGGGCTGCCGACCATCCGCCGACCGACACGAGGGCCGCGCTTCGCGGGAATGCGGTCGCAGGTCGGTCAGACTTGGTGGCGGCGTCGTGGACGTCGCTGGTGTTCGACAGGGACGAAGAGGACTCTCTGTTGCGCCGCCCACTGGCCGACACGTTGGAAGTTTGAGTGGCTCCCAGTCGGGTCGGCTCGAAATGGGAGGGCACTGAAGTGGGGCCGTGGGCGCGGGCTAGACGGGTAACATCGAGGGGAAGGGGGAACGCGTGAGATCACAGGTTATGGGTGGCTCCGGGTCGGAAGATGATGAGGACGACGAGGTGGCCGTCGGCGGGCAGGTTCAGGTGAACCCGCTCGACGCGATCCTGGAGGAAATCGACGTCGTCCTGGAAACGAACGCTGAGTCTTTCGTGCAGGGCTTCGTGCAAAAGGGTGGCCAATAGTTGGCGCCAAACCAGCGCATCTTCGGTGTTGAAACCGAGTACGGCATCACTTGTGCCTCCACGGTAGGCGGCGAGCCACCCCTAGATGCGGAAAGTGCGGCTGAGAAACTGTTTGAGCCACTCGTGAAAGCGGGCGGTTCCACGAACATGTTTCTGCGCAATGGGGGGCGCCTCTACTTGGATGTTGGCGCTCACCCCGAATACGCGACCGCGGAGTCTTCCGACCTTTGGGACTTGCTGGCCCAAGTGCGGGCGGGCAGCGAAATCCTAGCCGACTTGGCGAGGGGGACGACTTCTTCCCTGCAGGCCGGTGGGGTCAATGGGCGGGTGCACCTTTTCGCGAACAACCTTGACTCTTCGGGGAACTCTTTTGGCTGCCACGAAAACTATTTGTTGCGCCGCCGACGGGATTTCCGTGAGGTCGCTGACTCCCTCATCGCTTTTTTCGTGACCCGGCAGGTGGTTGCGGGGGCTGGTGACGTGAAGGAGGGGGAAGATGGGGGCTTCCACTACATTTTTTCGTCCCGCGCGGACCAAATGCATGACGCGCTTTCCTCTGCCACCACCCGGGCGAGACCCATCATCAACACCCGTGACGAGCCCCTTTCCGACTCCGGTTCCTTCAGACGCTTGCACGTGATCGTTGGGGACACCAACGTTTCTGAACCGACAACCGCGCTCAAAGTGGGTTCAACCGACTTGGTCTTGAACGCTGTTGAGCAGGGGATGAGATTTGCGGACTTGAGGTTGAAAGACCCCTTGAAGGCAATCAGGGACATCAGCGGCGACACGACCGGGCAAGCACGCGTTGAAACCGTGTCCGGCCAGATGCTGACCGCAACCGAGATTCAGCGGGAAATCATGAGTCGCGCGCTGAGGTCAGTGGACTTGAGTGAACTTTCACCGCTCTACCAGTACGTGGTGGACCTGTGGGAGCGGGGACTGGACGCTGTCGTGGCGGGTGACTGGGGACCAGTTGATCAGGAGCTGGACTTCGCGATCAAGAAGAAACTCTTGGACAGTTACTTGGAGCGCACAGGCGCCGAGCTGGGGGACCCTAGGGTCGCGCGCCTGCTGCTTTCATACCACGACATCACTGACGGGCTGGCACCCAAACTGGAGGCCGCTTCCCTCATGGTTCGTCTCACCAGTGAGGAACAGGTTGCAGCGGCGAAAGTGTTGCCCCCAGCGACGCGAGCTCACCTGAGAGGCCAGGTTGTGGCAGCAGCGGAGGCGGCCGGTAGGCGGCTGGGCGTAGACTGGGTGAACCTACGTGTGGAAGGCATGGGCACCGAAGTGAACCTGCAGGACCCTTTTGCGACCGAGGATCCGCGTATCGACGCCCTGTTAGAGACTCTTCGCAGGCAGGGTGCCCCCGGACAATGAGCTCGCCATACCCAAGTCGGAAAGAAGCCCGGGAAACCCAATCCCCTGAACCGTCCTCGAACGGGCACGGGCTGAAGGCTGCGCTCCAGTGGGCGGCGGACCGGGTGGGGAACGCTAGGCGCTCTGAAGCGCGGGCGTGGGCCTGGGGGCTAGGAACCATTGGGACCATCCTCTTTTTTGGCCTGCTTGGCGCCGGCCTGTGGCTTTCCAAGGAGACGGCACTGCCGGCTGAAACAGTCCCCGGCGTGCTCGACTCCGTTGAAGTGAGTGGCAGGCGAGGGCGGCAACCGATCGTAGTGTTGTCCTCACCGGTTGACGTCTCCGGAACTAAGGTCCGCGTTGAACGCACGGGTCAGGGCATAGAGCTCGAAGAGGGGACCCCAGTCCTGTTGAGCATCACAGCTTTCGATGGGGAGACGGGTGAGGTGCTCAACCCGAACGGGGAACCAAATGTGGTTGTGGCGGCACTCGACGAAGCTGAGCTGGGGAAGACGCTCTCATCACTGCTCGTAGGGAAGACGGAAGGGACCCGACTGGTCGTCGCCAGGCCTCTCACCAGCGGTGGAACCGAGATTGACGTGGTTGACGTCTTGTCAACGGTCGCCAGTGGCAACGCCTGCAATGAGGAAGGCCCACTGGCTGTCAGTGCCGAGTCACGCGCCCCCACCGTTGAACGCACGGTGGAGGAAGCCCCGGACGGCCTGGTTGTCCAATGCCTCATCAAAGGTGAAGGGGAACAGGTGGGTGCGGGCGACGAAGTCGTGGTCCAATACTTGGCTGGCTCCTGGTCTGATGGGGCCGTGACGTCCTCGACCTGGTCGGATGGTGTCCCGACCCTCGTGAACTTGGATGACATCATGTCTGGCTTGTCGGAAGCGTTGGTGGACAGGAGGGTGGGGTCCCGTTTAGCGATCACCATCCCCCCTGACATGGCGACCGGTGAGGACACAATGTTCGCTGTGGTGGACATCCTGGCGGTGTCCCACACAGGTGAGGCACGCTAGGTTCGGCCACCTGAAAGGAACCCTGATGACCCCATGCGTTGAACTCATCCCCTGCTTAGACATGGCTAAGGGACGGGTGGTGAAAGGCGTCCAGTTCGAAGGCCTGACAGACGTTGGTGACCCAGCCACTTTGGCTAGGCGCTACGCGGCCTCGGGCGCTGACCGACTGTCTTTCTTGGAAGTGACGGGAACACCAGAAGGACGGGAAGCGCTCCTAGCCTTACTGCGGGAAGTCTCCGACCTGCAGATTCCTCTGTTGGCGGGTGGGGGCGTGGACAGCGTGGAAAGCGCTGAGGAACTGGTGGGGGCTGGGGCCTCCCAAGTTTCAGTGTCTTCGGCTGCGGTGAAGACCCCTGAGCTGATCGATGCCTTGTCTCAGGCTCTGGGGAAAGATGCGGTTGTCGTTTCTTGCGATGTGAAAACGAACCCGGTCGATTCGGGCGCCCCAAAATATGAGGTGACACGGTCCGGCGGTAAGGAACCCACGGGTAGGGACGCTTTGGAGTGGGTGGAAGAGGTGGAGCGCCGCGGTGCGGGATCCATCATGCTGAACTCGATCTCCACAGATGGCGCTCAAAGCGGTTTCGACTTGGACATGCTGAAAGCCGTCAGAGACCGAGTGGGTTTGAAGATCATTGCCTCCGGCGGAGTGGGAGACGTCGACGATTTCGTTGCGGGTGCCAAAGAGGGGGCGGACGCGGTTTTAGCGGCTTCCGTCTTCCACTATGGGCTCGTCTCGGTGCCAGATGCGATCGCGGCTCTGGCGGACGCTGGGTTCTGGCAATGCCCGTAGGCGACCCCGGAACTCCTACCGTTTCCTCCCAAGCAAGCGCCCCAGCCGAGGCGCGGGAGGCGGTGGAAGCCCTCGACCTCAAGTTGGACGCCAACGGGTTGGTGGCCGCCGTGGTGCAAGACGCTGCAACTCACAGGGTTTTGATGGTGGGTTACATGGATGAGGAGGCTCTAGCCCGCACGCTTCATACTTCCCTAGTGACTTTCTGGTCCCGCTCTCGGAAGGAGTATTGGCAGAAGGGTGCGACTTCCGGAAACACCTTGGGGTTTGAGCGGCTCGAGGTCGATTGTGACCACGACGCCCTCCTCATCTACGCGAGCCCCGCCGGCCCGACCTGCCACACGGGGGCGACCTCGTGCTTCGACGTTGGCGGCAGTTTTGAGGCCGTCTCTACCGACACCAAGATGAGTGGCCCGTCCTCTATCACGTGAGCGCCCGTCGCCTGGGTTCAGCCTTGGTTGCTGAACCTGAATTGCTTGGCGCGACGAACTCCGCCACAATTGGGTTTGCATCTGATAAAGCAGGGGGCGCAAATGACCGTTTTGGATGAGATCATCGCTGGGGTTCGGTCTAGGCTCGCCCAAAGGGAGGCGCTCACCCCCCTAAACGACGTGAAGCAGTTAGCGGAGGAAGCTCCGTCCGCTAAAGACGTGGTTGGGGCATTGAGGGACGGGTCCGCGCCCGTCTCCGTGATCGCCGAGATTAAGAGGTCTTCCCCTTCGAAAGGCGCCTTGGGAGCCATCCCTGACCCGGCGCATTTGGCCCGCATCTACGAGGCGGGCGGGGCCTCAATGATTTCGGTGCTCACTGAGGAACTCCGTTTCGGGGGGTCCCTAGACGACTTGCGGGAAGTGCGGAACGCGGTTGACATTCCCGTGCTGCGGAAAGACTTCATTGTCACCCCCTACCAGGTTCATGAGGCCCGCGCTTACGGCGCGGACGCAGTGTTACTGATAGTTGCTGCGCTGCCACAGCCCGCCCTTGTTTCCCTAGTGGAGAGGACGGAGAGCCTAGGGATGACACCTCTCGTTGAAGCGCATTCACGTCTTGAGGTTTTCCGGGCACTGGATGCTGGCGCCCGCGTCATTGGCGTGAACGCACGTAACCTGAAGGACCTGTCGGTTGACCGACACGTGGTTGAAGAAGTGATCGACGCGATTCCGGGGAACGTGGTAGCGGTCGCGGAGTCGGGGGTGCGGTCCGCTCGGGATGTCCTCGAGTATGCTTTGGCGGGTGCCGACTCCGTGCTGGTGGGGGAGGCCCTCGTCACTAGTGACGACCCGCTCCACCAGGTTTCGGACATGGTCAGCGCTGGTGCACACCCTGCGCTGTGGACCGACCGGAAGAAACGTGTGCTGGAGGCTTGGGAGGGGTAACGATGGAAGGTGAAGAAGACTTTTATTTCGGAGACTTTGGGGGACGTTATGTTCCCGAACCTCTGATGGGCGCTGTCCAGGAACTTGATGAGGCTTGGCAGAAGTACTGGCATGACCCCAAGTTCCGCGCTGACCTGGAAACGCTGCTCACCGAGTACGCGGGTCGCCCCTCACTTCTCACTGAGGTCCCCCAGTTCGCTGAGGGAACCAACACGCGGATCTTCTTGAAGAGAGAGGACCTGAACCATACGGGCTCCCACAAGATCAACAACGTCCTCGGCCAAGCACTGCTCACTAAGAGGGTTGGGAAAACTCGGGTGATCGCGGAGACAGGGGCGGGACAGCATGGGGTCGCCACCGCGACCGCCGCCGCCTTGATGGGTCTTGACTGCACCATCTATATGGGGCTTGAAGACACGAAGCGGCAGGCGCTGAACGTGGCGCGCATGCAGATCTTGGGTGCCAAGGTGGTGGCAGTGACCCAGGGGTCCCAAACTTTGAAGGACGCGGTCAACGAAGCGTTCCGGGACTGGGTGACGAACGTGGATACGACGAACTACATATTCGGTACTGCGTCTGGGCCTCACCCGTTCCCGGGGATGGTGCGCGACCTGCAGAGGGTTATTGGGGATGAGGCGCGCGAGCAGATCCTCGACAAAGTGGGGCGCCTTCCCGACGCTGTTTTTGCCTGCATCGGTGGGGGGTCCAACGCGATTGGGACCTTCACGGCTTTCCTTGATGACGAGGACGTGGACTTGATTGGGTTGGAGGCTGCTGGGGACGGTTTTGACACGGACCGGCACGCAGCATCCATTTCGGAGGGTGAAGAGGGGATCCTGCACGGCACCCGCACCTACGTTTTGCAGGAACGGGATGGGCAAACAAAAGCGTCGCACTCGATTTCTGCGGGCCTCGACTACCCGGGGGTTGGCCCCCAGCACGCTCACTTGCGGAAGATCGGGCGAGCCCACTACCTCCCCATCTCGGATCAGGAAGCGATGGACGCGTTCATGCACTTGTCGCGCACGGAAGGGATCATCCCGGCGATAGAGTCCTCGCACGCCCTTTCGGGGGCCCTACAGTGGGCGAGGGAGCAACCCCACGACGGTGAGGAGAAGATCGCGATCGTCACGCTCTCAGGGCGTGGGGATAAGGACATGGGAACGGCGGCCAAGTGGTTCCACGTTGGCAAGCCGGTCCTAGACCAAGTGGCAGCTGGAAGGCCCGTGGTGGATGACGCGACGGTGATCACCGGCGACTTGGAACACCTACTGGACGAAGGGGATGTCTGAGTTGAAGAAGACAGCCGAGGTCATTGAAGAAGCTGTTGGGCGCGGGGACGCTGCCCTCCTCGCCTACCTCCCGTTGGGTTTCCCGACCGTGGAGAAATCAGTGGAGGCCGCACACATCCTCCTCGACGAGGGGGTTGACGCCATTGAGCTTGGGTTCCCTTACTCGGACCCGGGCATGGACGGGCCACTGATTCAGGCGGCGAACGTGGCTGCCATTGAGGCGGGCGTCCATCTTGAGGACTATTTCGCGGCGGTGAAAGAGCTCTCTGACCGGGGTGCGTCCGTGATCATGATGACTTATTGGAACCCCATCCACTGGTATGGGGTGGACCGGTTCGCGAAAGAGTTCGCGGCTGCTGGGGGGTCCGGCCTGATCACCCCCGACCTGCCACCTGAGGAAGCGGGGGACTGGATTGAGGCGTCCAAGAAGTACGGGTTGGAGCGAGTGTTCCTCGTTGCGCCCTCATCTTCTAAGGAACGTCTCGCCCTGATTTCTGGGGCGTCGGTGGGCTGGGTGTACGCGGCGTCAACCATGGGTGTCACTGGGGAACGAGCGGCGGTAGATGCGGCGGCGGA
>CAYFUO010000027.1:0-20013 GCA_964346255.1 uncultured Actinomyces sp. | reverse complement strand
GCAACCTATCCGACCGGATCTTCGGTTCTGCCGCGGCGGCTAAGAAGAAGCAACAGTTCAGCCATGCACACAACTTAGACGCAAACCGTTCCCGCCTGCAAGTTCGCTCACAATGTGTCCAACGCCCGTCTAGAAGCCGAAACGTTCCAACATTTTCGGGTCGGTCTGCCAGTTCTTCGCGACCGTCACATGCGTGTGCAAAGAGACGCGCTTGCCCAACAGCTGCTCGATTGGGCGCTTTGCCCTTTTACCGATCGCCTTCAAACGGGATGCGCCCTTACCGATCACGATGGCCTTCTGCGATTCGCGTTCCACGTAAATGTTGACGTGAATGTCGAGGACCTCCGGCTCACCCTCCTCAGTTTCGCGAGGAATGATTTCGTTGACCGCGACCACAATGGAGTGAGGTAGTTCGTCGCGAACCTGCTCGAGGGCCGCCTCACGGACGAACTCTGCGATCAGTTCCTCGTCAGTCTCCTCAGTGACGTCGCCTTCCGGGTAGAGGGGCGGCGAAACGGGCATTTCGGAGATCAGAAGGTTCACCAGCCGATCCATGTTCTCCCCCGTTTGCGCACTCACAGGAACGATCGCCGACCAAGAACCGAGCTCATCGATTTGCAGCAAGTGTTCGGCGAGGCGATCCTTACTGACCGTGTCGATCTTGGTTGCGACGGCAATGTGGGGGGCTTCAGAGTGGAACGATTCGCGTGCAATGAACCGGTCGCCGGGACCCACCTTCTGGTCCGCTGGGAAACAGACGACGACTGCGTCAACAGTGGTCAGTGCCTCCTGCACCATCTTGTTCAACCGCTTGCCAAGAAGCGTGCGAGGACGGTGAAACCCCGGGGTGTCCACTAAAACCAGTTGCCCGTCCGGCCGGTTCACTATCCCCCGAATATTGCGCCGAGTGGTTTCGGGCTTCATCGAGGTGATCGCTACCTTCTGGCCAACCATCGCGTTCGTCAGCGTCGACTTACCAACGTTGGGGCGACCCACGATAGCTACGAAACCCGCCCTGAACGCGTCCCCCTCTTTACTGCCCTCCACGTGCCCTCCCAAGCTTCACTGTCATTTCGTTTCTTCCTCACCCACGCTACCGGCCGCATCATCTAGTTTCGTTGCGAACACGGTGAGCACTTTCCTGCGCCTACCCACGGAGTCCCCCGCGGTGAGCCGAACACAATCCACGTCCGCCGTGGCGCCCGGAATCAACACTTTCCCCGTAGCTTTGCTGAGCAGCCCACCCACCGAGTAGATGTCGTCCTCGTCAATCTCACAGTCGAGCAGCTCAGCCAAATCATCAATCGCCATGGAAGTGGGCACCTGCCACGTCCCCTCGGACACTTCCACGGGAGTGGACCCCTTACGGTCATGCTCATCGACCAACTCGCCCACGAGCTCTTCTAAAATGTCCTCCGCGGTGACTAAGCCCGCGATTCCCCCGTACTCGTCCACCACCAGGGCAATATGGTTGTTGCCCGCCTGCATGTCGCGCAGTTCAACGTCCGCTAACTTCATCTCGGGGATGAACGCGGCATTGCGCGCGAGGGCGCCCGCAGTCGCGCCCTCTATCTTCCCCTCCTGCACGCCGCGGCCAACCACGTCCTTCAAGTAGAGGACACCCACAATGTCATCCAGGTTCTTACCGACCACGGGGATGCGTGAATAGCCGGAGGTCACGAACAGCCGCAGTGCTTCCTCAGCGTCCTCCCCCGCTTTGATGGTGACCATCTCCCCGCGGGGAACCATCAACTCGCCCACGCGCGTGGAACCCAACTGGAACACGGAGCGGATCATTTCCCGATCCTCTTCAGGCAAAGCATCCACCCCACCCAAGGTCTCCACTTGGTCGACGAGCTCACGCAGGTTCTCCACAACCTTCAAACGGGACTCGGCAGAATCCACCTCGCCACCAGCCTGCGCTTCCCGCCTAGATGGGAGCCTCGGCAGGGGCTTCAAAGAGAACGCCCAGGCCGCGACCTTCGAGCCGCTGAGGGCCACAGACACGTAGCGGGAACCCGCTAGCAACGAAATGGATGCGCCCAAAGCGGCGAGCTGCACCAGCCAAGCCCCCGCCAACGTGGCTACGAAAACCGCCCACCACGGCCACCCCAAACGCGCCACCAACACAGCAAGCCCAAGGATGAAAGACACGAAACCGAGGGTTTGAACCGTGGAGCGGACAGCTAAAAGGTTGGCGGGCGCCGCACCCCTCGCTTTCACGGCCGCAACGAGGCTTGGCGCCCCCCTACGGCCATCCTTCTTCAGCTCGAGGGCGTACGACAGGGACATGCGCGAAATCGCGGCGTCAACCGTTGTGAGCCAGGCCGCCAAAAAGATGGTGAAAACCCCAGCAAAAATCAGGGGAAGGGCCGGGGTGGAGAGGACGGGGGAAGCGCTCATTCTTGCGCCAAGTAGGACAACAACAGTTTGCGTTGCAACTCGAACATCACGGCTTCCTCTTCAACCTCAGCGTGATCGTAGCCGAGCAGGTGCAAGATCCCGTGGGTGGCTAGCAGGAGCATCTCCTCTTCGGAACCGTGTCCAGCACGTTCCGCTTGAACGGCAGCCACAGACGGGCAGATCACAATGTCCCCCAGCACTCCTGGTGGAGTGGCGAAACCTGGGGTTCCGGGGCGGAGCTCATCCATGGGGAAGCTCATCACATCCGTTGGGCCCGGCAAGTTCAGCCACCGCTCATGTAAGGCGGACATGGCGGCCTCGTCCACAAAAATCACTGACAGCTCCGCTGCGGGAGACACGTGCATTTGGTGTAAGACGAAGTCAGCGAGCCCCGCGAAAGCGTGCGTGTTAATCTCGTAGTCAGTTTCGTTCAATACCTCTATGGTCACGATCTTCGCCTTCCCGAGTTGCGGGGTCGGGGTGCACCCACTTGCGCTAGCCGGGCTTGGCGCGCGTCCCACTCCTCATACGCATCCACAATATCCGCAACAATGCGGGTCCTCACCACGTCCGAGGACGTCAAGTAGATAAAGGCGATGCCCCCCACGTCCGCTAGAACCTCTTCCGCTTGGGTGAGACCCGAAACTTGGCCGGGCCCCAAGTCGACTTGGGTGACGTCTCCCGTGACAACTAGTTGCGAACCGACTCCCAGACGGGTGAGGAGCATCTTCATTTGGGCGGGAGTCGTGTTTTGTGCCTCATCGGCGACGACGAACGCGTTGTTCAGGGTGCGGCCGCGCATGTAAGCGAGGGGAGCCAGCTCTATCGCCCCAGCCTCAATCAATCTCGGGACGTCCTCATCGCCGAGCAGGTCGTACAGGGAGTCATAAAGGGGCCGCAGGTACGGGTTGATCTTCTCAACGAGGGTCCCCGGCAGGTACCCGAGGTTCTCCCCCGCCTCCACCGCCGGACGCGTGAGAACTAGGCGGCGCACTCTCCCCTCCAACAGGGCTTCCACAGCCTTCGCCATGGCTAGATACGTTTTCCCCGTGCCAGCCGGGCCGATCGCGAACGTCACCTGATGAGTGTCTAAAGCATCCAAGTATTTCTGTTGACCCCGAGTTTTCGCTGCCACTTGTTTGCCGCCCAACGCCATTGGGGGCGGAGCGCTCTTTGGGGAAGCATCTTTCAGCAGGCTAATCGCTTGCGCGACCACGGCCGGCTCAAGTTGGACGCCGGAGGCCACCATTTTGATCAGTTCGTTCACCAGCCCGAGGGCGAGAGTCACGTCCCCCTTGGGGCCCGCCAGCAGAACATCGCGGTCATCGATTGTCACTCGCACGTTCGGGAAACCACGCTCAATGGTTCGCAGCACGAGGTCGGAAGCGCCGAACAGCAACACGGGGTCGACCCCTTTTGGGAGCGTCACTTTCTTCACAGCGCCGCCCACTACGTCAACTGTCACGTCACCACCTGCCAAAAATGGTGTTCAGAGCGGCCATCGCCGCGGGTCCAGCGGTGGAGGCACGCAAAATGTTAGACCCCAGTTTCACGAGCTGGCCCCCAGCCCTCTGAAACGCTTCCGTCTCTTGGGAGGAGAAACCACCCTCCGGTCCCACGACCAGCCACACCCGTCCCCCGAAGTCCCCGCCGTCCGTGACGCCCGCAAGCGCCTCGCTGAGGGGCGTCACAGCGTCTTCGTGGCAAACCAGGATGGTGTCGCCCCGCCCACTGGCCTCCCTGAGGGTCGCCGTGAGCGCAGCCGTGTTGACGGGGGCATCAACTTTGGCGAAGTGGGCGCGGCGGGACTGCTTGGAGGCGGCGTCAGCGACCCTCTGCCACCTTTGTTGACCCGCCCCGTACTTCGCTGGCTTCCACCGCGAGATAGAGCGGTCAGCCACCCACGGCACGAACCGGTCCACACCAACTTCCGTGGCGGTTTCCACCGCTTGTTCTCCGCGCGCCCCTTTCGCGAGGGCCTGAACGAGGGTCACCTGTGGGCTGGGCGACTCTTCCCTAAGGACTTCGGTCGCCCGAACGGTGAGCGCCTCTTCCGCCCCCTCAGGCAAGTCATAGACTTCCGCTACGACGCGGGTTCCCACGCCATCAACTAGGTCGAGGGGCTCCCCCCGCTTCAAACGCATCACTTTGCGCGCGTGGCGGGCCTCCCCACCCGTGAACACAGCAACCTGGCCGACACCAAGGTCCGCAAGGTCCGTTGGGTGGCCCTCCACCAAAACCTGGGGGCTAACAAAAACTGGGTTCGCCACTACCCTGCGTTTCTCCCCCAGAGACGGCCGAACAGGCCACCTATCTTCCCGCTCTTCGGCTCAAACCGGGTCTCTCCCCGCAGGTCGGCGAGCTCACTGAGCAGTGTCCGCTCCCGCTCCCCCAAGTTCTTCGGGGTTTCCACGCCGACGTGAACGTACAGGTCGCCGCGGTCCCCACTGTGAAGCCTGGGAACACCCAATCCCCTGAGCGTGATCTGGTCAGCTGGCTGGGTACCGGCAGGGATCTGGACCTCACGTTCCCCATCGAAGGTTTGCAGCATGAACGCGGTCCCTAAGGCTGCTGTTGTCATGGGGATAGTGATGGAAGTGTGTAGGTCGACGCCGCGGCGGGAAAAGGTTGGGTCCGCTTTTTCTCTCACCTCAATGTAGAGGTCCCCATCGCTGGCGCCAGACGTCCCCGCTTCGCCTTTACCGCGCAAGCGGATTCGGGCGCCATCTTGCGCTCCCGCAGGGATGTCAACGGAAATGTTGCGTTTAGCGTGAACCGTTTCGGCCCCACGGCACTCCGGGCACACTTCTTGGATCTTCTGGCCCTTCCCCCCACAGTCGGAGCAGGGCACAGCCATCCGAATGTTTCCAAGCAGGGTGCGTTGCACGGTTTCCACGCTGCCCCGCCCACCACAAGTGGAGCAGGTCGCGGGGCTGGTGCCTGGCTTCGCGCCACTACCATGGCACGTGCCGCAAGTGATAGTGGTGTCGACGACCACATCTTTCTTAGCCCCGAACACTAGCTCTTCCAAGGTGACTTCCACGGCGAGCAACACGTCCTGCCCTGGCCGCCCCCTAGGTGGACTGCCGGCCGCAGAAAAGCCGCCTGCCGGGGAGAAGAGGCTCTCAAAAATGTCGCCAAACCCGAAGCTGCCCGCCGGGAAGCCCCCTGAGGGAAACCCGCCGGAAGCCGAGCCCATCGGCGAGTAGCCACCGAGGTCGTAGCGTTCCCTCTTTTGCGGGTCAGAAAGCACTTCGTCGGCTCCAGAGATCTCTTTGAACTTCTCTTCGCACTCACTACCCGCTGAGTCCGGGTGATACTGGCGCGCACGTTTCCTATACGCCCTCCGGATTTCCTCCGTCGTCGCAGTGCGCTCCACACCAAGAATGTCGTAGTAGTCCTCCAACGGGCCTCTTTCCCAAAACCATTTCGCCGCCGCCCAAGCCCATTCGGGGGCCAGTGGGGGCCAGATTTTCTGCGGTTAGTCTACAACAGGGGGCCCACAGCGAACCCCTCCGGATGGGATGTCACACCATAGAACCCGGGGGTTTCGCCCACAGCGAGAACCCCCTGAGGAACTGTCAGGCGGATCCCGCCTCTGGGGCATCCCCGCCCTCGCCTGACGCAGCCTCATCCGCGCCGCCCGCCTGGTTGAGTGAGAACCCAAACTGCTCGACGAGCATGTGACCCAAGTATTGGGAGACGGCTTCCACCGCCCCCAACGCCTTGGAGTAGTCCATGCGGGTCGGGGCGGTCGCCCCGATGTGGGTGCCCAGGTTCGGTGGAGCCGAGTAGCGTGCGGACACCAGAGACGGCTCTGCCAGAGGCGGGTGCCTGTTTTCCCGACCGATCGACACGTGAATCGGCTGAGTGTGAACCTCTCGTAGCACGCGGAGCAGCACCGCCTGATCTTCGAGAGCCTCCAGCACCCCGGCCACGTCAGAAAACTCGATGCCTGCGCGCGCCAAGTGGGCGGTGCCGGAAGTGACGATCTTCCGCTCCCCCGCGGGGGCAACTAGCTCAGAGACAGCACCGGAAACGAGGGCGCCAAGCTCCCCGTGGGGGCCCTCAGCGTCCAAGAACTGGTCGAGTGGCCCCTCCACGTCGGTCAAGGAGGCACCCGCAAGCGCCCCGTTCAACGCGTCACGCAGAGCGGACCTAGCGTCATCTGTCATCGAAATGTCGTCGGGCACCTCCAACTGTTTTTCGCTGACCTCGCCCGTGGAGGCGACGACGATGACGAGGAGGCGTGAAAAGTCCAAGTCGACCAGTTCCACCCTGCGCACTTTCGCCGTCGACAGCACCGGGTATTCGACGACGGCCGTTTGCCGGGTGAGCCGGGAGAGAAAACGCACGGTTTTGGAGACCGCGTCGCTGAGGTCGTCCGTTTCGAATAGGGCGAGTCTCAGCGCGGCCCTTTGAGCCTCGTCCAAGGGGTCAGGTTTGGGTAGAGAGTCAACGTACAGCCGGTAGCCGGCCTCTGTGGGAATCCTCCCGGCGGAGACGTGGGGTTGGGTGATGAGGCCCGCCTCTTCGAGGGCGCCCATGTCGTTGCGGATGGTCGCTGAAGAAACCCCAAGCGCTTTCGCTTCTGCCACGGCCTTCGAGGACACGGGTTCTGAGGTGGCGACATACTGGGAGATTATCGCGCGCAAAACTTCTAAGCGCCTATCGTCTTTCACTGCGCTTCACCCCCTGCCACTCCTACTCTAACGGCGATCCCACTTCAACTGGCCGGGAACCCTAACAAGCGCGCGCTACCAGCCTAGAAGGCGTCTGGTGACGAGATCGGCGAGAAGCCTGCCCTGCAAGGTCAGCGTCCAAGTCCCATCCTCTTCGCTTTCCATGAGGCCCTCATCCACTAGGAGGCGCAGGCGGTCGCGCGCGACCTGGTAACTCTCATCCACTCCCACGCCCTCATCCAACTGGACGGCGCGAGCCACCATTTCCACGCCTACCCCCCTGGAGGTGCGGACCGCCAGCATGATCTGTTCGGTCACCCGCTCTTCGGCTGTCAAAATCTCTCCACCCGCGGCAGGTGACGCACATGCTTTGGTTCGCCCCGCGTAAGCGGTTGGGTGGCGCACGTTCCACCACCGGCTCTTACCCAAGTGGCTGTGGGAGCCGGCCCCGTAGCCCCACCAATTCGCGTCCGTCCAGTAGGCGAGGTTGTGGGTGGAGGCAGCAGCGGGGTGGCTGGCGAAGTTGGAGATCTCATACCAAGAGAACCCGGCGTCCTCCAACATGGAGTTCGCAAGCAGGTACTTGTCGGCCTCCAAATCCGGGTTGGGGGCAGCGATCTTCCCTCGGCGCAGGAGGGACCCCATTTTGGTGCCCTCCTCGATGATCAGTGAGTAGGCGCTCACGTGGTCCGGCCGGAGGGCGAGGGCGGCTCCCACGCTTTCCTCCCAGTCACCAAGGCTCTCACCGGGCGTCCCATAAATGAGGTCCACAGACACCTGCAAGCCAGCATCTTTCACCGCCCACACAGCATCCTTCACGCGTCCCGCGTCGTGAGTGCGATCCAAGGTCTTTAGGACGTGGGGAACGGACGACTGCATGCCAATGGAAACCCGGTTGACCCCCGCCTTCTTGAAGCCCTCAACTTTTTTGGGATCCAACGTGTCCGGGTTGGCTTCCAACGTCACTTCAATGCCTGACTCAAAACCGAACGTGTCACGCAGCCCCCGAACGATCTCTCCGACGGCCACGGGGGAAAGGAGTGAGGGGGTGCCCCCACCGAAAAAGATGGATTGCAGCGGGGTTTCCGGGTGGCCGAGCGAGTCCAAGAACCGGCCCGAAAAGTCGACCTCGTCCAACACGCTTTGGTGGTAAGTGGCTCGGTCCGCCCCCACCCCAAAATCTGAAACATAGGTGTTGAAATCGCAGTAACCACACCTCACAGTGCAAAACGGGACGTGAACGTAGGCCGAAAACGGGCGGGGCACGCCAAGTTCAATGACGTCATTCGCCGCGTCGGCGAACCCATCCCACCAAGACGTCTGGGGCGGTGTCATCGGGACCCGCGGGTTGACAACCAGGTCACTTCTTCTTGGTGGGGGCGTCAGTGGTGAGGGCAGAAATGAATGCTTCTTGGGGTACTTCCACTCTCCCAATGTTCTTCATCCGCTTCTTCCCCTCCTTCTGCTTCTCAATCAGTTTCCTCTTCCGAGAAATGTCACCGCCGTAGCATTTGGCGAGCATGTCTTTACGCAGAGCCTTAATCGTTTCCCTAGCGATCACCCGGGACCCGATAGCCGCCTGCACGGGGATCTCAAACTGCTGCCTAGGAATCAGTTCGCGCAGCCTCTTCGTCATGCGCAGCCCGTAAGCGTAGGCGGCGTCTTTGTGGACGATGGCGCTGAACGCGTCCACCTGCTCCTGGTTCAGCAGAATGTTGACTTTGACGAGGTCGGCCGCCTGATTGCCTGCCTCGTGGTAGTCGAGGGACGCGTACCCTTTCGTGCGGGACTTCAAGTTGTCGAAGAAGTCGAACACGATCTCCGCAAGCGGAAGCCTGTAGCGGATTTCCACGCGTTCTGGCGAAATGTAGTCCATGCCCTGCATGGTTCCGCGTCGCTCCTGGCACAGTTCCATGACGGCCCCCACGTAGTCACTGGGGGTGAGGATCGTCGCATCCACCATTGGTTCACGAACCTCGTTGAACTTGCCCTCCGGGAACTCTGAGGGGTTGTTGACGCGGGTGACTGTCCCGTCCTCAGCCTCAACTTCGTAGATGACGTTGGGCGCGGTTGCGATCAGGTCCAGGTCGAACTCGCGCTCCAAACGTTCCCGCACGATCTCTAAATGCAGCAGGCCGAGGAAGCCACACCTGAAACCAAATCCGAGGGCAACAGACGTTTCCGGTTCGAACGTGAGTGCAGCATCGTTCAACTGCAATTTCACTAGCGCTTCACGCAGGTCAGGGAAGTCTGACCCGTCCACCGGGTAAATCCCCGAATACACCATGGGCTGCGGGTCCTGGTAGCCGGGCAGCGGGTCTTTAGCGGGGTGGTGAGCGGACGTGACCGTGTCACCGACCCGAGATTGGCGAACATCTTTCACCCCGGTGATCAGGTAGCCAACCTCCCCAGCGCCAAGCCCCTTCGTTGGAACCGGTTCGGGGGCCATCACCCCAACTTCTAGCAGGTCGTGGGTGGTTCCCGTCGACATCATTTTGATCTTTTCCCGGTCGGAAAGGTGACCGTCGAAGACCCTCACGTAAGTGACGACGCCCCGGTAAATGTCGTAAACGGAGTCGAAGATCTCTGCCCGCGCCCTCGCGCCGCGGTTCCCGTGCGGCGGGGGAATTTCTCGCACGATCTGGTCCAACAGTTCGGGGACGCCCTCCCCCGTTTTCCCTGAAACCATGAGCACGTCTTCCAAGTCGACCCCGATCAGGCCCGCCAACTCTTCACCGAAACGTTCAGGTTGGGCGCCCGGCAAGTCAATCTTGTTGAGGACGGGGATGATGACGAGGTCGTTCTCTAACGCTAAGTAGAGGTTCGCTAGAGTCTGCGCTTCGATGCCCTGAGCGGCGTCGACGAGGAGTAGGGCGCCCTCGCACGCAGCCAGCGACCGGGACACTTCGTAGGTGAAGTCCACGTGACCTGGAGTGTCGATCATGTTCAGCGCATACGTGTGACCGCCAGTGGTCCACGGCATGCGCACCGCCTGACTCTTGATGGTGATGCCGCGTTCCCGCTCAATGTCCATGCGATCCAAGTATTGGGAGCGCATCTGCCGCTTATCAACAGTTTCGGTCAGTTGCAGCATCCGGTCAGCGAGCGTCGACTTGCCATGGTCGATGTGAGCGATGATGGAGAAGTTACGGATGTTCTTCTCCGGCGTGTCACCTGGCACGTTCAGCGTCTGCTGCTTGGACAAAATCTTTTACTCCTTGAAACGGTTTGGGGGAAGCGAAAAGCGGTCTCACGTGGTTTCTCCGCCAGATTCGAAGCGCGTTCCTAGTGGCTATTCTATTGGACTGGGCAACCAACCAAACAAGTGGGGGCTGAGGAGCCCCACACAGCCCGCCCCATTGGTGACTATTCGCACGTGATAAGCGCTTTTTCGCGAGTTAGTGGCCGCAACCCAACTGGTAGGGTTTCCCATGGACTCCACGCCTGGTCGGGCGTGGTGCCAGGTTTTGGTCGTTTGCGGGTGTCCCACCACCCAGTCCCGACCTGACCTCACCCTCTTCGACCCGACAGATTTTGAGAACTTTGAGGAGAGTCTAAAGTTGGCAACTAGCAGACAGGCGAAGAAGCGCGCGCGTCAAAACGAGAAGCGCCGGCTACGCAACCAATCGATCAAGTCCGAGCTGAAGACGCTGGTGCGGAAAACCCGTGAGGCGGCGGACGGCGGCGACAAAGAGTTGGCTGAAGAAAACCTGCGAATCGCCTGCCAAAAGTTGGACCGGGCAGCAGCTAAAGGTGTGATCCACAAGAATCAGGCTGCGAACCGGAAATCAAAACTAGCGAAACACGTTCAGAAGCAGTTCCAGGACGAGTAGTCCTTTCAGGATCCCGCTCACTCTAGGCGCCTGCGAGCCTAGCGATCTTCATGATCGCCAACTCAACGGCGCTTTCGGGTGAGCGGGATTTTCCTTTAACCGCTTCGTCCGCGCCCGCGAGGATCACCATCGCCGCAGCCAAACCACGTTCATCCCACCTTCGTGACTGGGGTATCGCCTTGTTGACCTGCCAGGCGGGCATTTTCATGGTGGAAGCGTTTGCCCTTGAGCTCTTCAGCTTGGTGAGCGCCCGGAACTTCGTGGCCAAAACGGACACGATGACCACTGGGTTCACCCCGGTTGCGAACGCCTGCCGGACTAAGAGGAGGGCGCGCGGCCCATTCTGGTCAGCTAGAGCTTCTGCGACCTCGTACGGCTTCGTTTCCACCCGCCCCTGGTAGAAGGTGTGAACAGAGTCGCTGGTGATGGTGCCTCCCGAGTCGAACACGAGTTGGGAAGCGGCGGCTAAGAGCTCCGACAGGTTACTGCCGAGGGCCGCCACTAGGCTCTCTGCCGCGAACGTGTCGATCGTGCCCCCGTTGCGCCTCACTTCGTCGCGGACGAGAGAGATTTTCTCGCCGTCGTTGCGGGGCGCAGCGCACTTGATGACGCTGTATCCTTTTGCTTTCACTTTGCGGGGCACCTTTGGGGCGCGGTTCCCGCCAGCGTGCGTTGCAACCACCCAAATCCCGGGGACGGGTGCGTCCAAGTATTTTAGGAACTCCTCTTCGAACGCGTCGGATGGTTGAGCGAGCCCCGAAATGATTAGGAGCCTCTCATCGGTGAACAGGGACGAGGACGTGAGGGAAATGAGGTCCCCCTTCTGATACTGCCCGGCATCCAACGTTGTCACTTCGATCCCGGGGACCGAGCCCTCAATGGATTGGCGTAGCTCCCTCAAGTGCCGGTCGGCTAGCGCTCTTTCTGGGCCGTGAAGCAACATGACCGGGGGAATGGGATCCGCGCCCCCCGCCTGACCTCCCGACTGGAATGCTCCTCTGCCCACCGTCTCCCCCTTCAGCGCCTGTGGGCTCCACACCCCAAGCGGCGATGATCTCACCTAAGGCTACCGGCAGGGGAACCCCCGTAACCGATCTCGTTCCTCCTGTGGATTTGTCAAGATCGGAACCCTAAAGCACCTTTGTGACACACGGCACATGCGCTGCTTTGCCCGGGTAGCGTCAAAGCAACGGTTGACACGAGCCGTTCGCGAGGGAGCAGGTGAGGACCATGTCGAAACTAATGAAGAGGTTTTCCGCCATCGGTTTGGTAGGGCTTTTGGCTCTTTCACTGAGCGGCTGCGGGGACAAAGCAGATGATACCGAGCAGTCCGCGAAACCCAAGCAGGGGGTTTCCAGGCAGATGAAAAAGGAGAAGACCAAGGAGAAAGAGGAGGAAGAGGAAGTTGTAGCCTCTGACGTGTCTCCCGGCGAGCTATCCCTCATGATCGTTGACGCCGCCCTCGGAAACGAAAAAGACCTGGCTGACTATGGCTCAGACTTTGACGTGACCAACGTGTTAGACGCGACTCAGCAAGCCAACGTTCTAGCACTGGAAATGCTGATTGAAGATGGTCCTTCCCCTGAGCAGCTTGATGCCTTGGACGCGGCGGTGACTGACGCTTTCAGCAGGGTTGAGGTAGAGGTCGTCGAAGAAGAAGAGAGCGGTTCGGAGGGCAGCGCCACTGTCGCCATCTACGGAGTTAGCTCCGAGAAGGGGACAGAAATCGCGAGCGAGGACCCGAATATTCAAGACCTGGTTTTCGGCGACATGGAAGTGATGATGTACGAGGTCTTGTTGCAGGGTTGGGTGCTCGCTCCGGTGGTGGAGGAACCTTACGAGATTGAGTTCGAGTTCAAGCTGGATCCCAAAACTGGTAAGTGGGTCCCAGCCGACGAAAAGGGTTTCTTCAAGTCCAACTCCCTCATGGACCCGGCAATCACAGGCAAAACGGCGGTGTTCGACGGTTTGAAGGAGAGACTCTGACGACCTCACTGTCCCACCCGCCTTCGCGGGGGTGGGGCAGCAGAAACAATCGTGAGGACGAGGGCGAACAATGCTATTCCCACCCAACCGGTGACAGTGAGCCTCTCCCCCACGAACCAGACGGCTAAAATCGCGGCGACAGCGGGCTCAATGAGTGTGATCGTGGTGGCAGTGCTGGCAGGTACTTTCGTCAACCCGTAACCGAACATCAGGTACCCCAAAAACATGGGGACCGAAGCCATGTAGGCCGCGACCGTAAACGCTTCCCGCGACGCCACAATGGGCGCCCCCGTCGCAAGTAGGACGGGGATGAGCGCCAAGCCTCCTAGGCCAAAGATGGACCCCATCGCGGCGGCGCGACTCACACCCCGGTTCATCAGGTGCTTGGCCGCCCAAGAGTAGGTGGCGTAGGTGCCTGCCGCCACCAACCCTAGGCCGATCCCGAGCCCCATGGATGCCCCACCCGAGACCCCCTCACGCAGGTCTGAGGAAGCCAAGAGGACGGCCCCCGTGACGCCTAGGGAAGCCGCGACCATCCACCACAGGCCCAGCGGCCTGCGGTCCACGACCCATTCCAACAATCCTGAAAACAGTGGGGCGGTGGCAAGAGAAATGACGCTCCCCACGGCCACCCCAGCGAAATGCATGGAGCTGTAGAAGGCCAGCGGGTAGACCCATAAGGCCACCGCGCCGACAATCACGGTGGCGCGGTTCGCTTTGAGTAATGGAGCGGCGGCTCGGAGCTGTGGAACCGCTACGGCAGCCTGGAGGAGTCCCCCGACCCCTAGGGCGGCGGACCCAATGGCTAAGGGTCCAACACTTGGGGCGAGGGTCGCCGCTGTTCCCGTGGTCCCCCAAACGATCGAGGTGCCGACGAGTGCGAGAATCCCAAGCAGTCTCCCCCGATCTTTCACAGCTCATCCCCGTTTCTTGGCCCGCAGGCGCCTTGACCCCACACGCGATGCCCCATCATCGCAGACACGGCTCGCTAGGACCTAGGAGCGTCCCGGGCGGTGGGGAGATCGGGCCTCGCAAGACCTCTTGCCGGCTCTAGTAGTCGCGCTCCAAAACCTCATCCACCAAGGAGGTGAGGCCCGCCGCGTCCATGTCGGGCCACCCATGCACCAGTGCCACGTCATCCTTCGGCAGCGCGGACTGCCCGTAGATGGCTCCCGCTAAAGAGCCGGCGATCGCGGCGACCGTGTCTGTGTCCCCACCCCCGCGCACCGCGCCAGTCAAAGCATCCATCAGGCAAGCGGAATGAGCCACCGCGGCTAGCGCACCTTGAAACGCGGCGACCACCCAGCCGTTGTTTCGGTGAAAGTCCTCAGGTGTGGTGCTCGGCTGTAACGCCTCACCGATTATCTGCTCCCACCTATTCCTTTGGGATTCTGGTAACCACCGCACTTGGCCTTCCATGTCTAAGTCCCCGGTGAGGATCGCGTGGCGAATCGCCAGACACCACAGGGCGCAGGCACTGCCGTTGTCCGACTCCCAGTGGGTGAGTTCCGCGACGCGAACAGCTGCGGCCACCAACTCTTCTTCTTGGCCGGTCCCCAGGAAGCCGAGGGCGACGGGACCCGTGCGCATCAATGATCCGTTGCCACCACTGCGCCCACTTCGGCCATGAACTTCCCGGGCGGCGAGCCGGGCGCCTTCCTCCGTTATCGGGAATCCTGCGCAGCCAAGGACGGCGCGGGTCTGATTCCCCACATCCTTCGCACTCATCGACCACTGGGTCCACTCACCAACGATCCAAGCGAGGTCTTCCGGGTCGGCTAAAGAGCCCCCACGAGCCAGCACTTGCAGAATCGGAATCGACATCGCCGTGTCATCCGTCCACTCGCCGACATCGTGGCCGAACACCCCCCGCCCAAACTGAATCTTCACGGAGGGTCCCAGTGGTGGCCCGAATTCGTAACTGGAGCCGAGGGCGTCCCCAACAGCGGACGCCACCACCGCGCCCCTCGCTCGATCACGCGCGTCTGCTTGAATCTCCATACACTCACTCTAAAACGTGTGGAGCCTACTGGCAGGCCCTCCAAGTGAGCAGGCAAAGAACCCTGAAACGCTTTTGTGCCACAAGCCACAGCCGACCTTTTGGACGGGTACCGTCGGAACCACGTTCAGCGCTGATCGAACACACGGGGGTGGCGAACGTGAGCCGACTATCCAAAGCACTGTCAGCCATCGGGCTGGTAGGCTTTTTGGCTTTTTCGTCCGCTGGCTGCAGCGGCAGCACCGGTGAGCCCGACGGAACCTTGGAGCCGGGACAGTCGATTGTCGAAGTGGAAGAGACAGTAGTTGTTGAACAGGATCTGGCGAGCCCGGAGGTGACACCTAGTGTGCTGGCGATGATGGTCGTGAACGCCGCCCTCGGAGACGCCGAACCGTTAGCCGAGTACGGGACGCTCCCCGCAGTGGAAGACGCAGCCGCTGTAGCCCAAGAGGTGTATGCGAACACGGTGGATGAGATCATCGGCGTTCCCCCGACCGAAGAGCAGGTTGATGCCGTCAACGCTGCGATAGCCGACGCCTTCGGCAGAGTTGAGGTGACGGTTTTGGAAGAGGAGGTGGACGGGGAACAGGGGCGCGCTGTTGTCGCGATCCGAGGGATCGACCTTGGAGAGGGCACAAAACTGGCGAAGCAAGATCCGGAAGCTGAAGCCCTCATGTCTACTAACCCGGACGAAGCGCTAGACCTGATGCTGTTGAGAGGCTGGGAGCTCAGCCCCCTGGTTGAGGAGCCCCACGAAGTCGAGTTCAGCTTCGTGTTGGACCCAAAGACTGGGAAATGGGAGGCGCGCTCCCTCACGGAGTACAAAGAGGCCACCTTCTCGGCGTACGCCGCGTTCATGGGTCAGTGAAAGAGGTCGTGGCCATCTAGGCGACGCAACTGTTCTCCGTCGCCCTCCCGGTCGCGCCAAAGGACCCGTTTCGAGCGCCGCTTTCCATTTTCGCGTTTCTCCTCGGGACGACTGCGGCGTGCAGTGCACCCTAACGAGGACGCGCGGCTAAGAGTGAGGGTCCTAAGAGTGACGGAAGTGGACAACGCGACCCTTGGGATCGCCGCGGACCACGGGCTCGTCGGCACGGTCGCTAACGCGACCACCGACAGTAGCTGTAGGGACTGCGCGCTGCGGCACATCCCCCACGCTGCCAGCCCACCATCGACACGGCACTCACCGGACGCGTTGCAGGAAACACCATCCGCAGCGTCAGCTTCAATGACGCAGACCCTGCAGCTGAGCCGCTTGAGTGAACTCAAGCGGGCTGTCAGCCTGCACGCCACAAGCGCTCGCCGCCGGCCGGTAGGTGGACCCTGATTGTGGAGAGCAAGGGTTCGGCGTGACATTCCCCGTTCGAAATAGGCGCCCAGGAGAGGCCAGATTGACCTCTTCACTTACGGGGTGCAACAATTCAGCGACGCCCAAAGGACTGGCGAGGGACACGTAGATCCTTCGCTCAACTGGGGCGACGCTAAAATCAACACTCGCAAGAAGGACAAAATGACTGGGAATGCCACCAAACGTGGAGCAATCAACGACGCGCAGGTTCAATCCATGCGAGATGGTGCGGACAATGATGCCGCTGCGGTGCGCTCCCGCAATTCGGTGACTGAGGTCGGTGTCCAGAAAGCCGCGTTGAGTCACATCAAAGTGACCACCACGAGCGCCTCCATGTCTAATCGGCTCGACAGCTGGCCCGCAACCAGTCAGGGGAAGAGCGGGCGCTGCTGGCTGTTTGCCTCTTTGAACATGCTGCGGCCAAGCGCCATGGAAAAGATGAACTTGAAGGAGTTCGAGTTCTCGCAAAACTACGCCATGTTCTGGGAGAAGCTCGAGCGCGCAAACTACTTCTTGGAGTCCATGATCGAGCTCGCCGATCAACCTTTGGATTCACCCTTGATCAGCTTTCTGGTCAGCGACGTCCTGAACGACGGTGGCCAATGGGACATGCTGGCCTCGGTCTACAAGAAGTACGGCGTCGTCCCTAAAGAGGCCATGCCGGAAACGTTCGACAGCTCCAATACTGAACAGATGAATCAGCGTCTACGCACATTGCTGCGCACCGGCGCCCTGCGTCTACGCGAAATGGTTGCCGCGGGCGACAGTGCAGAAGCTATCCAAGCTAAAAAAGAAGAGCTACTGGGCAGCGTCTACCGCGTGCTGACAATCAGCTTGGGCGTGCCCCCGCAGACCTTTGATTGGCAGTGGCAAGATGCCGATGGAAAGTTCCACCGCGACGGAGAAATCACCCCGAAAGCCTTCTACGACAAGTACGTTGACATCGACTTGAACGACTACGTGTGCCTAGTCGACGACCCGCGCCGTGAACACCCCAAGGGTGGCACCCTCACCGTCGAGTATCTGGGCGACGTCATCGGTGGCCAGGAAGTCCTCTACCTGAACGTCGATACTGAAACAATGGAGGCTCTGGCCGCTGCATCCATTGAAAAGGGCGACCCGGTCTGGTTCGGCTGCGACGTGGGCCAGATGGCGAGCCGGGAACGGGGCCTTTTGGTCCACGATCTCTACGATTACTCTGCCCTGCTGGGTGTCGACTTGTCGACCACGAAGGAAGACCGGGTGAACTCCGGCCAGTCCATGATGACGCACGCGATGCTGTTGGTCGGTGTCGACATGGTCGAGGGCAGACCCCGACGTTGGCGTGTTGAAAACTCTTGGGGCACCGACGTTGGTGACAAGGGTTTCTTCACGATGGATGACGATTGGTTTGCCGAATACGTGTTCGAAGTCGTGGTGAAGAAATCGGACCTCCCCGATGAGCTGCGAGCCGCACTGGACACCGAGCCCTTGGTGCTCCCTGCCTGGGACCCGATGGGCGCGCTGGCCTAACCAACGCCTAAGAGGGGCGGCTGCCTGCTGATTCCCAGCAAGGCGAGGGCGGCGTCAGGACGGCCTCGAAACGGCATGTCCCGCGACCACGACGCACCGTCGCCCGCCCTGAACGAATCGGACCCCACCCGTGAACAGCCCCCACCGGCCCTTAAAAGGCCAAGGAAACTGGGCTAGTGGCCACTCACCCACCCACGCGGCAAGCGCCCCCATTACACGGCACGGACCACCGACATGGCTGGCCACCACCACAACCGCCAAAACCAAAAACCCCCAAGTCAGCGCAGCACTCACCCGACGCGTTGCAGGAAACACCACCCGCAAAAAGGTCAACGCGATCGCTATGTGCGATCCAGACACAGCGAGTTAGGGGTCTGGGTGCGACTAGGCGACCCCAACCACAAAGTTGTTCGTTAGCGAGCGCATTGAATGCGAAGCACTCGTCTCCGAAGCAGCCTTCATGAACCGACCTAGACGTCCGACTCCCACCAAAGGGCGGTCGTGGTATCAACAGTGATACTATGGGCCATGGCGAGTATTGAGACGCTCCTTGTGCGGATGCAAAGCAACTCTAAGGGGGTTCGTTTTGCGGATCTCGCGAAGGTGCGACCACTACTTCGGTGAACCCAGACAACGAGGAACCTCCCACATGGTTTACCGCATGCCGTGGCGAGGTGACCCGCGAGTAAACATCCAAGACGACCATGGCAAGGCCAAGCCGTATCAGGTGAAGCAGGTACTAGCTGCCGTGAAGAAACTGAAGGAAGGAAGCCATGAACGCTGACCACTACGCCTATAGAGTCCGGTGGTCCGGTCCCGATGAAGCGTTCGTCGGAACGGTCACAGAGTTCCCATCGCTTTCCTGGCTGGCTGACAGTCAAATGGACGCTTTTCAAGGCATCCGAACCCTCGTCGCTGGCGTGCTCGATGATATGAAGAACACCGGGGAGACACCACCGGAAGCGATCGCGGATCGCCCGTACTCCGGCAAGTTCATGGTTCGCATTACGCCAGAGGCGCATCGCCAACTGGCACTCGAAGCAGCTGAGCAACAGGTTTCACTCAACCGCTTGGCAGCAAGCAGGCTCGGCGCGTAGCCATCCCATAAGCGCGTAGGAACTCACGGGAGAAGACAAACGGACCTCGTGCTTGCAAAGGGCCTCCTAGGCGAGCACCTACAAACCAGAGTGAACGCGATCTCGCGCCCGCGCACAGCACTTAGAGAAAGCGTTTCAGCAGTGATTCAAGCCGTTCTTCAAGACACTGGAGAAGCGTTCAGAACGATCCGGTCCTCCAAGGCTGGTGCACACGTCGTGCCAGCTCTCCCTAGCACAAAGGTGAGGAGACAAGAATGGGTCACTGGTGCCACCCAGAGATTGAAGAGGCCACGGTCGGAGTCGTCATGGACTACACCGATGAGCACTGGGACGAAAGGCTGAAGATTGAGTCTGCAGACGGAGAGAGCTACATCGCCACGTTCTTTACAGCGTAGTAGTGGCTAGGACTTCTCCTCCAAGCACGGGCTCAGCCCCGTTTCCTACCCAGCCTTACTAGGGCCATGAAAGGCAGAGCCCAAAGCAAGGCCGCTGCAAAACCTAGGGGTCCCCGTGGCCACGGCATCTCCGCCCCCGGCCACCCAGCCACCCACACCGCGACCGCGGCCAATCCGGTCGCCAAAGGCCGGGCCGTCTTCACCAGAAGGACGGCGATGGTCGGGACGGGAAGTATGAAGGCGGCTGCACCTATCCCCAACAACGTCAGCGGGGCAACCAAGGGGGTCACCAACAGGTTCGCGACCACCCCCCAAGTGGGAAGCCACGGATTAATCAAAGCCAGCACAGGCAAAGTAGCCACCTGAGCCGCCAAAGCGATCGCGACCGCGTCCCCAAACCCCGACAATAGAGAAGACCCCGGAACATCGGCTGTGACACCCCTCCACCATTTCGCAATCAACCGGCCCAAAGTGAGGATCCCGAAAGTAGCGGTGGTGGACAGTGCGAACCCTAGGTTCACTGCGGACCACGGGCTGATCAACACTGTCGCTAGTGTGACCACTGACAACAACTGCAGGGACTGGGCGCTGCGACGCATCACCATCCCCCACGCCGCCAGCCCACCCATCGACACAGCCCGAACCACCGAAGCAGCCGGCCCCACCACCACAACCACCAGGACTAAGAATCCCCAAGTCAACACAGCACTCACCCGACGCGTTGCAGGAAACACCACCCGCAAAAAGGTCAACGCGAT
>CAYFUO010000026.1:0-20217 GCA_964346255.1 uncultured Actinomyces sp. | reverse complement strand
TGGAAGTCAGTAGAGGAGGGGAACACCCGTGAAGATCTTGAAGGTCCTGAACAACAATGTGGTCCTCGCCCTCGACGACCAAAACAGTGAGCTGGTGTTGACCGGCCGCGGCCTCGGATTCCAGGCCAAAGCCGGTCAAAGAGTCAACATGGACAAGGTGGTGCGGACGTTCACCCCCAATGAGGGCCAGACTCCAAGCCAACTCGCTGCTCTGGTGGGCGACATCCCCCCAGAACACATCGCCCTAGCGGCAGGCGCCCTAGAGATAGCCAGGAAAGAGCTGGGGATTGAACTGCGAACGGGACTTGTGGTGCCCCTCGCGGACCACTTGAGCTTCGCTATCCAAAGGGTGCGCCGCGGCCTCACCATGGACTACCCCCTGCGCATTGAGGTGAACTACCTTTACCCAAACGAGCTTCGGGTGGCGCGGGAGATCATCGACATGGTCAACGAGCGGATCGACGTACCCCTCCCCGCCGATGAGGCCGTCTCTGTTGCCCTCCACCTAGTCAATGCAGCGTTCGCGACGGCGGACATAGCGCAGACCTACCAGATGACGGATGTGATCGGGGAGATCCTCCAGGTTGTGAAGGCAAGCTTCCCGCAAATTGACACTCAGGGAGTGGCGGCGGCCCGCTTCGTCACCCACCTTCGTTATTTCTTTGTCCGCGCCCAGAAGGGCAAGATGTTTAGTGGCTCCGGCCTCACTTATTCCGCAGCCATATTTGAGGCTCATCCGAAGGAATACCAGTGCGCTTTGCGGGTCGGTGTGCTCTTGGAACTTCGTTTGGGTGAGCCGATTAGTGAAGAGGAGACTGTTCACTTGACTATGCACGTTGCGAGGTTGGCGAGCGATGACCACTGACACTTCAAAGGTCATCGTGACCGACATTGATGGAACCCTGCTCGACTACCGAACGGAGCTACCCGCTAGCGCCGCCCAAGCGATAGTCGACGCTAGGTCGGCGGGGCACAGAGCCTACGTGAGCACGGGGCGCAGCCTAGCGGAGCTCCCCAAATACATCCTCGACCTAGGTTTTAACGGGATGATCTTGGGGAACGGCAGCTACATTGAGCACGAGGGCGAAGTAGTCCACAAAGAGTGCCTACCTGTGGCTGTCGCTGACCGCGCCATCGCGTGGCTGGAGAGCCAAGAGCTCGGGTTCTACATTGAGTCGAATGACGGACTGTTCGGGAACGAACATTTGGTGCCGAAGACGGCGCGGATGCTCGCGTCGAAAGAAGGCTACTCGGACTCTGTCGAAGAGAACGAAGAATGGTTGAAAACCGTTATGGCACCCAACCTCTACGACGAAAGCGTTCCCCACGACAACATCAACAAAATCAGTTTTCTGCTTGAGCCGGGCGTCGACCTGGACGACCTCGCCCGGCAATACGCTGGCGAGGCGGCTATCAGCACTTGGAACATAACGGGTGAGGGTGAAGAGTTCGGAGAATTTGGGCAGGTAGGCGTGAACAAGGGGCGGGGGCTGCGGATTCTCGCCAACCACCTTGGGAAGTCTCTAAACGATTTTGTGGCGCTGGGCGACGCAGCACCGGACGCCCCCTTGTTGGAGACAGCCGGCACTGGGGTTGCTATGGGCAACGCCCCCGAGGAGCTGAAGGAAATCGCCGACTTGGTAACTGACCATGTTGACGATGATGGGTTCGCGAAAGCACTTAGACAACTAGGATTGACCGAGAGTGAGAAGTCAAAGGGGACGAGTAGTGAGCGAGAAGAAGAAATCTAAGGTCGCGAGTGAAACTGTCGGCGACGAGACCGCCGCAGTGATTGACGAAAAACACCATTTGCAAGGGACCGGCGTGGTGCCGGGCATTGCGTACGCTCCAGCTGCGTGGCTGCGTGCGTTCGAGCTGCCCGCCGTGCTGGAACATGAGGTGGCGGAAGAAGACCGTGAGGCGGAGAAGGAGCGTTTCCTCGCTGCGGTTGACACGGTTGCGGACCGGTACCAAGAGAAAGCGGGGCGAACCGAGGGCGACGCCGCCGACGTCCTAATGGCGACGGCTGGGCTGGCTCGGGACCGGGGTTGGAAACGTGCTGCCATAAAGATGATCAACGCGGGCGAGACCGCCCCGAAGGCGACCGCTGAAGCGATCGCAAAGTTCGTGGCCCAGTTTGAAAAGCTGGGTGGCCTAATGGCGGATCGCACCACGGACTTGAAGGACATTCGGGACCGGGTCAGCGCCGAACTGTTCGGCATGCCCGAACCTGGGATCCCTGAGCTGGACCACCCCATCATCCTTTTGGCCCAAGATCTCGCCCCCGCCGACACGGCCACGCTCGACCCCAAGAGGGTGGTCGCTTTGGTGACTGAGAAGGGCGGCCCAACCAGCCACACAGCGATCATTGCCCGCCAGCTGGGGATTCCATGCGTGGTCGCAGTTTCTGGGTTGGACGCAGCGATCCCTGAGGGCCTCAGCATCTTGGTGGATGGGACTACCGGCAAGGTGTCCTCTGGTGTGAAACCTAGGAAAGCTAAGAAGCTGGTCGCTAAAGAAGCGAAGCGTCAAAAGGCGATCCGCAACTGGAGGGGTCCCGCCGTGTTGGCGTCCGGCCAGCCGGTCCAACTGCTCGCAAACGTGCAGGACGGAGCGGACGCCAAGGAGGCTTCCAAGGCTCCTGTTCAGGGCGTGGGACTGTTCCGTACGGAGCTCGGGTTCCTCTCCTCCCAAGTTGAGCCGACCGTGGACGAGCAAGGCGAGATTTATGAGGAGGTCCTCAACGCCTTCCCCGGAGAGAAAGTTGTGATCCGCACGCTCGACGCGGGCACCGACAAGCCCGTCCCGTTCGTGAATCACGAGGATGAAGAGAACCCGGCGTTGGGTGTGCGCGGGGTGCGGCTGTCGTTTGAACGCGAGGGGCTCTTGGACCGCCAGTTGGACGGGATCGTCGCAGCGAAAGAGATGCAGGTCGAAGACCACCCCGATGAGGCACCCAGTGACGTGTGGGTGATGGCCCCCATGATCGCCACCATCGAGGAGGCACGTAAGTTCGCTAAAGAGGCCCGGGATCGCGACCTGACTGCCGGGATCATGGTGGAGGTCCCCTCTGTCGCAGTGTTGGCGGACGCCTTCCTGAAAGAAGTGGACTTCATGTCCATCGGGACTAACGACCTCACTCAATACACGATGGCCGCCGACCGGATGGCGCCGAGCCTCGCTCATCTCACCGACCCGTGGCAGCCGGCCGTGCTCAACTTGATCGCCAAGACCGCGAAAGCGGGGGTTGATGCAGGGAAACCTGTTGGGGTGTGCGGGGAGGCAGCCGCAGACCCAGTCCTCGCCTGCGTCCTCACCGGTATGGGCATCACTTCCCTGTCGATGGCAGGCGCAGCGGTGGCACCCGTGGGTGTCCAATTGGGTCAGGTGACACTAGACCAGTGCGTGCGGGCAGCGAAGGCGGCTCAAGAGGCGACCTCCCCCGCGGAAGCGAAAGCGAACGCCCTAGGGGTGCTACAGGAACCTAAGGCTTAGCCCCTAAGAGCTACACCCAAGTAGATAGCAAGAGTTGGACACCAAATAAGAAGGAGAAACACAAATGGCAAGCAAAAGTGCGATCGTAGGATCTTCCGTTGGGCTCCACGCCCGCCCCGCAAGCTTGGTGGCTGAAGCCGCCGAGGACTACGACGACGAGATCACCTTGCGGATCGCTGGCACGGATCCCGATGACGCTGTTGACGCGGGTTCTTCCATGATGATCATGACCCTCGGGGCCGCTAAGGGCGACGAGATCATCGTCGAGTCGGACAACGCCGCAGCTGTCGACGCGATCGCCGCCCTGATCGAGCAAGACCTGGACGCTTAAGGGCGCCCACTCTAGCAGCGGCCACAAGAGATGGCCCAGCGGAACACCCCAAAGTCGTAGAAGCTTTGGGGTGTTCCGCTGCCTACAGTGAAAAGTCTTAGAACGGCTCGCGCGCCAACGGTGCCACCGGCTCGCCTCCCCCTCGATTCTCCCCATTTGCTGCACGAGTCATCGGGGGAGGCTGCACGACATATCCTGTGGGTGTAGTGATCTCAGTCACGGTTGCGCCTGGCTGAGATGCCCTGCCGGGACCGTAGTGGTCCCGTCGGTCTCACCGCCGCGACCATTGGAGAGAACATGTTGGCGAACCTCAAAAACCCGAATAATGCTGCCAAGGTCACTGAAACCTTCTTGGCTGAGAACCACGACGATCCCACCGCTAGGTGGGTGGCTGGCCGAGTCCTCACGGCGTGGGGGAAAGGAATCGCTGGTCAGACTTGTTCGGCGTGCTCTTCGGGGTAGTGCTCCTAGCATTCCTCGTCTTCTACATGAGAACGTCGTTCGACACTGCTTCCTTCGACAAAGAGCTGCACCAAGAACATGACACGCCGGGGGTTGCGGTGATTACAGGGGTCAACGAGAAAAGAGAAAGTGACGGTGACTACGGGACTAGGACCACCTGCCAGGTCGAGTACGCCTACGAGGCTGACGGTGAAGAGTTCGAGGTGGTGCACCCAGTGTTTTCTCCAAAGCTGTGTAAGTGGAAGGTGGGCAACGAAATCAATGTGACCTACGACAGTGCGAACCCCGCGAAGGTCAGCATTCAGGAAAAGAGCATTCAGAAGGCTAGGGGAATACCTTGGATGGGGTTTGTCTTCCTCATACTTGTGGTGGGGTTGGGCTCCCTTACCACCGCCCAGAGACTGCGGATGCGAAAACTGACTAGGTCTTTGATGGCGGAGTCTCCCACCACTCCCCCTGACCCGCAGGCTGTTCCCCGCCTAGCCACACGCTTAGTTCGGCGGCTGCGCAAAGTCGGAGGCGGCAAGCAGCCAAGCGACGACGAGATCAACAAGGCACTGGGAGCGAACTTCCGGCTGGGCTCGAGCCCGTTTGGCGCGACGTCGGAGGAATGACACCCGCCGAACCGCAGACGCTTCTCCTATTTGCTGTGGAAGACAAGGGAAAGCTCACCCGGCGTTTCCTGCGAAGGTCACCGCAACCTTTTGGCCGAGAACCATGGTGCTCGCACGGCCGAATGGGTGGCTGCCCGGATCCTGAGTGTGGAAGGAGAAGAACCGCTGGGCGGACCTGTCGGGTCTAGGGAAGGTTCTACTTTTCCTAGCGGGGCTGGCCGTCTCCGGCCTGCTCGTTTTCAACTCAGTTCCTTCCAACAAGAAGCTGTACCAAGAGTGCGGCACGCAGGCAGTCGC
The DNA here is from genome assembly GCA_964346255.1 of uncultured Actinomyces sp. Lineage (GTDB taxonomy): Bacteria > Actinomycetota > Actinomycetes > Actinomycetales > Actinomycetaceae > Scrofimicrobium. Next base: position 15,018 of record CAYFUO010000026.1, on the reverse strand, counting down.
AAGAATCACCTGATTCGGCGAGAAGTGGGAGAGGGCCAGTGATGCCAACCATGAGAAAAACTGCCAGCTCGACTATGCGTGCATGGTTTGCGGCGAGGAGTCCGAAGTGGCCTGCCTCGTCAAGCCACGCAGATTGCGCAAGTGGAAGGTAGGCGACAGGATCTCCATAACGTGCGACCGAGAGGGCACGTCGAAGGTGAGCGTCCACGAGGAGGGCGCCTAGGAAGCCACAAGCGTCCCTCGGTTGCCGCTCGTGGTGTCAGTCGCGCTCGCGCCGACCCGCAGGCAATGCCGCGACTGGTCAGAGAGCTGCAAACGCTCACCTATGGGAGACAGCTGAGCGACGCCGAAATTGAGCGAGCGTTGGGGGCGACTTCGGTGCAGGCTCGTGGCCTTTCAGTGAGCCAACAGAGCGGTAACGAGTTATCTGTGGTAGCCGACTAACAATTGTCGGTGGAAGCTGGGTCCACTCCACACACTAGAGTGGGGACATGAGCTTCAGTGAGAGGGAAAGAGAACGCGGCACCGCACGCCCACCCGTGCAGGCGACGGATGGCGACCCGGTCACGGGAGCCGCAGACACACCACGGTCGGGCGCCCTCGACCTGAGGTCGGCACCGGACCCATACCTGAGCGACATCACTGAGGTCGCTGAAGCTTTCGGTGTCGACCCCTCAGCGGGGCTGACACCGAAAGAAGCACAGGAGCGCCTCCACCGCTTTGGTGAAAACGTGCTGCGGGGGAAACCACCAGTTCCCCTGTGGGAGAGGATTGTCGGCCAGCTCAACGATCCACTCGTCATTCTGCTGATTGTTGCCGCCGGCGTTTCCACGCTAGTTTGGGCCCTTGAGGGTAGTGCGGGCGCCCCGGTTGAGGCTCTCGTCGTGCTGCTGGTGGTGGTTTTCAATGTTGTGATCGGACTGGTCCAAGAGTCCCGGGCAGAAAATGCGGTGGCAGCGCTTTCGAAAATGACTGAGGCACACGCGACCGTCCTGCGAGAGGGGCTCCCCCACGTTGTTCCCGCAACAGAAGTGGTCGTCGGGGACATCTTGATTCTGGCTGAAGGGGACCAGGTCGCAGCTGACGGCCGGCTCACGAAAACTGCGGCGCTGCGAGTAGCCGAAGCGTCCCTCACGGGGGAGTCCCTCCCCGTTGAGAAAGATACTGCCACGCTCGCGGGGCCTGCCCCCCTCGGTGCCCGCAGTGACATGGTTTATCGGGGCACGGCAATCGTCTCAGGCACAGGATCCGCCATCGTCGTGGCAACCGGGATGGACACAGAAGTTGGTTCGATCGCCACCTTGCTTGACGAAGCAGAAGAAGGCGACACCCCCCTAGAGAAGGAGATCAACCACGTCTCTGGCCTTCTCGGCAAGGTTGTTGTCGGCGTCGCTTTGGTGATCATGGTGACGATCGCCCTCGTCCAAGCCCCCCAGACGCCCGGCGACTGGGCGACCATCTTCATGTTGGGGGTGTCTCTCGCCGTGGCGGCCGTTCCAGAAGGCCTGCCCGCAGTGTTGTCCGTGGTCCTCGCTGTCGGCGTTCAAAAGATGGCGAAGAACAACGCGGTGGTCAAGAAGCTGAGCTCCGCGGAGACCCTCGGGGCAGCGTCAGTGATCTGCACAGACAAGACTGGGACACTCACCCAAAACGAGATGACCATCCGCGAAATAGTGACGGCCTCGGGGAAAGTGCGCCTATCTGGGGTCGGATACTCCCCCACCGGTGCAGTAAGGGCGCTCCCCCAGGACGCGACTGGTTCCCCGTCCGCTGACGTGGAGCAGAGTGTTTTGGATGAGGCGGCCGCGGTGCTCGCAGGTGGCACCCTAGCGAACGACGCTACCTTGGTGGAAGAAGGCGGGTCCTGGCTCATAACTGGGGACCCCACTGATGCCGCATTCCTGACTGCCTCACGCAAGTTCGTCGCGGCCAACGCGGACTCCCCTCTGATGGGAACGATCGAGGGCTCGACGCGCCTCGCGGAGCTGCCCTTCTCTTCCGAGAGAAAAATGATGTCCACGCTCCAACGCGACGGAAGTGGCAGGCAGTGGGTGGTGACGAAAGGCGCCCCCGACGTCGTCCTCAAACACTGCACGCAAGTCTTAGTCGGCCAAAAACCGGTAGAGCTCACGGGAGAGTGGCGCGCCCGCTTGGTCGGAGATGTGGAGGCCCTATCCGAACAGGCTTACCGCACGCTCGCTGTAGCCTGCGCCCCAGTAATGGCGGGCCTTCAAGGCCGGGCCGAGGAGTTTGGGGAGGGAAACGAAGCGAATCTGATTTATCTGGGTGTGGTGGGCATGATCGACCCTCCCCGAGAAACCGTGTCGGCAGCCGTGGGAGACGCGCACCGCGCAGGCGTGCGGGTCGTGATGATAACCGGGGACCATCCCAGCACGGCCAGCAGGATCGCCCAAGACCTCGGCATTGCGTCAGAGGGGTCCGCGGCGCTCACCGGCGTCGAACTTGATGGGCTTTCCGATGAGGAGCTCGTTGAGAAGGCGAAGACCACCAATGTTTACGCCCGGGTCGCCCCCAAACACAAGCTGAGGGTGGTGGACGCGCTGCAGACCGGCGGTCAGGTAGTGGCGATGACGGGGGACGGCGTGAACGACGCTCCCGCTTTGAAGAGCGCTGACATTGGAATCGCCATGGGCGTCACGGGCACGGAAGTCACGAAGGAGTCGGCGAAAATGGTGCTCGCGGACGACAACTTCGCGACCATCGTCAGTGCTGTCGCTGAGGGGCGAGCGATCTTTGATAACATCCGCAAGTTCCTCCGGTACCTACTGTCGGCAAACATGGGAGAGGTCCTCACCATGTTCTTCGGCGTGGTCCTCATGGACATCATCGGTTTGCGGGCCGCTGGGGAAGCTGCAGGGATGACAGGGGTTGTCGTCCCCTTGCTTGCCACCCAAATCTTGTGGATCAACTTGGTGACCGACACGGCTCCCGCACTGGCGCTCGGAGTGGACCCCCAAGTGGAAGACGTTATGAACCGTCCTCCGAGGCGCTCGGATGAGCGGGTCATCGACAAGGCGATGTGGGGGAGCATCTTCACCACGGGGATAACGATGGCTGTCGCCACCCTACTGACAATGGACTTGTGGCTGCCGGGGGGTCTCGTTCACGCGGGCGGAGACTCGATAGAGGTGGCGCGAACAGCGGCGTTCACGACCCTCGTGTTCGCAAACTTTTTTTCCACATTGAACGCCCGCAGCGCCACAGTGAGTGCTTTCCAGGGCCTTTTCACCAACCGGCTGTTGTGGGGGTCGATCCTGCTGGGCGTGGCCCTGCAAGTCGCCGTGGTTGAGGTCCCGTTCCTGCAAGATGGGTTCGGAACCGTGAGCCTCGACTGGGCGCATTGGGGTGTAGCCGTCGCGGCGGCATCAATGGTTTTGTGGGTTGAGGAGATAAGGAAAGCGTTCGCTCGGGCCCACGCGACCACCGCTTGAAACCCATGATCGTGTTCCCCGCCGACTCGACTAGATCCAAGTGACGTTCAGGGCTTCCGCCCCACCTCCAAGCGGGAGAGGAGGTAGGGCGTGGTCCCTTTAGGGCCGAGCCAACTAGGGGACAAAAACCCGGGTGACGCAGCCTCTTTTAGGCAGCCATGACGCAGGTCTTCGACAACCACGAGAAACGGGACACCAGCCAAGCAAGACGTGGACTGCAACGCCGAGACAACACCCCTCCCCTTGGACGCCGTTTTGTGGGACCATGGTCCCAACCGGTCTGGGAGCGGTACAAGAGAGCAATGAAGCACTCGGGAAGAGAGGACAGCCATGAAAACTTACGAGGACCTCCTGACAGCCATCGTCGCCGACGGTGAGACGGAAAGCATTGACGTTTTTGAGCCCGCAACGGGAAACAAAATTGGCGCGGCCCCCTGGCACGGGGCCAAAGAACTGGATGCAGCGATCGCAAGAGCGCAGGCCGCTCAGCCTGCGTGGGCGGCGCTGACAAGTGAAGAGCGAGCCGACTACCTAAACAAAGCAGCGGACGCCGTAGAAGAGTCCGCTGAAGCGCTCGCCGAGCTCCTAGCCCGGGAAGCTGGCAAACCACTCAACGGGGCGAACGCAAGGTTCGAGGTGGGCGCGTGCGCGGCTTGGCTGCGCGGCACAGCAGCCCTCGAAGTTCCAGTCGACAAGGTCGTGGACGATGGGGAAACCCACGCGGAACTCCACTACCGCCCCATCGGCGTCGTCGGCGCGATCACCCCGTGGAACTGGCCGATGATGATCGCAGTGTGGCAGATAGCCCCCGCCCTACGCATGGGAAACACGGTTGTCATCAAGCCGTCCGAGAACACGCCCTTCAGCGGCTTAGCCATCGCCGCCGTCATGAACCAGGCCTTACCCGAGGGCGTCCTCAACGTTGTCGTGGGCGGAGGGGAAATCGGGAGCCTACTCACCTCAAACCCAGCAATCGGGAAGCTCATGTTCACGGGTTCCACAGCAACTGGGATCAAAGTGATTGAGTCTTCCGCACCGAACATCACCAGACTCACGATGGAGCTTGGTGGAAACGATGCGGGCATCGTCTTGGCGGACGCCCACCCTCAAGAAGTGGCTGAGGACATTTTCTGGGGCGCCTTCCTGAACTCTGGGCAAACCTGCGCGGCGCTCAAACGGCTGTACGTGCACGACGAAATCTACGACGCGGTCGTCGAGGAGCTCGCTGCGCTAGCGAACTCAGTGCCCATGGGGCTTTCTCTGGATGAAGAGTCCCTACTTGGCCCCGTACAAAACCAGCGCCAATGGGAAATCGTCGACTCTTTAGTTGAGGCGGCCAAGGAAGACGGCGCCAGAGTCGTTGCCGGCGGGAACCCAGATCCGGACGCCGCAGGTTTCTTCTACCCCGCAACCATCATCGCGGACATTTCCCCTGACAACGCGCTAGTCATGACAGAACAGTTCGGACCGGCACTTCCCGTGGTCCGCTACACCGACTTGGAAGAAGCGATCACCTGGGCCAACTCCGCTGAAGAAGGGCTGGGTGCCTCCGTCTGGGCACGCGACAAAGACTGGGCCCGCGAAGTGGCCCAGCGCATCGAGGCGGGAACCGTCTGGATCAACAGTCACGGCGGTGTCCACCCGTTCGTCCCGTTCGGCGGCACGAAACGCTCCGGGTACGGAGTGGAGTTCGGCGTTGAGGGGTTGAAAGCTGTTTCCCTCCCCCAAGTGATCAACGGCTGACACCCCACGCCCTCATCCAAAGGGCACCCCTGAGAGAGAAGAGCCGGCCCGGCGAACCTTCTTGGTCCCACCGGGCCGGCCTCACTGCTCAAACTGGAGCGGGAATCTGGGCTCAAACGATGGAAGCCTGGTAGATCCCCTCAATGGACTCATCCAGAGTCCGGTCGAAATCTTCCTCACTCTGTTGAGCGGACAGCCCCTCGAGCAGCGCGCGACTGAAGCTCGCAATCACCCCAGGGTTTTCCGCCAACAAGACATTGGCTTTCTCCCGGTCGTAGCCCCCCGACAGCGCAACTACCCGCGAAACGTTCGGGTGAGCAACCAGGTCACTGTAGAAGCCGCTCTTGGTTGGAAGCGTGAGCTTCAGTGCCACCTTCTCATCCCCAAGTCCGTTGAGCGCCGCAATGAGGTCGGCCTTCAGGATCTCCTCAGCTTCCTCCTTGTCGGGCGCCACGATCGATACTTCCGGTTCGACGATCGGCATGAGCCCCGCATCCAGGACCTCACGCGCGACCTCGAACTGCTGGTCGACGATCTCTTGGATGCCCTTGGGGTTCGCCGCGTGAATCACCGAACGCTCTTTAGTGCCGTAGACACCGCGCTCAGCCGCTGCCTCCAAGGTTTCCTTCAAACCGGGGATTGGGACCATGAGCTGCACGCCATCAGCTTCCTCCGCAAGCCCCTTATCGATCTTGAGGAACGGAAGGACCTTCTTCTTTTCCCACAAGTATTCGGCAACAGGAACGCCATCCACATCGCGCCCCAACGTTCCCTCAAACAAGATTGCGCCCAAGATACGGTCCCCATCCAATGATGGGCTCGCGATGATTCGGCTGCGAGCCTGGTGGATGAGGTCGAACATCTCATCCTCGGTCTCCCATTCGGAGTCTTCGATCCCGTACTGTCGCAGTGCTTTGGGCGTGGACCCACCACTTTGGTCTAGGGCCGCAATGAAGCCTTCACCTTCCTCAAAGCGCTGATTCTTCTCTTTGTCAACCATTTTGACCCCCCTTATGACGAGCGGCACTTTCACCGCATGTGACTCCAATCTATCCCCGTCCGCGCCGATTAGGAACCGTTGAAAAGACGCCGCCCCCTTTCGCTAGGTCAGCCGCGACGGTCAGTGGTGAAGGCGATGATCAAGGCGAGAACACCCATCACGGCGGCGATGCCAAAAGAGAGCTGCAGCCCAAGGGTGGCGCCACCAGTACCGGGAACACGCTCCACTGCGGAGTCGAATAGTGCCGCCGCCACGGCGACCCCCGTAATGGACCCCAAGTTCCGGTACAGGCTCAGGATCCCCGCGACGCTACCCTGATGCGCTATCCCAGATTTGGCCATCACATTCGTGTTGTTCGCTGCCATGAACATTTGGTTCCCCGGCGTGAGTGTCACGGCCGAAATGAAGAAGCCAGCCAACCCCAAGGCAGCCGGGAGGGTCACGAAACCCACGGACGCTACAGTCAGGAAAGTCAGCCCAGTAACGAAGATCGGCTTCGAACCGAAACGCTCCACCAGTCGGCCCGCGGGGACCCCCGACAGGACAGACACGGTTGGCCCCACCGCCATCGCCAAACCAACTTGGCCCGCATCCAGCTCCAGTCCGCGAGCGAGATAGAAAGGTGGGATGACGGTGAAGGACATCATGATCGTGGAGGCGAGGAACGCTGTGATCAGGCCTGGGTAGACCCGAACTCGAGCCAACAGTCGAAAATCGACCAGCGGATTCGGCACCCGCAATTCGACGAAAACGAAAGCGACCAGAGACGCGACGCCCAGAGACACGAGGGAGACCGTGCCCACCCACCCGAACGGACGCAACGTCAGACCCACCGAATACGACACGAGCGCCAAAGCCAACACGGCTGAACCCAACAGGTCCGTTTCCAAAGCCAGACCGGTCCCACCTTGGCGGGTCGGGAGTGCCTTAGCCACCATCGCCAGTGCCGCAATCCCTAGGGGAACGAGGGCGAGAAACGCTAGACGCCAACCTGCCACAGCAGCGAGCATCCCCCCTGCCGCCGGTCCCAAAGCCCAACCGGCAGCCATCGCGGAGCCGATGACACCCATGGTCCGCCCCACCCGGTCAGGGGCCACGGTTTGACGCACGAGGGCGACCGGCAAAGCCGTCATCGCTGCTCCCCCGATCCCCATGGCGCCGCGGGCGACAGCAAGAAGTGGCAGGCTGGTCGCAAACCCTGCGAAAAGGGACGCGAGCGTGAAAATCCCAATCCCACCCAAAAGAACTTTGACGCGCCCAAGCGAGTCCGCCAACCGACCTGCGGGGACCATCAGCAATGAGGAAAGCAGTAGGTACGACAATGACACCCACTGAGTCGCAGACACGGACACTTCGAAGTCGTCCGAAATCAGGGGTTGAGCAACGTTAGGGATACTCATTCCAAGCGCCGCCACCGTCGACACCACGACCAAAGAGGCGACAGCGAGCCCCGTGTTTGGGACCTTTGGGGGCAAACGATATCCGGACATGGCGTGCCAGCCTATCATCCCTCCCACCTCGAGCGCTGAAAGAAACATCCCCTAACGGCTGCAACACTGCGCCGACTCCACGTTCTCAACGAAATCGTTCGAGCGCAACCAGTGGAGTTAGGCTCACCTAAGTAAAATCCTTCGATTTACGCAACACGAATATTACGCTTTTCGGTCGAGGCCACTTTGTTCCGTGGCCGGGGCGCTGACCAGCAGAATGGGAGCTTCGCATGGGCCACTCCACCGATGAATCCGTTGAAGCGGGTGGCTCACAACCTGGGGGCGAGAGAAGTATGCCCTCCCAGCCGAAGCCCTCGGTGATCTCAACCCAAGGGCGAAAAGCATCGGCCCTCGTGGGGCTGCTGCGCGTCCTCTCCTCCGTTGCTGTTGGGGCGACACTGGTCCTCGTTTCCCACGTGTTCACTGGGGTGAGGGGCTGACAGGCTGGGCGATTGCAGGCGCCGTGGTCGCAGGTTTGTTTGCGTTCGCTGAGCACTCGTTTGGTGGCAGGGCCGCCAAGGAGGAAGAAAAGAGAATCCGCGCCGAACTACTGAAACGCCAGCTCGTCTTAGCATCACTTCCCTCCCGGAGGGAGGGTGAGGAGAACCCCACTGCGATTGTCCAACTAATGACGGACAATACTGAGAGGGTGACGGAGTTCCGCCAAGTCTATTTGGGCCCCACGATCGCGGCTGTCACGGTCCCATTTCTGGCCCTGCTCTACATTGCTTTCGCGGTCGACTGGGTTGTGGGGGTGGTCGTCATGGCGCTGGTTCCCCTAATCCCCATCCTCATTGGCGCTTTCATGATGGTCTTCAGGAAGTCGTCGGCGAACTCAAGGAAAGAGCGAGGAACCCTAGCCGGACAATACTTGGACGCGATCCGCAACCTGGTGACCATCCGCATGCTCGGTGCGGGTCCCCGCGTGGAAGAGGAACTGAGCGAGGCGGGCGAGCGGAACCGGGGCGCCATCATGCGACTCCTCGCCGGCAACCAAGTGGTCATAATCGTGATGGACGGACTGTTCTCTTTGCTGCTCATAGTGGTGACGGCTGCCCTTGCGATCGCCCGCTTCGACCACATTGGCTTGGCGGGCCTCCTCAGCATCATCCTTCTGACCGTCCTCTTGCTGGAGCCCCTGCAGCAGGTTGCTGGCTTCTTCTACATAGGGATGGGAGGAATCGCCTCACAGAAGGCGATCGGAGCCTACCTAGAGGGAACCTCCAACCTCATCCATAAGGGTGAGGCGGTTGAGGGGCGCTTCGCGCCTGGCGCCCCCCGAAGTGCTTCACGCCGAAACTCCGATCCCCCAAGATCTCTCAGTGCAAATGGTTGACGTTCACTTCTCCTACGGGCGCGGCGAAGTGCTAACCGGCTTTTCGATGGAGGTCCCCAAAGGGGCCCGCGTCGCCCTCGTCGGCCCAAGCGGCGTCGGCAAGTCAACAGCACTTGGAATCCTGAAAGGCTCCCTACCCCCACAAAGGGGGCTGATCTCAGTTGAAGGCCACATTTTGGAAGATGGGGAACCCCGCGCCATCAGGGAATTGTCCGCAAGCGTCGACCAACGCACGTGGATGTTCACGGGAACGATCGCCCAAAACCTAGCGATGGGGCGGCCTGACGCTTCAGAGGAGCAGATGTGGGAGGCGTTAAGCCGAGCTCACGTCGCTCGGGAAGTGCGCCGCATGCCTCAGGGTCTTCACACGTATCTGGGTGAGGGGGCGACCTTCGTTTCAGGGGGGCAGGCGCAACGCATTTCGATTGCTCGCGCTCTGCTGAGCGAACGCAAACTGCTTTTCCTCGATGAACCCACCAGCCATGTCGACTTGGAGTCCGAACGTAAGATCGCTGAGGCCTTGCGGGAGCTGCCCCGCGACTGGACGGTCCTCATGACGACCCACCGTCCTTCCCTGATGGAAGCGGCCGACGTGGTGTACGAGGTGCGTTCTGGGAAGGCGCACAAAATCCGGGAGGTGCAAAGTGCGACAGCCTGACTCCCCCACGACCCCACAGCTGCTCCGCTGGCTGCTCCGCATAACTGCCCCCGTTCACGGTCCGCTCCTAGTTTCCCTTTTCTTCCGGGTCGCTAACCTCACCTTAGATTTGGCGCTATTCGGAACGGTCGCTGCAGGTGCGATCAAGCTGGCTGTCGGCGGCCAGGGGCTCACAGCCTACTTCACGTGGATTATTGTCTTAGCGCTGCTGAAGGCAACCGCCTACTATCTGGAGCAGTTCACTGGGCACTACGTCGCATTCAAAGCCCTTGAGCTGCTCCGCACTCACGTGTTTGCGAAGCTGTGGCCGAAGGCGCCCAGCATCGTCACGGGGTCCCGTTCGGGCGACCTGCTCGCGAGCCTCACCCGTGACATTGACCGGATCGAGGTCGTTTACGCCCACACGTTCGCCCCAGTCGTTGCAGCCTACATTGTCGGGGCAACAGCGACGCTCGCCGCGGCGCTCACCTTCGGACCTGAGGTGGCAACCGCATTCGGGCTCCCACTGTTCCTGTCGCTCTTCGTGGTCCCCTACTTGGGGTTGAAGCCTTCGTTCAGGAGCACGCGGGAGGCACTCGAGGCTCGGCGGGACCTCTCCCACCAGATCTCTGACTCAGTGTTCGGCTTGAACACCGTCCTCGGGTATAGCCTAGAGGATGAACGGTTGCGCCAAATGGCTGATCTCGGCGACCAAGTCGGCAAGACCTCTGCCGTCGCACGCGACTGGGTGGGCATCCGCCGAGGGCTGAACGTCACGTTGTCCCTACTTGCAGTTTTGTCCGTTGTTTTGGTGGGCGTGGGCAGCCTGGAACCTTGGGTGGTCGCCGGGCTAGCCGCCGCCACCCTCCGCCTATTCGAAGGTCCACGGGGCGTTGAGGATTCTGCCTCCTACCTGGACCACTCTCTTGCTGCCGCCCGACGCCTCTACGAAGTGAGTCACGCACCGGAAAGCGTGGTGGACGGCCCAGAAAGACTCACCCTTCAGGACCCGCCAGAAATCGTTTTTGAGAACGTCACCTACACGTACCCGAACGGCAAAAACGGGCGCGAGAACTCCGTCGGAGGGACCAGCGTCGAACCCGCCCCCGACCCGGTCTTGAGAAACGTGTCGCTTAGAGTGCCCGCCGGCGGACATGGGATCCTCGTTGGCGCTAGTGGAAGTGGCAAGTCAACCTTGGTGCAGCTGCTAGCAAGATACGATGACCCGGATGAAGGGCGGGTAGAGATCAACGGGTGCCCCGTCCAAGACTTCGACCTGGACTCCTTGCGTGCCAACGTTGTGATCGTGATTCAAAAGGAGCAGCTGCTGGACCGGACGGTCAAAGATAACCTGCTCTTGGCCAAGCCGGACGCGACGACCGCCGAATTGTGGGAGAGCCTGAAAATAGCGGGCGTCGACGGCGAGGTTGCCGCCATGCCCGAAGGCCTAGACACGCAGGTGGAGATTCTCTTTCTGGAGGACAGATGCAGAGGATCTGTTTGGCGCGCGCACTACTTCTCGACCCGAAGGTGCTGATCCTAGATGAGTTCGCATCCAGTTTGAACTTGGACTTGGAGGAACAGATTCGTGCCTCCTTACGCCGATTCCGGCCTAACCTCACCGTGCTGGAGGTAACCCACAGGCTGCAGGCCTTGGACTATGAGGACGTCGTCGCTGTCTTGGACCGGGGTGACCTCATTCTCAGTGGCGACCCCACCACGGTGACAGAAGAAGCGGTGTCAAAGCTCCTAGCCAAGAAAGCGCTTCCCTGAAGACCCGGCCGGTAGGGCATCCAGCTTCGGCTCGGGACACCGGAGGAGACCTTGTGGCGCGTAGCACAAAGGAGGGGGGTGGGGCGCACTTGTTCGAGCGGGACCTGAAAAAGGGAACACAGCCCCACAGCGTCAGCGGTGGAGGCTAGGTAGCGGTATTCTCAAAGTGGATCGGGGGATGCTTCGCCGTAACGTTGCGGCTCGCGCCCAGACCCGCATCAGACACCGAAGGAGAATCCGAGATGAGCGGCCAACCACCACTCCCGCAAAATGGGGAAAACCCTGAGGCTCCCATGCCTCCTGAAGGGGAATACCTAGCAGCGTACGAACAGGACAACTCAGGGAACTCTGTCCAATACCAAGAGTTCACCTACCAAGATGCGGGCGAGGTAAGCCAAGCCCAACAGTTCACGTACGAAAACCCGCAGGCCGGGTATGTAGCGTCCACCGAACAAACGCAGGTTCAGTACGGGGGCGACCCCTACGCTTCAGCGCCGATGCCTCCCCAATACCAGGAAGGCGCCAACTACCAGGATGCCGCCTACTACCAGGACCCTACGGCGCAAGCACAACAGGCCCCTTACCCAGGCGCCTACCAGAACGCCCCTGCACCAAATGCGCTACAGGCCCCTCAACCTGTCGCCTACCAAAGCGTTCAGCAAACGCAGTGGAGCGGCCAAGGTTTCGCACCGGTGAGACAGCTGGACACGAACCGGTCGCTGGTGAAGTTCATCTTCCTTGGGATCATCACGCTCGGGATTTACTCTGTTTGGGTGGTTGCCCGCTCCGGGGAGGACCTGAACACGATCGCTTCACCTCGTGACGGACAGCGCACCATGAACTACTGGCTGGTGTTCTTCCTGTTGAGCCCCATCACGCTGGGGATAATGAACTACGTTTGGCTGACCATCGCCAGCAACCGGATCGGCGCCACGCAGGAAGCCAGGGGGTTCCAAAAAACCGTTGACGGCGCCACTTTCTGGCTGTGGGGAGTCTTGGGGAGCCTCATCATTGTGGGACCGTTCATCTTCTGGCACAAGTGGTTGGAAGCCATGAACGAAATCTGCGAAAGCTACAACGTAAACGGCTAGCCGAGTTGCGTGCTCGTCTGACGGCGGGCACGCACCCCCTCGCATAGTTGTTTCGGAAAACCTAAGACGCCGCAAGGATGAGCATGTCAGAAAAAGATTTCAAGCCAGAAGAGGAAGAAACGGAAGCGAACGCTACCAACGCCGCTTTAGTGGAGGAGGAGGAGGAGGTGGTGGAAGAAAACATTGAAGACCAGGTGGTTGGAGCGGACGGTCCTAAAAAGGAAGACGAAAGTGTCGATGTAAGCGTCGCTGCCTCCCCTTTGCCGCCGCCGCCACCACCGTCTCCCGGGCCTCGGATGCCGAGTATGGGAGGCAGCGAGACAATGCCTCCTGGAGCGCGAGTGGCGCCCCCAATGCCCTCCGGCCGCCGCGCCCCTACGGGAACGTCCGTCCCCCCTGGGACCCCCATGCCGGCGAGTGCGCCGCAAACTGGCCAGCAGCCGTTCCAACGCCCACCTGGAGCTCCGCAAGCCGGGCAACAGGCGTTCCAGCGCCCACCCACCGCCCCCATGCCCGGCCAGACCCCCACCCCGCCACCGGGAGCCTACGCGCAGCAAGGAGTCCCACAACCCGCCGGTGCACCCATGCCCATGGGCGCTCAGGCTGGCCCGCCGCCTCAGGGGTTCCCCGGGCAGCACACGCAAATCGGGCCGGTGCCGCAGCAGGGCGGGGGCAACGCGTTCGCTCTGGTCATGGCCAACCTCTGGCATATCCCCAATGACATTTGGCGCGGTGGAGTGGACCACGCTTTCGAGCGTCCCCGCCAAGCGGTGAGAGAGGCGGGCAACCCGACCCTCAGTTGGCTGATCCCTCTAGCGTTGAACACGATCCTGGTTGGGCTCTTGGCCGCGGCCTTTGTTCACGCGGGCATGTCCGCATTCTTCTTCTACTCGCCGTCCTTCGGGGACTACGTACAGCTGTTCGCAATGGTGACGTTGGCCATGTTCGCGCTGCTGATGCTGAGGGCCTTAGCGATCATGCTCGCCTCCAGAGTCAGCGGTTCGACTGCAAGCTTTCCGGAGGCTGCAACCGATTTGGCGGTCGCCCAGTCAATCTGGTGGCTGCCTCTCGCGATCGCTGCTCTCCTAGTGCTGATCATGCCCTCAACACCACTCATGTACATCATCATCACCGGAATCTACGGAGTGGCGTTAATGGCGGAGATCCTCAGCTACATCGCTGTGACCCGCACCGGACCGCACGTCCGCTCCCCACTGGTTCCCTACGCCTGGTTCACAATCGTCGCCGTCATCGTGTTCATGCTCCTCATGTACCTGTACGCGAGGTCCTTGTAGAAAACTGCTGAGGAGCGATCGCCTCGCGAAGGTGACCGCTCCTCACGGCTGAACACTACGATGGGGGCATGACCGCCGTCACAACAGGCCGACGATCGCACACGACTAGGAAGGGCTCGCTATGACAAGCAAAGCCGCTTACGACCAGAGGATCCAAGAAACGGTCACAACCTACCGGTGGGCCTTCGTGATCGCAGGCGCCGTCTCCGCCGTGATCGGCGTGCTGGTGCTGGTGTGGCCGAACGTGATGGGGAACATTTTCTCCACCCTGATGGCCGTCTACGCGCTGGCGGCTGGCGTCCTCTACGGGGTGATAGTGATACGCGGCAAAGAGCTGTCACCCCTCGTGCGCGTCGGGAGGGGACTGATAGCGCTAGCTTTGATCGTTGGCGCCATCCTCATAGTCCTCTACATGGATACGGCGACCGCCGTCATCGTGAACATGGTGGGAATCGTGCTGGGGCTCATGTGGATCTCAGAAGGCGTCATGGCCTTCCTGCTATCGCGTCGCCTACAGGCGCAGACCTGGCTGCTCGCCTACGCGATAGGCGCCGTCATCGCCGGCGTCGTCATGCTGCTCACCCCAGTGTGGGACGGCAAACCAGTGACGATACTTGTGGGCTGCTCCCTGCTTGGGCTTGGCGTAGCACAGATCGTCCGGGGAGTGACCTCCACGCGCTTCACGGTCATCACCGTGGAGGAAACTGAAGAAGCCTAACAGCTCTGTTCAGAGGAACGAGTGCCCGACGTGGCGCAAGTGCACCTCTCACTCTCAGGCACGTTCTTCATCACGCGGTCGACGTGGGCCCCGCAACCACTCCAAGTGGTCTTTCCACACTTAGGGCATTCCACCGCAACACACATACGAGCTACCTCTTCACATTGGACCGTGCAGTAAACGTACAGATCATAGCAGTGGACGGTGGCCTCGAGCCCCAAGCCCGCGGACGAAACTGGGGAAACGTGGGGCGCTGCACTCCGTGAAGCCCGGCCCCACCCCAATGTTGGGCGTCCCTTCACCCTCCGGCCTAGTGAAGCCCAGTGAAAGGGACGCCCAGACCCCTTAGTTGCCTGTCTCTAATTCCACCTTGGGCGCCAGACCACCGTTCATCGCGGCGACCAGCGTGAGCATGCCACCCGATAGGTTCTTCACGTCGAACCCATTTTGCTTCAGGATGCGCTCCGCAAGGTAGGAGCGGAA
>CAYFUO010000025.1:0-21142 GCA_964346255.1 uncultured Actinomyces sp. | reverse complement strand
AGGACACCGCCCTCTCACGGCGGCAACACGGGTTCAAATCCCGTTGGGGGTACAGAGTATGAAAATTGGTTTCGTCTTCGACGACACGTTGGACGCGCCGGACGGCGTCCAACAATACTTGCTCACATTGGGGCGCTGGCTCACGGAAGACGGTCACGACGTCCACTATCTTGTCGGGGAGACGACCCGCGACGACATTCCGGGCGTTCACTCACTTTCCCGCAACGTTCGCGTCAAATACAACCGCAACTGGGTGAGAATCCCACTACCAGCCGGTTCGAAACGGGTCCGCGCCTTGCTGGGAGAAGAACAGTTCGACGTGCTGCACGTGGCTGCACCGTTCTCACCAATGCTCGCCGCGAAAGTCATCAACAATGCTCCGGAGGGAACCCGGATCGTCTCTACTTTCCTGATAGCGCCGGCCTCTAAGGCCGTGGAGACCGCGACGAAAGGTCTCGCCGCACTGACCCGGCGTGCGGTGGGGCGAATAGACAAACACATTTCCCTGTCTTCGGTCGCCCGCGATTTCGCGTACGGCGCCTACGGGGTGGAAAGCGAAATCATTCCCAGCCCGATCGACGTCGCCAAGTTCCGGGGCGCGGCTGGGTCGAGCGCCGCGCGTGAGGCTAAGGCCGAGAATAGAACGAAGCAGGTCCTGTTCTTCGGGCGGCTGGTAGACCGCAAGGGGGCCCGACACCTCCTGAACGCTGTCAAACATCTAGAGGACCGGACAGACCTGTCGGGAGTGGAAGTGGTCATCGCGGGGGATGGGCCGCTGAGAGCCGAGTTGGAAGCGCAGGCTAGGGAACTTCGGACGCCCGTGAAGTTTTTGGGGTTTGTGGACGAGGACGACAAGGCTTCCCTACTACAGAACGCCGATCTGGTCGTATTCCCTTCGACGGGCGGGGAGAGCTTCGGCATTGTGCTCGTGGAAGCTCTAGCGTCCGGTGCGAAGGTCGTCTTGGCTGGAGATAACCCCGGTTACCGCTCGACGTTCGAGAGTAACGAGGAGCTGCTTGTGGACCCGACGGACGTCGACGAGTTTGCGAGCCGCATCCACAAGGGACTATTCGATGAGGACTTCCGCCGCCGAGCCACCCGCTTCGGGGAGGAACACGTGAAAAAGTTTGATTTGGATGCTGTGATGGGGCGCATCCTTCAGGCTTACAAAGATCACTGACTAGGCGAACGTCGGTATAGTGACATGGTGGTTCGCCTAGGGAATGGAACGCAAATGCCTCGCGCACTAATCACAGGGATCACCGGCCAAGACGGCCCCTACCTAGCAGAGTTTCTGCTCGACAAAGGCTACGACGTTTACGGCTTGATCCGGGGGCAAAACAACCCGAAAGCCGACATGGTTCGGAAGATCGTGCCCGGAGTGAAGCTGGTTGAGGGAGACCTCACGGACCTGCCCGGCCTGCTGCGCATCATGAACGAAGTGCAGCCCGACGAGGTGTACAACCTTGGGGCCATGTCGTTCGTCGCCTACTCTTGGGAAAACCCTCTGGTCACCTCCGATGTGACAGGTAAGGGTGTCTTGAACATGTTGGAGGCGATCCGCCTCTACTCGGGTGACGACATGGGGAAAGTGAAGTTTTACCAGGCGTCCTCGTCCGAAATGTTCGGCAAAGTTCACGAGGTCCCCCAAAGGGAAACGACGCTTCTTTGGCCGAGGTCCCCATACGGGGTGTCGAAAGTGTTCGGTCACTACATGACCATCAACTACAGGGAGTCCTACGGGCTGCACGCCTCTTCTGGGATCCTGTTCAACCACGAGTCGCCGCGGCGCGGCTACGAGTTCGTGACCCGCAAAATCAGTAACGCTGTTGCGCGCATTTCCCTTGGGTTGCAGGACTCGATCACCCTGGGCAACCTGGATGCGAAACGGGACTGGGGGTACGCGGGGGACTATGTGGAAGCCATGTGGCTCATGCTGCAACAACCGGAAGGTTCGGAGTATGTGGTGGCGACGGGAGAAACCCATTCCGTCCGAGAGTTCCTCGATAAGGCTTTCGACGTTGTCGGCATTGAGGACTGGGAACGCTACGTGAAGCAGGACCCGCGGTTCATGCGGCCGGCGGACGTGGAACTCTTAGTTGGAGACGCGACGAAGGCCCGCGAAGTGCTCGGCTGGGAGCCGAAGGTCAACTTCGATGGGTTGGTGACCATGATGGTTGAGAACGATTTGAAGGAGCAGCGGGAACTGCTCCTGCCATGACCACTGCTCTCATCACGGGTGTCGGCGGCCAAGATGGGACATTGCTCGCCCGCAGGCTAGTGGACCTTGGACACGAGGTTTGGGGGCTCACCCCACCAGGGCCCCACCCCTCGAACCTGCTGCCTGAGCAGGTGAGGGTGGTCGAGGGCGACCTGCGCGACAGGGAGGGCCTTTCCGCCCTCGTTCGCCAAATCGGGCCAGACCAGATTTACAACTTGGCTGCCATTTCCTCTGTGGCGCAGTCGTGGGAGCAGCCCGCGTTGGCAGGCTTGGTGAGTGGTTTGGGTGCGGTCCACGTGTTTGAGGCGGCGCTTGGCTTGCAGGAGGAAACGGGGCGGGAAGTGCGGGTGGTGCAGGCGTCCAGTTCTGAGCTGTTCGGTTCGCCCGAAACGTCACCGCAAACGGAGGACACACCAATCCAGCCCGTGTCGCCTTACGGCGCCGCGAAAGCCTACGCCCACCACATGGGCCAAGTGTTCCGTAGTCGGGGTCTACCTGTTTCTAACCTCATTTTGTTCGCGCACGAGTCCCCCTTGCGCCCACCATCCTTCGTAACCCGCAAGATAACTTCGGGGGCCGCGCGGGTGGCGAACGAGGGTGGCGTGATCGCTTTGGGGAACCTGGCTGCTAGGCGGGACTGGGGTTACGCGGGTGATTATGTTGAGGCGATGCGTTTGGCTGCGGAAGCCCCTGAGGCGAGGGACTTCGTGATTGGCACGGGGCAGACGCATTCCGTGGAGGATTTCGCGCGCCTCGCATTGCAACGCGCAGGGGTTTCGGATTGGCGCTCCCACATTGTCGTTGACCCCCGGTTTTTCAGGCCCGTCGACCCGGTTGAACATGTTGCGGACGCCACGAAGGCGCGTGAAGTTCTGGGTTGGCAGCCCACGGTGGCATTTGAGGGTTTGGTGAACATGATGGTCGACGCAGACTTGGAGGACGACTCGGGAATGGTGAACTCGTAAGCATGGGTCTCGAGAGTCTGCCCTTCTACGGTCCCCCACGTGGTTCTGCTGTCACCCCGACTGAACGCACGTGGTTGTGTTCTCACCCCGACTGAACGCACAGTGCACGAGACGGTGGGATAACGCCGTGAGGTCGCTTGTGCGTTCGGTGCGGGCGTTTTGGGTTCGCGTACGATCGGTTCGGGTTCTTCTGGGGTTGGCTGCTTCTGGGTGGGGTGCGCTCTTGCCAAGCCGCACGGACCTAAGCGCGCAAGACCGGTCTAAAACCTAGTCACAAACCCATTTCTTCGGCGCTACGCAGGAAGTCCGACAGGCGGTTAGCGGCGGCGACAACAGCTGGGCCGTGCAGGCGCCCCGGTTGGCGCCCCATCCTCTCGATGGGCCCCGAAATGGAAAGGGCGGCGATCACGCGCCCATCCAAACCGCGAACTGGCGCTGAGACGCTGGCAACGCCGGCCTCCCTCTCAGCAACTGACTGCGCCCAACCACGCCTGCGCACCTGGGACAGGGTGGTGGCCGTGAAAGAGGCGCCGACCAGCCCGCGGTGGAGCCGTTCAGGCTCCTCCCAAGCGAGCAGCACTTGGGCGCCAGAACCCGCCTTCAAAGACAAGGCGGCGCCAACAGGAATCGAATCTCGAAGTCCAGTGTCTGGTTCCACGGAGGCGACACAAACGCGCCGGTCCCCCTGCCAACGGAACAGTTGCGCCGACTCTTTCGTGTGGTCCCGCAAAGCCACCAAGATGGGGGTGGAAGAAGCGATCAGGCGGTCCTCGCCGGCTGCGGATGCCAGTTCCTGTAGGCGGGGCCCGAGGACGAAACGGCCCTGCATGTCCCGGGCAACGAATCGGTGATGCTCTAAAGCAACCGCAAGCCGATGCGCCGTGGGTCGAGCAAGATCCGTGGAAGCGACCAGCTGAGCGAGCGTCGCAGCGCCCGCTTCGAGGGCACCCAAAACTAGGGCGGCCTTGTCTAATACACCAACACCACTAGAGTCGGTTGTTTCGTCCATAACCAGATCCTCCCATCCCAGTGGGTGAGATGCAAAATCTGTGGTTTCGTTGCGGCGGCACTCTTTGAGGTGGCGCCCGCGCCGGACTTGCCGGCTCGACGCCTATTGTTCAGTAGCACCCTAAGTTGGGGTTTGAGAGGGAAGAGAATGGAGGATGCGGGCGATGGCACGGACAATGGCTGAAAAGGTCTGGGGCAATCACGTTGTGAAGCATGGTGAGAATGGGACGCCCGACCTTCTTTACGTGGATCTTCACTTCGTTCACGAAGTGACCAGTCCTCAAGCGTTTGAGGGGCTCCGCCTCGCCGGACGGAAAGTGCGGCGACCTGACCTGACGATAGCCACGGAGGACCACAACACTCCCACGAAAGACATCTTCCTCCCCATAGCTGATGAGACCAGCCGCACCCAGATAGAGGCGCTGCGGGACAACACTGAAGAGTTCGGTATCCGCCTCCACTCCCTAGGGGACCCGGAACAGGGAATCGTTCACGTCATGGGTCCCCAGCTGGGCCTGACACAGCCGGGAGTCACAATCGTGTGTGGAGACTCTCACACTTCCACGCATGGGGCTTTTGGGGCGCTCGCGTTCGGGATTGGCACTTCCGAAGTGGAACACGTGTTAGCGACGCAAACACTGCCGGTCGCGCCCTTCAAGACGATGGCTATCACCATCAACGGTTCCCTGAAGCCGGGCGTGACATCTAAGGACATCATTCTGGCGGTCATCGCGAAGATCGGGACCGGTGGCGGGCAAGGCTATGTCCTTGAGTACAGGGGCCAAGCCATCGAAGAGTTGTCCATGGAAGCCCGCATGACGATCTGCAACATGTCGATTGAGGCGGGGGCCCGCGCCGGCATGGTCGCCCCAGACGAAACAACGTTCGAGTTCCTGAAGGGCCGCCCACACGCCCCCGAGGGCGAAGACTGGGATGCGGCTGTGGCCGAGTGGAGGTCGCTTGCCACTGACCCGGACGCCAAGTTTGATGCGGAAGTCGTCTTGGAAGCCGAAGATATTGAACCGTTCGTCACCTGGGGTACGAACCCTGGGCAAGGCGTCCCCCTCTCAGGACAGGTCCCCAACCCGGAGGACTTCTCCGACCCGCATGCTCGCGCCGCCGCGCAGCGCGCCCTCGAATACATGGACTTGGAGCCCGGAACCAAAATGAAGGATGTCGCGGTCGACGCGGTGTTCCTTGGGTCTTGCACGAACGCGCGCATTGAAGACCTCCGCATGGCCGCGAAAGTGTTGGAGGGCCGCCGGTTGGCGGACGGGCTAGAAATGCTAGTTGTGCCGGGCTCAGCACAGGTGAAGTTGCAGGCGGCGGCTGAGGGACTCGACAAGATCTTCAAAAACTTCGGGGCTGATTGGCGCGCCGCCGGGTGCTCGATGTGCTTGGGGATGAACCCAGACCAGTTGAAGCCCGGGCAGCGTTCCGCGTCGACTTCGAACAGAAACTATGAGGGTAGGCAGGGACCTGGCGCCCGCACTCACCTCGTCTCCCCGCTGGTGGCGGCCGCAACCGCCGTGCGGGGGACACTATCTTCCCCCGCCGACCTTGAACCTCTGGAGGGGCAAGAAGACCAGTCGGTTTCCGACTACCTGTCTGAAGTGTCAGGGGGCCATCCGATCGCGCCGCCCACGCCAGACACATCGCAGGCACCCGCGGAAGGGGAAGGGGAGTAGACCAATGGAAAAGTTCACTACGCACACGGGCACGGGCGTCCCCTTGCGCCGGTCCAACGTTGACACGGACCAGATCATTCCCGCCGTGTTTTTGAAGCGGATCACGCGAACCGGGTTCGAAGACGGGCTGTTCTCGGCTTGGCGGCGCGACCCGAACTTCATCCTCAACAACCCGGACTACGAGGCCGGATCAATTCTCATTGCCGGACCCGACTTTGGGACCGGTTCTTCGCGTGAGCATGCGGTGTGGGCGCTGCAGGACTACGGGCTCAAAGTGGTTCTGTCCCCCAAGTTTGGTGACATTTTCCGGTCGAACGCTGGCAAGGCCGGACTGGTTGCGGGTGCGATTTCCCCAGAGGACGGGGAGTTGCTGTGGAAGTTAGTGGAGGAAAACCCGGCGGTCCCCCTCACCGTGTCCCTAGACGATATGACGGTGACTTGCGGCGCGGTCACCGTCCCCTTCGCTCTGGATGATTACACGCGCTGGCGGCTACGCGAAGGCTTAGACGACATTGGTCTCACCATGCGTGATGAAGAGTCCATTAGCGCGTTCGAGAAGACTCGTCCCTCCTGGAAGCCCCAGACTCTCCCAGCGCAGCATTCCCCGTCCCGCGGATAAGCAAGGAGCCGGCTAGCACACTAGGCCGGCCTCGCCTGCGCGGATCTGTGTGGCGCCGCGAGAGCCGGCCGGCTGGGCTCCGCCGCTCAGGTAAGCTTGGGCGGAAATGACCTTGCTACTTGGAGCCGACGGATTTGGGGGCGCTTTTTGGATCTGAAGCCACTTCTCGTTGATCAAGGAATCAACAGGACCGTTTTGAGAGTGGAGGGCGGAAGTCCCCTCCACGGGACCATCTCGGTTCGGGGGGCGAAGAACTTCGTACCCAAAGCTATGGTTGCCTCCCTGCTGGGGCGCACCCCCTCCCAGTTGCGCAACGTCCCACTGATTAGGGACGTGGACGTGGTGCGGGACATGCTTGAGGCTCACGGGGCCGACGTGTCTTTCGACGCGGACGAGGGCGTGCTCGTCCTCGACCCCGCGAACGTTGAGTCGGCGGCGTCGGGCGCAATCGACGCGCTCTCCGGGTCTTCACGCATTCCTATCCTGTTTTGTGGGCCGCTGCTGCACAGGGTGGGGGAGGCGTTCATCCCCCAGTTGGGGGGTTGTGCCATTGGGGACCGCCCTATCGACTTCCACCTCGAAACGCTGCGTCGCTTCGGTGCGGAGGTGACGAAGGATGATGCGGGCGTGCACATCCGCGCCCCGAAGGGCGGTTTGAAGGGCACGGCCATCAACTTGCCTTACCCTTCGGTGGGTGCCACTGAACAGACTCTGCTCACCGCGGTCGTGGCGGACGGGATCACCGTGCTGAGTGGCGCGGCGGTGGAGCCGGAGATCGCTGACTTGATCAACGTTCTCCAAAAGATGGGTGCGATAATCGCCGTGGACACGGATCGCACCATCCGTATCGAGGGCGTGGACCATTTGGAGGGCTTCTCTCACACTGCGTTGCCTGACCGGATTGAGGCGGCTTCTTGGGGTGCGGCGGCCCTCGCCACCCGTGGCGACGTGTTCGTGAAGGGCGCTCACCAGCCGGACATGATCACTTTCTTGAACACGTACCGGAAGGTTGGGGGTGGCTTTGAAGTGGAAGAGGACGGTATCCGCTTCTTCCATCCGGGTGGGCCACTCAACCCGATCGTGTTGGAAACGAACGTGCACCCCGGTTTCATGACCGACTGGCAGCAGCCCCTGGTGGTCGCGCTCACCCAAGCGGATGGCCTTTCGATTGTGCATGAGACCGTTTACGAGAACCGTTTCGGGTTCACCTCGGCCCTACGGAAGATGGGCGCGAACATCCAGTTGTACAAGGAGTGCGTTGGGGGGATCCCCTGCCGGTTCGCTTCGGAGAACTTCTACCATTCAGCGGTCATCTTCGGACCCACGCCGCTGCATGGCGCTGACATCACTGTGCCTGACTTGCGTGGCGGTTTTTCCCACCTGATTGCGGCGTTGGCTGCTGAGGGTGTCTCCCACGTTTCGGGGATTGACGTGATCTCTAGGGGGTATGAGCATTTCATGTCGAAGCTGGAACAGTTGCACGCGAAGGTGGAGTACGTGTGACCAAAGGGCGTTCGCTATCCCTTCTGGTCTCTTCCGTTTCCGCGCAGGGACGCGCGCTCGATGTGGGGCATCGAGTGGCGGACACTTTGCGCGGTGGCGGTTGGCAGGTGGAGGTCGTCGTCACCACGTGGGTGGATGATGTCGCTCAGGTGTCCTCAGAGGCGGGGGGCGACTACTTGGGTGTCGTTGGGGGAAACGGCTACATCGCCAATGCCCTTTCCAAAAGGACCTTCGAAGAACCCCCGGCAATCCCGTTTCCTTCAGGGCGGGGCAACGACCTTTGTCGGTCTCTCGGCGTCGGCACCGACCCTCACCGCATCGCTAGAGCGCTCGCTGACGCTGACAGTAAGACCGTGCACCGTTGGGTGCGGTCGTTGGACGTGATGAAAGTTGGGGATGAGGACGGGGTCACTAAGGCCGTCGGTGTTCTGTCTCTCGGAATAGACGCGGCGGCGACGAGGATCGCCAACGAGTCCTCGATGCCTTTCGGCTCACTGTCTTACGCTTGGGGTGCGGTCTCGGGTTTCTTCGGCCGGTTCAAGCCTTCACCCATTGAGGCTTACGTGGATGGAGAGTTCCAAGACATTGGTGGCTGGCTGACGTCTGTGTCCAACACCGGGTGGTTCGGTGGGGGCATCAACATTTCTCCCACTTCCCGCACGGATGATGGCCTGTTAGGAGTTTTGTCTGTGCCGGACCTGCCGCGCCTGCGGGTTCTGCCCGTGTTGGCTAACGCACTGCTGGCTAGAGGAACTTCCGACCCGCTCATCCGCTTGGAGCAAGCTAGACGCGTTGAGTTTCTCTCCCCAAAGGGGATGCCCGCTTACGCTGACGGGGATGTCATCGGGCACCTGCCACTCGTCGTGAGCGTTGACCCTAGTGCGCTTCGGCTGGTGGCCCCACCCATGAAGGCCGCCTAACACAGTCTCAGCACTGTTGACTGAGGAAACGGAGGAACCAATATGAGCGCTAACAAGGGCAGGCCCGCACCGGCACGTCCGCGTCGTGGCAATATAAAGGGCTTCAACGTCATCGCCTACCCGATTGCTCACGCAGTGGTGAGCGCGGTCAGTAGGCCCCAGTGGGGTGGCATCGAGAACTTCCCTAAGAGCGGCCCATTCATTGTCGCGCCGAACCACGTGTCCGAGTTTGACCCGGTGTCCATGGGCTACTTTTTGGGCTACAACGGGTTCGAACCTCGCTTCCTCGCTAAAGACGCGCTTTTCAAGGTCCCCGTGATCGGACCGTTCCTGCGCTGGTGGGGGATGATCCCCGTGGCCCGCGGAAGCAACAATGCTGGTGACGCCCTCGTCCACGCTAGGGAGGCGTTGGCTGAGGACGCAGTCGTCACCATCTACTTTGAGGGAACAATAACTCGGGATCCCGCGTTTTGGCCCATGAAAGGTAAGACGGGGCTCGCGCGTCTCGCTTTGGACACTAGGGTCCCCGTGGTTCCCATCGTCCAGTGGGGCGCCCAGAACGTGATGGACCGCTACACGACACCCCGCCTGCATTTGCGGCGCCCGAACCTTTACATAAAGGTTCTCCCCCCAATTGACTATTCCGACATTGAGGGAGATTCAACGAATCGGGAAGGGGTGCGGGAGCTAACCGGAAGGTTGGAGGAGGCCCTGATGGAGGGCAGCGCGGCCCTACGGAATGAGGACCCGCCCGAAAAGCCGTGGGACATGAAAACCATGGATGGTCCAGGTAAGGGGCGGCTGAAAGTGTTCTCCGGTTGGCGCGCCGAGCTCGCTCGCCGCATCAAGAGTCGCGACGTGCTCCCAGTGGAGCCGTCAGTGACTCGGGGCCGTTACGTTCGCTGAAACGCTCTCAGTTCTTCACATCGACCACCAACCGCAGGGGGTCCTCCAACTGGAACACCCTGAAGGGCCGCTCAGTGTCAGAGCCGATCACCACGTGGGTGGTTCCCTCAAAGCTGGAGTCGTAGATGGAACGGATTGAGTCCGTGGAGGGCGCCGCTTTGTCACCGAAATACGCTTCGTAATCCTCTTCGGTGGCGGGAATGGAAGTTCCCCTAATGGAAATGTCCAAGTAGGCGGGGCCCTCAACATCAAGCGGTTCACCCCGGCCTTGTTCATGGGCTTGGCTAACCCATTGCACTTCCCATCCCAGCGGGTCAGACCCCGTGAAGTCGACGACTAGGCGGTCGTAGTCCCCGTGGGTTGCGGCGCGCATGCCAGTGATCAGTGGAGGATCAGTCACTTCGCCCACCCAGTCATAGGTGTCAGGCCCCATCGTCCAAGAATCGTCTCCCTCGAGGGTAGGTTCCTCATCGAGAGCGGCCTCGTTCCCACCGGCGCTCTGAGTGTTTTCCTCGATGGGCCCACTTTGAGTGGTGGGAGCCGCGCTCTGCTCAGGCTCCTCACCGGTTTGGGGGCTCGTGCACGCGGTAGCCCCTCCCAGGGCTAGAAGTAGCGCCGCGGTCAGAACAATGCTTCTCCCCGTGGGTGTTCGTTTCACGGCGGTCCCTCCTCAGGTCGCGTTTGAGGTGCAGGTGAGACGGCTTCGCGTCACCTGTTTCGAGCTAGCCTTATCGTATCTCGATGAGGCCACCCGACGGGTGGGGTGGTCGGATGGGGGCGGCAATGGAAGACGGTCACATAGCAGTCTTGGGGACGGGTTCGTGGGGAACCACGTTCGCCCAGATCCTGGCTGACGCCGGTCACGACGTCATCATGAGGGGCCGCAATCAGGTGGTCGTCGACATGATCAACGACCATGAGAACTCCCGCTACGTGCCGGGACTGACCCTCTCAGACCGGGTTTGTGCGACCATCGACATGGAAGAAGCAGTGCGTGGGGCGAGCACAGTGGTCATCGCTGTCCCCACCAAGGTTGTTGGTGAAACAGTGAAAGCCGCCCACGAAATCAACCCGGACGCCATCTACGTTTCCCTGTCGAAAGGGATCGACGCGAAGACAGGCAAGCTGGTTGCAGACGTCATGGAAGAGGTGGGTGGGGTTCCCGCGGACCAGATCGCCATCATCTCAGGACCAAACCTGTCGATGGAGATCGCGGAGAAACAGCCGGCCGCAACCGTTGTGGCGTCCTCGAACTTCGACACGGCCCGCACGGTCGCTAAAGCCTGCCACAACGCCTACTTCCGGCCCTACGTGTCCACTGACATTATTGGCGTTCAGGTTGCTGGCGCGGCGAAGAACGTGGTCGCTTTAGCTATCGGGGCGTCGGAGGGCATGGGTTTGGGTGCCAACACTCGTGCCACTCTCATCACGCGGGGTCTCGCTGAAATCACTCGGCTTGGGAAAGCGATGGGGGCGGACCCGATCACCTTTTCGGGCTTGGCGGGCGTGGGGGACCTGATCGCTACCTGCTCCTCAAAGCTGTCCCGCAACTATTCCCTCGGATACCGCATGGGCCGGGGCATGGACTTACAAGAGGCTCTGTCTCTGTCAGCGGGTGTCGCTGAGGGCGCCAAAACTGCTGTCCCCCTGTTGGAGATAGCGAACCGTTACGGCGTCGACATGCCGATTACCACGGGCGTTGTCGAGGTCATTTCGGGGCGGGCCAACGTCACGCAAATGGGGGAGATGCTGTTGGGACGCCCCCAGAAGATGGATGGTTGGGAAATAGAGTTACTCGACTAACTCTCAGCCCCCGGAATGTGCGGTGCCGCGAGCAAGCGGACTACGGTTGGACCATGACTTTTCAAGAGCGGCCCCAAGTAGTGGTTCTTTTCGGCGGGCAGTCAGGTGAACACCAGATCAGTTGCGCGACGGCCGGGGGAGTGCTGCGGGCGATCGACGCGGACAAGTGGCGCACTTTAGCCGTGGGGATCACGCCGGATGGCCAGTGGGTTCCAATGAGCGCTGAGCTGGAAGAATACGACCTGACGGACACTGGGGGCTACACGGTTCCCTTAGGGGGTCGCCGCGTCGCGTTCCTGCCGGGCAGCCCAACCCTCGTGGAGTATGAGGTTGACGAGGACGGGGCGATACTTCCGGGCACCACCGTGGAAGTCGGCAAGGTTGACGTGGTTTTTCCGCTGCTGCACGGTCCTTTCGGCGAGGACGGAACCGTCCAAGGCCTGTTCGAGCTGTCGGACTTGCGTTACGTGGGGTGCGGGGTCGCGTCCTCAGCGGTCGCTCAAGACAAGTATCTGGCTAAGACAGTGCTCGCGGCCGCGGGCATTGACGTCGGCCAGTGGGTGTCTTTCACGAAGAGAGAGTGGGAGGTCAACCAGGATTCACTGCAAAGTGAGGTGGGGGATCTCGGCTACCCGGTGTTCGTGAAACCCACGCGAGCAGGGTCCTCTCTTGGGATCACCAAAGTGTCTTCCCCCGAAGATCTTCCCGCGGCGGTAGCGGAGGCTATGCGCCACGACCCGAGGGTGATCGTGGAGGCAGGAGTGCAGGGACGCGAACTGGAGTGTGGCGTCCTCGGACTGGCAGGTGGAGAAGTTGTCGCCTCCTCCGTTGGGGAAATCAAGGTCCTAGAAGAAGCTGGGTTTTACGACTACGCAACGAAATACTTCGACGCTGACAGTGTCGTCTTAGACTGTCCAGCCGACCTCCCGGCTGGGGTCGCCAAGCGGATCCAGACTCAGGCCAAAAGAGCGTTTGCGGCCCTGGAAGGGGAGGGAATTTCCCGCGTCGACTTCTTCTACAACGAGGATGATGACCGCATTGTTTTGAACGAAGTGAACACCATGCCGGGCTTCACCCCGTTCTCGATGTATCCCACCATGTTCGCTGATAGCGGCGTGCCTTACTCGGCACTTGTGGACAACCTTTTGAGGGAGGCACTTTCGCGCCCGCTTGGCCTCCGTTGAGGTGGCCTCGCTTGCGGCCCGAAAAAGGTGTGGTTTTCCGGGTAACGTAGGACTATGAGCAAACCAAAGGTGACACTTGCGACGGCGGCTTCAATGCCGAACTTGTATCCGGACGAAAACGGGCTGCTTGACGCCCTCGCACAACGGGGCATCGACCCCCAAATCAAGGTGTGGTCCGACCCTGACGTGGACTGGGACGACGCGGGGATGGTTGTGGTCCGCTCCGTGGTGGACTACGCGGAGGACCGAAAGAACTTCCTGAAATGGGCGCGCAGCGTCCCACGCATCCTGAACCAGGCTGACGTGCTCACGTGGAACTCCGACAAACACTACTTGCAGGAGTTGGAGAAACGTGGGCTCCCCACAATTCCCACCACGTGGATCCCGGCCGCGAAGAAGTTTGAGAAGCGCCAAGTCCACGCTCGCTTCCCCGCGTTCGGCGACTTCGTGGTGAAACCGGCTGTGTCTTCAGGTGTTCGCGACATTGGCCGCTACTCGTCGAACAGTTTGAAGCAGCGCCAGGACGCGATCGGACAGGCGATGGACCTACTCGCTGATGATCGTGACGTCATGGTTCAGCGCTACCAGGAGGCCATCGACATTCACGGTGAGGTGTCTCTGGTGTTCTTCAACGGGCTGCTTTCCCACGCGGTGCAGAAGAAGGCGTTGCTTCACCCGTCGGAGGTGACCGACAGGAAGATCCGTGAGGTGGTTGTCTCCGCTCACACTCCAACCGACCAACAGTTGGGGTGGGGTGAGCAGATCCGGATCGCCATCCACGACTACGTGCGGTCGCGCCTTGGGAGGGACGAGCAGTTCCTGTTCAACCGGGTTGACGTTGTTCCTGATGGGGAGGGATCGTTCATGGTTATGGAGATCGCCCTCGTCGACGCTGACCTCTACTTGGATGCGACCCCTGAGGCGATGAGTAACTTCGCGGATGCGATTTCGGTGCGCGCGTTCTGGTGACCCCACCGGAAGACCTGGAAGCGACGCAAAAGGCTGCAAACGCGCCGTCCACTAAAGCCCCGCCACGGGATCTAGGTCCGATCACGGATGCTGAGTTCGAGGCGATGGTGGAGCGCGGTTTGGAGCGGGTGCCCGCCCGTTTCTTGGAGGCAGTGGAGAACTGTGCCTTCATTGTTGAAAGTGAAACGCCACCAGGCCAGCCTGGGCTGCTCGGCCTCTACCATGGGGTGCCCGCAACGGAGCGCCGCGACTATGCGGGTGCGATGCCGGACACGATCACTATCTACCAGAGTTCAATCGTGCGGATCTACAAGACCCGGGAACGCGTGGAGGAACAGGTGTACCGGACACTAGTGCACGAGATCGGCCACTATTTCGGTCTTGAAGAGGACGAACTTCACGCTCTCGGCTGGGGGTAGGGGAGCGCGGGTGGGCCCTCCCGTCTGCTACTATCTGTAACTGCGACGCCAGACCCACAAGGTTAGGCGCGCAATGGTGGCTGTAGCTCAGTTGGTAGAGCACCTGGTTGTGGTCCAGGTGGTCGCGGGTTCAAGTCCCGTCAGCCACCCCAAGGAAACCGCGACACCGACTAGTCGGTGTCGCGGTTTGTGGCTGTGGGTCCCCGAGGCTTTTCCGGGACACCAGCCAAAGCGCGTTGTTTTGGGCGGCGTGTCGTTAGGGTTTCCAGTGACCGGCCCAGCCTTTTCCGGCCCATGAGCCTTCTTCGGTGGTGGCGTGGTGGCCGCACTCGCTGGGGCCGGTTTGTTGGGGTCTCGGGCGCCACCCCCGGAAGCGGAAGAACCTCCTTCAGAGTGCTTTCTTTATGCCTGTAGGCTCGATGCTATGGCGCTCGACACGTTCTCTGATATTCCCGGCTTCGTGAGGTCCCCACGAGTGGTCTCGCTGGCGGCCGCCCCGAACGGTCCAGTTGTTGCCACGTATAGGACTGTGGGTGAGGATGGCTCAACTTTCGTCGACCAACTCATCGAGATTTACGGGCACGAGACCATCCAGCTGACGGCGGGAGACAAGTCAGCGCGCCTGTTGGGAATCGGGGAGCGCGGTGAAATCTACTTCACGCGGGAAGACCCCAAATTTGAAGAGCAGGGTAGCGCAATCTGGATGCTTCCCGCCCGTGGGGAACCCCGCGAAATATTCCGCTACAAGGGGGTCGTGTTCGGCGTGCAGGCCACGGAGACGCACCTGTTCTTGACCGTCGGGGTCGCCCCAGAGGTCGTTGGGCCGGACGCGGCGGGCGTTCTCACTGCTTCCGAAGAGATCTTCACTGAGAGAGAATCCCAGAAGGTAGCGGGCGTCTTGCATGACCGGTTCCCGCTGCGCAGGTGGGATGGCGACCTGATACCCGGTAGGGGTCGCCTGTTCGTGGGAGACCTACCACCCTTGACGGGGACGATCCCCACTGGGCCCCCACCCTCGGGTGTGGGGGCTTTCGCTGAAGCCCTACATTTGGTGGAGGTCCCCCTTCCGCCCGCACCACAGGACGCGGATGAGAACCGGTTGGTGGAGGCGCGCGCCAGTGCTTTCGGCGAAACCCTACTGGTCACCATGATGACCCGCTCCAAGATCGACATGACAACCCAGGTGTGGCAGGTTGACTTGGCCAATTGGAAAGCGACGCTCCGCGCGGGAGACGCGGGAGCCACGTTTGCCGTCGTTCATGTTGCCGAGGACGGTTCTTTCGCTGTCCTCAGCAAGGAGACCCCGCCACTGCCGGGGAAACCGGTTTCGAAAACGCTTGAACGTCTAGATTTGGCGACGGGGGAGCGCACCTCACTGTGGGATGGTGAATGGACCGGGGTGGCCTGCCACGCGGGTTCCGTGTTCTTCACCTCCGATCGGGTGGGGCGCGGCGGCGTGTACGCCCTCGACGAGAACGGGGAAGCGGAGCTTTTGACCCCTGACGACGATTACACGTACTCGTTCCTGAACTGGAACTTGGGGGAGTTGGTGGCCCTCCGCTCTTCAGTTGCTAGCCCGCCGCACATTGTTCGCATCTCCCCGGTCACGGGGGAGGTGTGGGAGGGGCCCCGGCTCACAAAGCCGTTTGAGGTTCCCGGCCGTTTGGAGGAGGTCTTCGCAACCACCGGTGACGGAACAAAGTTGCGTGCGTGGCTTGCGATGCCGCCGGGAGAGGGACCCCACCCTTTGCTGGTCGTGCCTCACGGGGGCCCTTGGGGGTCTTGGAATGATTGGACTTGGCGTTGGAACCCCTGGGTGTTTGCGGCCCGAGGCTACGCGACGCTCCTCCCAGACCCGGGGATCTCCACTGGGTATGGGCCAAGGATTGGGGAGCGAGGGCACGACTCGATCGGGGGTGAACCGTTCACTGATGTCATGGCTCTCGCTGACGCGGCCGCCGGTAGGGAAGACATTGACGAGGGGGTGCAAGTACTCGCCGGAGGCTCCTACGGAGGGTACTTGGCGAACTGGGCTGCGACACACACGGGGGCCAGGTTCAAAGCGATCATCACCCACGCTTCCCTGTGGAACATCGAGTCGATGGGGCGAACCACCGACAACGGTTCCTGGTACAGGTGGATGATGGGAGACGTTGAATCGGGTCCCCACGCGGGCCTTGCGCAGGCGAAAGTCTGGTCGCCGAACCGGTTCGTGGAGAACATTGAGGTCCCCATGCTCGTAGTTCACGGGGATAAGGACTATCGGGTCCCCATCTCTCAAAGCCACGAACTCTGGTCGGACCTACAGCGGGTGTCTCCCGAACTGGGCCACCGTTTCCTCTACTTCCCGGATGAAGGGCACTGGATTTTGAAACCGGGGAACGCCGCAGCCTGGTACGAGACGGTCCTCCACTTTCTTGACGTTCACAGCGGTCGAGGTGACTAGAGTCCGCACACGGCCATCGAGACGGTCGCGCACACTTGTGACAAAGAACCTGTGGGACCTTGGTCTGCCTTAGACTTGGGCGGGGGAGCGGCGGCGCCGGCGCGGCTTCCACACAGCCCGAACGCGCTCACCGGCAACCGCTACGGGAGAGGTCCCAACATGCCAAGGCAAGACCCCGGTCTAGTTGGAGGTAAGAGCGCTGTCGGCAAACTCCTAGCGTTCCTCATCTTCGTTGAAGTGACTAGTGGGTTCGTGCAGGGGTACTACTCTCCGCTCCTCCCAGAGATCGCCAAACACGTGGGTGTCGCCAGTGAAGCGATGTCTTGGTTCCAAACGGTGCAGGCAATCGCTGCGGCCGTTTCCGTCCCACTCCTATCGCGTTTGGGGGACATGTACGGCCCACGGAAGATCCTTCGGGGCGCCATCATCGCTGTGCTAGTGGGGACGCTACTGATCGCCCTCGTACCCTCCTATCCGATCGTGCTTGTGGGCCGAATTTTCATAGGTCCCCTCGGAGTCTGGCTGCCGCTGGCGATCGCGCTCATTTACGCGCGCACCGCGGGCGAAAGTGCGACCCGCTCCATCAGTCTCTTGTCTGCGTCTCTCATGGGTGGGATCGTGTTGGGAACGATCGCCGCCGGTGTCTTCTCAGCTGTTCTCCCGAACTTGGTTTACACGCTGTTGGTGCCCGTCATCTTGGTGCTCGCCAGCGCTTACATCGTGTTCTTCACTTTGCCCGAGGGCGCTTTAGGCCCCCACTCCCAGATCGACTGGGGCGGGTTCGCGGGCCTAGCTGTCGTCATGGTCGCGTTCATCATTGCCCTCGCCTACGTGGGTCCCACCCACGCGAAGTTCTCAGCCATCATGTTCGCGGTGACAGTCGTGGCAACCGTCATTTGGTTGCGTTGGGAGAAACGCGTGTCCTCTCCCGCCGTGGACTTGGAACTGGTTTTCTCCCCAGGATTGGGTCTCCTCTACATCATCGGGATGCTGCTGGGCATCGTGATGATCGATGGGGCGCCGGCCCTCTCCGACTTCCTGAGCCACGACCCGGAACTATACGCGTACGGGTTCGGTGCGGGCACTGGCCTGATCGCTGAGATGATCACGGTCATGCTGCTCGCGGCGACCGCTGGGGCTTTCGCGTCCTCGTTCATAGCGGAGAAGTTCGGGATGCGCACCATCCTCATAGTGTCCGCTGTGCTCGCCGGCGTGGGCCAACTGGCGCAAATCCCTCTGTACGCGGCTCTCACCGTGTTCTGGGTGTCCGGCGCTGCAACCGGGCTCGGCATGGGCGTGCTCATTGGGGCGCTACCAGCGTTGGTCGCCCAATCAGCGCCTAGGGACCGCACCGGGATCGCCACCGGCTTATACAATGCGTTGGTGGCCATGGGCGGCGCTGTAGGTGGCGCGGTGTTCAAGTTGTCGTTGAGCGCTTTCAAAGATGGTGCGCGCGTGGTTGACGGAGTCCGGCTGGTTGGGGTGGGCGGATACATGACCATTTGGGCGATCTCCGGGGCGGTGTTCCTGATAATCGCCCTCATCCTCTTGAAGGTCCGGATGCCAGAAGAAGTCGCCGAGGAAACTTAGGCCAAACAAGAATTAGAGTAAGAGTTGTAGGTTCAAAGGAGAAACAAATGAACGTTCAGTCACCCGAAATGCCAGATTTTCAGGCGGATGGTGCCGAGTTCTTAGACGAACTGGTTGACCTCCGCAGGGAAATCCACCAAGACCCAGAGCTTGGGCTGGAGAACCCCCGCACGCAGAAACGAATTTTGGATGCCCTCGAAGGCCTCCCATTAGAAATCACTTTGGGTAAGGACCTGACTTCCGTGGTCGCAGTGTTGCGAGGCGGGAAACCAGGACCGAACGTGCTGCTACGCGGCGACACAGATGGCTTGCCCGTCAAGGAACAGACGGGTTTGCCGTACGCGGCGACAGGCGAAACCATGCACGCTTGCGGACACGACATGCACACGGCTGGCCTGGTGGGCGCGGCGAAGATCCTTTCTAAGCACCAAGAAGAGCTGCCCGGCAACGTGATCTTCATGTTCCAGCCGGGGGAGGAAGGCTACGGCGGCGCGAAGATCATGATCGACGAGGGCGTTTTGGACGCGGCGGGGGACCGCCCGGTCGGCGCTTACGCGATCCACGTGGCGCCCGGGCCCCGCGGGATTCTCGCGACCCGACAGGGCAGCGCTGCCGCGGGCTCGAACCGTTTGAAAGCGGTGATCAAGGGTCGTGGGGGCCACGGTTCCCAGCCGCACTTGGCGATTGACCCGGTGCCCGCCGCCGCGGACGCTATTCTCGCGATCCAAGCGTTCGTGACGCGGAAGATGGACGCGTTCGACCCCGTCGTCGTTTCAGTGACGCAGGTTTCCACGGGAGACAACCCCCCGAACGTGATTCCCGAAAAGGTGACCTTGGGAGCGACAATTCGTAGCCTCACCCCGCAGTCCCTGAAACGGATCAGTGAAGGCTTGGTGAACACGATCAAGGCGACCGCGGAGGCCCACGAATGCCAGGCTGACGTGGACTTCCAAGTCCTATACCCGTCAACGATCAACACGTTTGAGGAAACGGAAATGTCGATCGCCGATGTCCGCAGCGTGTTGGGGAACCATCGCGTTCACATCGCCCCCTCCCCAATGATGGGCTCAGAGGACTTCGCTTTCGTGCTTGAAGAGGTTCCAGGCACGTTCTTCGGCATGTTCGTGACCCCCGCGGACATGGCTGCTTCTAAGGCGGAGTTCAACCACTCCCCACGGTTCGTGGCGGATGATTCTCTGCTGGGAGATCAGGCTGCGGCGCTTGCCGCTATGGCTTACGGTCGCTTGGCTCGCGAAGCCGAGTAAATAGCTGCCGAACAAGAGAATGTAGGGCATAATGGTGGGTGACACCTCCCGTGTGCATGTTGTGATTGCATGCGGGGGTGTCACCCTTTTGCGCTAAAACCCCTGAGCTTGGGACTAGTTCAGAACTCGGATAGGAAACCTGAGGGCCCTACGGGGGCGAACAAGGCGTCGGCGACTCGAAGCAGTTCTGGTAGGTGTTCTTCACGCGCGGCTCGGAGAAGCCCAGCGTCAGCCAGCTGTGTGGTGGTGGCTGAACCAAAAACGAGGGCGGTCACGCCCTGCACGCTCGTGGTCAAGTTCGCTTCTTGGTCCGGCGTGCGGGCGACGCGTGGGTTCCCGTCCTCGAACGTGAGCAGGTAGGTCCCTGACGCGAGACCCAAGGGGTCTTCAACTGTCAGCGTGATGGGCGGCGTGACGGCTGCGGCCCCCAGGGGGGAGGGGCGGGCTTCCAAGGCGGCGACGGGGTCTAACACTCTTGCCCACAGCGCATCCCTCACCTTGGTTGGGCGCACCGCACGCACGTCTTCCAACGCCAGTTGTAGGGCTGCAGGGTTCGCAAAGTTCGGGTAGTGGATGGCCTCAATCAGGCCGACGCCAGCCAAGTGGTCCCACAGTGCTAGTTCGGCGTCCGCGTTCCCCGCCACCACTTCCTCTACGGCCATGATGGTTTCTTTGTGCACGGAGTAGATGGCGTAGCCGTCGAGGGGCCCGCTCGCGCTGACGTGCACTACGGCCTGGAACTCGGGGGAGGGCTCATCCACGCTTTTCAGGTAGAACCCTTCTTCCATGTAGGAGGGGAACCTGGTGGTTGCGCAACGGTTGCGCAGCAGAAACTGTTGGTAGATTTCTTCAGCGTGAGACATGAGCCAAGGGAAGGTGACGGGTTCGACGCGGCCCGCTTGGCGCACCCGTTCTCCCACCTCTCGCCTGAGCTTGAACCGTGGCTTGGGTTCCACTCGAGCGGAAGTGTTGTCGACAACGTTGGTGAAACCGAAACGGCCGTAGAGGGCTCCCGAGGACGCTGTGAGCAGTGCTGTGACTGCCTCATCTTCCGCGGACTGGCGGAGGCCCATGGTGACCATTTCGCGGAGCAAGCCTTGGCGGCGGTGCTGGGTTTGGACGGTCGCCTCAGAGAAGAAGGCTGCGTCCACTAGGGACCCTGCGCCCAAGTTGATTTGCCCCCAGAAGTGGGTGAGGGTCCCGACGGGAATGTCGATCAGACGCGGGTCGGGGCTTCCCACACGGGTCATAACCTCGGTGAGGGTAGCGTCGGCATCGATGGCTGTGGCGGTTTTCCGGCGCACCTGTTCAAGAGTTGGGGGCGGCTCGTTGAAACCCGCTGCGACAGCTCGACACCACGCGACCATTCGCCTCGTGGGGACGATGGTTCCGTCGGCGTCGCGTGTGCCGGCTTGTTCCGGGCCGAACTGGTCGAGTGTGTAGGCTTCTTTCACTTTTTCAGCATATCGACCGGGTTGTGCGGGAGGACGGTTGGATTGGCGGACGTGCCGGTGATCATAGTCTGAGCCTTTTGGGATATCCCCATTTTTGACTATGCTAGTGGGGCACCCGTGAGGGAGTATCGGGGCGTGGCGCAGCTTGGTAGCGCGTCCGCTTTGGGAGCGGAAGGTCGCAG
>CAYFUO010000024.1:0-21185 GCA_964346255.1 uncultured Actinomyces sp. | reverse complement strand
TGATGTACATGATGCCCGCCATGTTCATCTTTACGGGCCTCGTCTTCAAGATGGCCTTACTGGTCTACATGGTGACCACCACTATTTTTGCCTACCTGCAGCAACTGTGGGTGGTGAAGGTGATGCCGACACCTGGGTCGCCCGCTTACGCGGAGTTGCTGGAAAAGAGGGAAGAAGCTTACAAAGAGTGGGCGGGGCCCCTGTTTAAGGACTTCGACGCGGAGAAGTCTCAGATCGGCTCCAACAAAGAGGCCGTTGAAACCCTAGAAACGACAATGCTCGAGACATGCGAAAAGGATGCGAAGCGTCAGAAGGTTCCCTCGGACTTCCCAGAAGACTGGACTGTTTCAGACAGGTTGGGGGTCTATCGGGGGCTCGCGTTTGAGCCGTGGACGACGATTCCCGACGCCACTTGGGTGACGCAGGTGGTGGAAAAACGCAAGGCAGCTGAGAGAGCAGCTGAAGCGAAGCAGGTGCGAAAGCAGCGGCCTCGTAAGATGTCTAGGGCTCAGCGGATGCGGGTCGCTGAGAGGGAACGCATGGAAGAGGAAGCCCGGCTGAAGCGCGAGGCACGTCAAGCGAGACGCGACGAAGAGCGCGCGCGCAGCGGAAGGGGATCCCTCACTGACGAGGAAATCGAGAGGCGAAGGCAGCAGCGCCGCGCTGATCGTCGCAACCAAAAGAAGAAGAAGCAAAACTGACTTGATGGGTTGTGTGAGCGGCAACGGAGAGCGGTAGGAAGGTGGGCCAAATGGCTGAGGAAACTGAGGATTTAGTGAAACTCCTTGAGGAGGAGGGCGAGGTCGCGGCGGACTACTTAGAGGAGCTGCTGGACATTCTGGACTACGACGGTGACATCGTCATCGACGTAGAGAACGATCGAGCTTCTGTCGCCATAGTCACCGATGAGGAGGGCGGAAGGTTGGAGCGACTTGTCGGCGACGACGGGGAGGTTCTCGAGGCCCTCCAAGAGTTGACGCGGCTCGCAGTGCAGACGGCGACGGGCACACGCTCCCGCCTGATGTTGGACGTGGACGATTTCCGTGCAGATCGGAAGGCTGAACTGCAGGAAATAGCTTCCGAAGCGATCGAAGAGATCCGGGGTACGGGAGACTCCATCGCCCTCGAACCCATGAACCCATTCGAACGTAAGGTTTGTCACGACGTCGCTGCGGAAGCGGGGCTGTTCTCCAAGTCGGCGGGAGCTGATCCAGACCGGTACGTAGTGATTTACGACGCTGCCGATGAGGGTGCGGAGTCTGAAGACAACGTGTCTGAAGACGACGTGTCTGAAGAAGAGACTGAAGTAGAAGACTTTGTCGAGGGCGCCGCTGATGCGGAGGACGAAGAGTCAGGCGGGGAGAACCGCTAGTGGACAGCCCAACACCACTGGCGCTCAGCCTTTTCAGCTCCGGTTCTGACGCGATCCAAGCGTTCGCTTCAAAGCTCGATGCCGAAGGCGAGACCCGTGGTCTGATAGGCCCGAGGGAAACTGAGAGGCTCTGGTCGCGCCACATCATCAACTCGGCGGCGCTCCTACCTTTCCTACCGCCTGAGGGCAGCGTTATTGACGTGGGAAGTGGTGCTGGGCTTCCGGGTCTAGTCATCGCGATTGCTAGGCCCGACTTAGACGTGACCTTGGTTGAACCAATGGAGCGCCGGTGTGCTTGGTTGGAAGAAGTCATTGAAGAGCTGGGGCTGGGGAATGCGCGCGTGCTGCGAGCACGGTCCGACCAACTGCCTAAGGGCACGGTCGCAGACGTTGTGACGGCACGGGCCGTGGCTGCGCTACCGAAGCTGCTTAGAGTCACGCACCAGCTGGTCGCCCCAGGGGGTCATTTGCTCGCCCTCAAAGGCAAGCGAGCCTACGAGGAAGTCTCTGAGGCACAAAAAGAGCTGCGGCGTTTCGGGTTTAAGGCTCGTGTGGAGGAAGTGCTTTCCGTCCTAGACGGTGAAGTAACATACGTGGTCGACTGTAAACGTAGTCGATAGCGATTTAGTCACGGCTCAGACCACCGGTAGTGTCGGTGGCGGCGTTTAGGCTGGGTTGGTGGAAGGTGATTGGGTGAACGACGCGGACTCTGGTTCTCCACTGTACGAACAAATGCTGCACCTGCAGTCGCAGCGCAAGAGGCTGGATGACGCGGATGTTCCCGCGCTTCATTCGCCGACGGTGATCACGGTCGCGAACCAGAAAGGCGGGGTGGGTAAGACGACCACCACCGTGAACCTTGCTGCGGCGCTCGGGCAGATGGGCTTCAAAGTCGTTGTGATCGACATTGACCCCCAAGGAAATGCTTCCACGGCACTGGGCGTGTCCCATGAAACAGGGACGGACTCCACATATGAGGTGTTGCTCGGTGAGCTGGATCTTGGGGGCGCTCTCCAGCTCTCCCCCTCCGCCACCAATGTCGCCGTCTGCCCTGCGACGATTGATTTGGCGGGTGCTGAGGTGGAACTCGTGGATGTTCGAGATCGCGCGAACTTGCTGAGCAACGCGGTTGCAAGATTCCTTCAGGTCAACAGCGGTGTTGACTTTGTGCTGATTGACTGCCCGCCTTCCCTTGGCCTTCTGACTTTGAATGCGCTAGTTGCTGCCCGGGAGGTTTTGATCCCAGTCCAAGCTGAGTACTACGCGCTGGAGGGTCTTTCGCTTCTTCTCTCCACACTCGAAAAGGTGCGGGGTGCGCTGAACCCCTCTTTGAATGAGCCGCTCATGGCGATGACCATGGTCGACGGTAGGACTAGGCTGGCGTCGGATGTGGCGGCTGAAGTGCGGGGGCATTTCGGTGACCGTGTGTTTGAGACTGATGTGCCGCGTTCTGTCCGCGTGTCCGAGGCCCCCAGCTACGGTCAGAGCGTGGTGGGCTACGATCCCCGCAGTGCTGGCGCCCTTGCTTATCGGGCGCTTGCGCAGGAGCTGGCGATGAAGCTGGAAGAAGTCCGCGGCGATGAGTGAGGATCACAAGGATGCCGGGGGTAGGCGGGCGGGGCGGGCCCGTGGAGGATTGGGCCGGGGCTTAGGGGCCCTCATCCCAGAGGTTGAGCCCGAGCAGACAACCCCGGAAAACCCCCTAGACGTTTTGTTTCCCGGGCGGGATTCATCTGCTTCTGCTGCGAGGGAGCGCGGGGGTTCCATGCGGGACCTCCTCTCACCGCCGGGGCGGGCTCGAAATGTTCCACGTGAAACATCTGCCCGCCGGGCGCCGTCCGCCGGGGGTGTCGGTGACGAAAGGGACCAGGGTACCGGTTCCCATCTCCGCGACGAGACCCCCGCTGCCAGTGAGGGGAAAACCTGGGGGCTCTTCGGCGAAGACGGCGAGACGCCTGCTGGAACAGACAAAGCGAATGTTTCACGTGAAACATCTGAAGGGGAGACGGACCTTGTGGACGTGCCCGGGGCTCGCTTCGCCTCCGTGCCGGTCGAATGGATCGTCCCCAACCTGAAGCAGCCGCGATCGGCTTTCGAGCAATCCGAGTTGGACGAGCTGGCCTCCTCTATCGGGGCTCTCGGCGTCCTGCAGCCGGTGGTCGTTAGGACTCTCACAGCGGAGGTCTTGGAGGACCCGGACCAGCGGGCGAGACTCATTGAGGAGTCCGAAAAGTATCCGGAAGCTCGCTACGAGCTGGTCATGGGCGAACGCCGTTGGAGAGCAGCGACCTTAGCGGGCCTCTCAACTATTCCCGCGATCATCCGGGAGACGGATCCTGATGAGATGCTCCGTGAGGCCTTGGTTGAGAACCTCCACCGGGTGCAGCTCAACCCCCTTGAAGAGGCCGCCGCTTACAGTCAGCTCATTGAGGACTTTGGCTACACGCAAGAGGAACTATCGCGCGCGGTAGCTAAGTCGCGGCCTCAGGTCGCCAATACCCTTCGTCTCCTTAACTTGCCTCCATCTGTGGCTGAGAGAGTCGCTGCTGGGGTGCTGTCGGCGGGTCACGCCCGAGCACTGTTGGGACTAGATTCGCCGGAGGCGATGAATGACATCGCTGAGCGAATCGTCCGAGAGGGGCTCTCGGTGCGAGCGACTGAGGAGCTAGTTCGGGGCGCCAGTGGGGCAAAGCCAGCAAGGCGTAGCTCTAGCCAAAGCTCCCCTTCTAGGACAGCGGTCGCCCACGCGGCGAGAATTGCCGAGGCTTTAGACACCTCGGTGCGGGTCACCCAAGGGAAACAGAAGGGGCGGCTCGTGATTGACTACGCGGACGAGGACGATCTTTCCCGCATAGTCGGAATCCTCTTGAAAGAGGCCTCTCATTGAGAAAGCCGGGAGCTCGGCTTCGCAGACCTTCTTGGCAGTGGCTGTGGGAGGCAATGGCCCAGCCGCGGTGGCGCTACCAGTATGTCGCTTGAGCGATGAGAATCGGGCTTGGGCGGGCAGGATAGACATGACTCGCTCGCTGATTCTGTCCGCCGCCCCACCGTGGGTGCAGAATCAGACGCGGGTCGGCAGTCAATCGACCCCGCTGCTTTTCGAGGAACTCCCATTAAGAAGAGATTTCAGCTGAACTGGAGTCTGGGCTCTCGCTCCAGTCGAATCGAGCCACTGTCCAGGGGGCCCGCGCTCGGCGAGCTTCAGTGCGCCAGAGCAGTCCGCCGTTTTCAGTGACGCGCTCTAGAGTTGGTTTGAGGCGTACAGAAGCTGCAGACCTTCGAGGTACGGGACGCTTTGGAAACGGGCGTCGCAGCGCTGCTGAGCACCCTCGGCAGGTTGTGAGGGTTGGCGAGCATCGACGAAGTGCCTCGAATCGCTTCTCACTTCTCTCGAGGCAACACGAAAGCAAATCGCAGGCCTTGCTGGGGAGAGCTCCTAAAGGGTCGGCCGGTCGGGGTTGCTTGAGCGAAGAAACAACGAGAACCT
The DNA here is from genome assembly GCA_964346255.1 of uncultured Actinomyces sp. Lineage (GTDB taxonomy): Bacteria > Actinomycetota > Actinomycetes > Actinomycetales > Actinomycetaceae > Scrofimicrobium. The sequence goes on along the minus strand of CAYFUO010000024.1, from coordinate 16,326 downwards.
GAACAGCTCCGCGAACAGAAGCGGATGTTCGGCGAATTGAAGATCGGTCATGGCGTGCATAGGAGTCGTCGGTCTGGGGGACGGGCAGGCTTGAGGACCGCGTGACCTGCTGAGACGCCTAGGTGATTGAGGGAGTTACGGACCTTCGACCATCATCTGGAAGAGCCTTCGTTCAACCGGAACCCCATGGTCAGTGTCCGCCAGCGTTCGAGGGCACTCAGCGTTCCCCTCTTAGGTTGGAGCTTGTGGTGGCCAGGGGCGGCTCGGAAGGGGACCTGCCCCCATCTTGGGAGCATCAAGCAACTGGGCGGCTGCCGCAACCACGCAAAGAGAAGCTTCAACGAAGTGGTGGATCCGGCTCATCCTTGATCAAAGTAAGCCTCATACCCGGCACGCCAGCAAGACCTGGAGAACGAAGGGAGCGTGAACCATCGGACCGTCGGCTGATCCACCTGCGGTCGTGGGGACGACGGTGTGCAGCGTCTTCTTGGCAGGGCTTGGGTGCGGTCGCGACTCTAGTTCCGGCGCTTCCTATAGAAGGGAGGTCCAGCATGGTCACCCTGCTTCCGTAGTCTCTCCGGTGTCCTTCGGTGCTAGGCCTACTCCCCTGCCTCTTGGAAGCATTTGGGTCACAACCAGTCTTGAGTCTGCTCAACGGCGTGTCTTCTGAGGTTTCGGAGCGCGAGTCTTGGCCTGTTTGTGCAGTCTATGGTTTTCGGACAGCGCACTAATAGTGCTCACTTAACACGTGCTAAAGGCTCAAGTCTGGGACGCTAGAACCGACCGCCAAACGACCGCCGTACGCCTAGAAGCGTCCAAGGCAAAACGGGAAAAGACGTGAACATACCCAACAGACCGGGCACCAGAGCGGTGCGCCCAGCAAACCGGGGCATCAAAGCGATGAAAGCCTAGATTCCGCCCCCCAACTGAACGCACAGCGAGATTGACACTGTCATCCCACTGCTTTCAGCGCTGTACGTTCGGTCGGGGTGCCTGCGGGTTCGTCCGCGTTCGGTTGGGGTGCCCCGGGCGCCATCTTGGCGCCCATCAGCGCTGGTGTCCGGTGGAGGCGAGAGGCAGGCCCCGCTGCCGCCTCCCTCCACTCTGTTGACTGTCCCTTCCGGTGGCCCCAAACCGTTTGACCGCCCGGACAGTAGCAACACTTCACACCCGCACAGGCAACGGACCCTTTCGGGATCCGCACCCCACTACGTGCAAGCCAACAGGGGCTTGAAGTCTGGCTTGGGCTCACGAACCCCGTGCAAGGAAACCAACGAGCCTCTCAAGAAAGACTCCAAGCCAGCCGGCATGCCTACGATGACTCAAGAGCAAACGGGAAAAGACGCAAACGCACCAAACCAACTGGACACCAAAACGACAAGAGCCAGGTCCGGCCACATCAGCGGACCCGCCCCAGCCCAGCACCCGGCTCCCAACCAGCTGCGTATCCATTGGGGCACCAAAGGCGATGACAAGCTGGCTTCGGGACTGCAGCTGGCCCAGGTCGATCGTGACGGGAACAGCAGCGGCCCTTGCGCCGGTCCCTAGTTAAAAGCAGCGAGATAACCCGTCTCGGCCAGCGCGCATTCCGCTACCGCTGCGGGAAAGCAGCCGTCGAGATGGCACCGCCCATGCGGCCGCGTCCTTGCTCCGCTTTTTGGACGTGCGTTACTTCGCAAAAGCACCCGGTGCTTCCTGACTTGCACAGGTTTAGTGACCCAGGCTTTTGAGGATGTTTTTGGCTTGGGGTGTTAGTTGCGGGGTGGCGGTGACGTGTTGGCTGCCAAGTTTGATGGTGACGTCTTGTAGGGGTTTGAGGGTTGTGATGAGGGTTTTGAGGGATTCTTTGGTGGTGGCGTGCAGGTAGCGGTTGATCGCTAGGGCGGTGAACACAATGGTCAGGTGGGCCTCGATAGCGTCACGGGTGTGGTGGAACATGGGGCGGGCCCTTAGGTCACTTTTGCTCATCCGGAAGGACTGTTCCACGTGCCATAACTCGTGGTAAGAAGCCACGATTTCTTCGGGATCCATGATGGTTTTAGGCACGTTAGAGACGTAACCTTTCCAGCCAGTTAGGAGGTTGGCTCGCTGCCAGGAGGCTTCATCAAAGGCGCGGTCACTGCCCCTAGTTTTGACGAACCTGGCTGATTTCACTTGTCGTTTCCCCTCAATAACGCCTAGGGCCCGCTCCTTCTGGTTAGTGAGGGTCTTTTGGTCGTGCACTGCACGTTTACGCGTGTACTGCCACACAGCGCGCCACGCGTTGGCGTGAGAGGTGTCCTTGGGGTCCCAGGTGGGTTCAACTAGGACGCTGGGGTTCTTCAACGTGTTCCTACCCCGTCGAGTGGTGATCGTGTCCACTAGCTCCCCGTCTTCGGGGTCTAGGGGGTGGCGGTGGAAGTAAGAGGCTAAGTCTTTGGGGGCCTTGGTCATTCTGGATCCCACAATGAAGTACAAGCCCACATCGTTGAGTGCTTCTAGGTTGCCGGCCGACAACATTCCCGCATCCGCCACGACGACCATGTCAGCGATCTGGTTGCGTTCCTGGAAGGCTTTCACTACCGGAATGATTGTCTGGGTTTCAGCCTTGTTGCCCCGGAAGGCGTGGATCTCTAGGGGGAACCCGGCCCGGTCAACTAGCAGGCCCACAATGATTTGCGGGTCCACTCGCCGCTCTTTCGAATACCCCACTTTGCGGAAGTCATCTTCCTTTTCCGCCTCAAAATACAAAGTTGTAACATCGTAAAGTAGCAGGCTCAGCCCCGAAGTGACCAGGGAGTGGCGGAAACACGCTTCAGCTACCAGGTCCCGGTAACCATCCCTCCCGCACCGTTTCAGGGCAGCAACGAAGGTGTTGCGGTGAACAGGTTTGAGTCCTAGTTCGGCGATGACTCTGCGGCTGTCAACCATTGAGGTGGGCTCCACTAGGCGGGCGAGCACGAGTTGGAAGAACGCTTCATCTTTGATCACGTTGAACCCGAGGTGATCCCACGCGCCTTGGATCACGTCAACCAGCAAACGAGACCGGCTAGATTCTACTACCGCTGTGCCTGGGCCGGGCTCATCATCATCACTGAGGTCGAGCTCTGTTTGACCCTCGTGGATCATCCTGCGCCCGGTTTCCATCAGCAAAGCCAGTTCCCCCGGCGTGTGAGCTGACCCCAAATGCTCTATCATCCGGTTTCGGCGGCCCACCTTTTCAACGAGCTGGACAGCCATGGCACCAGAGGGGGTCTTCACTTTCCTCAAGAACGGGGACATCCCCCAATCCTACCCACCACTTTAGTGACCCAAACCCGCAGCCCAAACCAGCCTCTACCAGCACAAACGCAAACCCAAAACCTACAAAAACCCCCAACCTGTGCAAGTCAGGGGAACAGCAGCGGCCCTTGCGCCGGTCCCTAGTTAAAAGCAGCGAGATAACCCGTCTCGGCCAGCGCGCATTCCGCTACCGCTGCGGGAAAGCAGCCGTCGAGATGGCACCGCCCATGCGGCCGCGTCCTTGCTCCGCTTTTTGGACGTGCGTTACTTCGCAAAAGCACCCGGTGCTTCGCTGCACCACCCGTGCTGGAAACTCAGCCTCGACCAGCAAATAACGAAGGTGGAGTGGAGCTAACTGCTTTGGATGGAGAGTTCTTTGCGGACCACTTCTCCAAGCCTCCGGACACCTTCCCTGATTACGTCGGGTGTCGGGTAGCAGAATGCGAGGCGCATGTGATCCCGCCCCCGGTCATCGTAGTAGAAGGCTGTTCCGGGAACGTAGGCAACTAGGCCCTCCACAGCTCGCGGAAGCATTTCCTTAGAGTCCAACCCTTCAGGGAGGGTCACCCAAGTGTAGAAGCCGCCGTCCGGCTCAGTCCAAGTTGCCTCCGGCAGCTCCGCCTTGAGGGCCGCCTCCATAGCCTTCCAGCGCTCTTCGTACATTCCCGCGAAATTGCGGACCTGCTCCAGCCAAGGGAACTCGTCCAGATATTTTGATATCGACATTTGCCCCATCATTGAAGGGGAAAGGATTGCAGCTTCAGCTGCTAGAACGAACTTCTCAAAGAGGCTTTCCGGGGAGAGGAGCCAGCCGATCCTGTACCCGGGTGCAAAGATCTTCGAGAAAGAACCTAGGTACACCACGCCCTCGGGCCAGTGCGTCTGAATCGGCGCGGGCGGTTGCTCATTGAACCCGAGCAACCCATAGGGGTTATCCTCAACGATCAGGACCCCATGCTTGCGACAGATGTCCGCGACCTGTTTCCTCCGCTCGGCAGTCAAAGTGACCCCAGCCGGATTGTGGAAGTTCGGGATGGTGTACAGGAACTTGATGTTGCCGCCCTCGTCACGGACCTCTTGGATCATGGACTCGAGCGCCTCAGGTACGAGGCCATCTTCATCCATCCGGACCTGCCGAACATCAGCCAACTCCGCACCAAACACGCCCAAAGCACCCACGTAAGAGGGGGACTCCGCCAAAATGACATCCCCAGGGTTCACCAACAGACTAGTGACGAACTGCAGCGCCTGCTGAGAACCCGTCGTGATCTGGATCAGGTCGGGGTCGCCGTCAATCCCATCCGCTGCCATGACCTCAAGTATCTGGTGACGCAGTGGGTCCCACCCGTGGCCATCCCCGTACTGCACGGCCTTTTGCCCGTCGGTGTCGATCATCTTCGCGGTCATCGCAGCGATGTCATAGAGAGGAAGGTCCGCGAGGTTAGGGAGGCCCCCCGCCAGAGAAACCACCTCTGGGCGGGAGACAACGGAGAACAGTGCACGGATCTCCGACTCCTTGAGGTTTTTCGCGTCCTCTGAAAGGAGGCCATTCCAATCCGCTTTAGAAACACTGTTTTCGGGCGTGTTGCCAGATGATTTCATGGAAGTCCTTACTGGTTGGGAGGGTGACCTGAGTCTAGAGATCGGCTAGGTCTTCCAAGTAATGCTGAGCATCTAGTGCCGCTCGGCAGCCTGACCCCGCTGCGGTGATCGCCTGCCGGTACGTGTGATCCACGACGTCCCCACAAGCGAAGACACCGGGTTTCGACGTGCGGGTTGAGGGCTCTTCCACCTCAATGTAGCCTTCAGCGTTCAAGTCCAACTGGCCCTTAAAGAGGGAGGATCGTGGATCGTGTCCGATCGCGACGAAGGCTCCCTGGACGGGCAACACGGTTTCAGCACCGGTCTTCACGTTCTTCAACAGGAGACCTTCCAACGAGCTTTCCCCAAGGAACTCCTCGACAACACTGTCCCACGCGAACCGGATCTTGGGGTTCTCGTGAGCCCGTTTCGCCATGACTTTGGAGGCGCGCAACTCGTCGCGGCGATGCACTATCGTCACCTTCGAAGCGAACCTGGTTAGGAACAGTGCTTCTTGCACCGCTGAATCGCCGCCGCCGATCACAGCCAGTTCTTTGTCTTTGAAGAAGAAGCCGTCGCATGTCGCGCAGTAGGAGACCCCCTTGCCGCTCAGGCGTTCCTCGGAGGGAAGATTCAAGTGGCGATACGCTGACCCGGTGGCGATCACTAACGCCTTCGCGCGGATGGTTTTCCCGTGAACAGTGACAACAGCTTCACTGCCGGAGAGGTCCACATCAGTGGCGTCATCAAGTTCTACCCGGGAACCGAAACGTTCAGCCTGTTCCTTCATGGCCTGCATCAGGTCGGGGCCTTCAATGCCCTCGGGAAATCCTGGAAAGTTCTCCACTTCCGTGGTTGTCATGAGGGCGCCGCCCGCGTCTAGGGCGCCTGCAAGGACTAGGGGTGACAGCCCAGCGCGCGACGCGTAAATCGCTGCCGTGTATCCGGCGGGTCCCGACCCAACGATGACTAGGTCTTCGGCGGTTTCGACCGCTTCCCCCTTGTCTGCGGCACTCAGGTTGATTCCTACTGCGTTGAACATTGTTCCTACTTCACTTCGATGTTGGAAATTTTGGCTCTAAACAGGCCTTCGTCGTCCGTTGGAAGGCTCATGAACTGTACCCCCAAAGCGGACAGCTCAGTCGGCTGTGCAAGCTTAATCACCGTGTCCGGCTCTAGAGCGGACGTGGCGAGCACTTCGCCACTTCGCGCGTCGCCCTCGCTAGCATCGACAATCACGACTTCCCCACCCGAGCCGAGGACAGTCATGTCCACCTCCGTTACAAGTGCCGGCTCAGCCAGGTTGATCAAGAGTGCGATTTCGCTGCCTTCAGCGAACGTGTTGTCCTGGAAGTACCGGGAGCGCCAAGTAGTTTCCGGATTACTGTCGGTCAGGTGGCCAATCAGTTCGGGGTGGTCGCCCTCGTCATCGGACCAAGACAAAAGGTGGATGCCGGCGATTACTGGGACGTTGACAGGCGTGTCCTGTTCAGTAGTTTCCTCCTCATCGAGGCCCCCACTGGATTGTGACTGTCCGGCTGACTGAGAAGTTCCCGCAGAGAACGCCTCAAACAATTCGTTGGCGCTGCCTGGGAACGCGGTTTTGAGCGCCCAAGTGCCACCCCCTAAGAGCAGCAGGAACGCTACGACCAGTGTCGGGATCGTGGGGTCAAACCTAGATGACACCCCACGGGAGGGAGGCGGGGTGGGCGCACCCTCATTTTGTGAGTTCATCGGCCTGCTCTCTCTCTTCGTCATCAACAGGTTATCTTGGGCGACACCGCGGGCCCCACCCTGCGTCCTATCGTTTTGCTCACGACTCCGCGGAACTGGACTCTTCCACCGGGAAAAGGCGCGCGTCTTCGACCCCCACTCTTTCCCCACAGGCAGCTCTCCCGTGAGAATGGGGATCGCCCCCGTCGAGGCGACCTCCGCGCCTGAGAGGTTCCGGCTCAGAGCCCATGATGCGCCTTCGCCGGCACCCACATCCCCCCACCGCGGGTCGGCCTCTTCAGTTTTTTTGGCTTCGGCGGGCCGTTGCTCAGTGCCACTCTCACCGTCATGGTGTGTCTCACCCTCCGCGCGGGCCCCCTCGGCGGCAAATGCGCCGGACTCGGCGAGCAAGTCCATTTCCGCATTGGAGAAGCTGCCTGGGGCCTCGGGCGAGGCTCCTTCGAGTTCCCCGAGTTCTTCCACCTCTTCTAGCTCTTCTGCGGTCTGTTTCGTGCTTGGATGGAGCCTGCTCAGCACGGCTTGGGTGGACGCAGTGAACCCCTGGGGGTCGACTAGGCGCAGGGTAGCGAAATAGACGACGCCAACGACGAGGCCGAGCACGGCCGTCAGCCAAGCCCCGTCAAGGAGGCGGAGGCCGGTTGAGGCGGTGGTCGGCTCAGGCAACAAGAACCGGTGGACTGTCCACCCGGCAGCCGCGGACACAGCGAACGCCGAAAAATATTTGACGTAGTGAGACAGCAGCCGTCTAACGTTCACTTGGCGGATCACTAGGGACACCCAGACGACAGAGATAAATCCTTGCAGCAGCCTTCCGGCCGTTTCACCGGCGGCCGCCCCCACCGTCCACCATTGGGCGCCTGTCGCGAAATAGATTCCCCAGCCTACAAGCAGCTGCAGGATCGTCGGAAAAATGCCAATCAAAAAGACGGGTTTCGCGTTCTCAATAGCGAAAAAGACGCGTTGGGACATTAAGTTCAGTCCTATGGAGGGAAGCCCAAGCATCAAGGCGGCCAACACCGTCGCGTACTGTGATGCGGCGTTCGGCCCGAAACCCGGCATCATCACTGTCATGATGGGTTCCGCTGCGACCAAGAGCACGGCGGCAGCCGCGAACGAAAAGAGCAGGATCAGCTGTACACCGCGGTGATAGCTATCCGCGACGGCGTTGAAGTCCTTGTTCGCTACATCGTTCGCGATTCGAGTGAACATTGCGGTTGCAATGGTCACTGCGATGAGTGACTGGGGCACCATGAACAGCATGAACGCGTACTGGTAGGCCTGGAGGCCGGCCACCACTTCTCCCGTTAGCTCCGTGAAAGTGTCGCCACGCGAGGCGAGGTTAGTTGTGGAGATTACCCCCAATTGGGACACCAATAGGGTCGCTAAGGTCCACCCGGCAACTTTGGGGGCGGCCCCAAAACTGGTGCCTTTGAAACGGAAATCGAGACGAAGTGGCACTCCCGCTTTCCGCAACGGGATCAGCAGGACGAGAGCTTGGACGACCACTGCGATAGTTGAGCCACCCGCCAGCACCAAGATTTGAGTGTTCGTAAATGTTTCGGCTGGCACGACCTCGCCGGCCGAACCCCAGATCTTGAGGAACACAAGAAGCGACGCGATGCCAATAACGTTGTTTACGACCGGCGCCCACATGTAAGGCCCAAAAATGCCTCTCGCATTAAGTAGTTCACCGAGCAGGTTGTAGACACCATAAAAGAAAATTTGGGGGACACAAATGAGGGCAAACGAAATTGTGAGCGCACGCACGGGCCCAGGCAGGGTTGGGGCCAAAATTGTGATCAGGAGAGGCGTGGCAGCCATTGCGGCTACGGTGACCCCGAAGAGGATCGTGCCCGCCGCTGTCAGCAGCTTGGAGACATACTCCGCCCCCGAACGGCTCTTCAGGGCCCGCACTATTTGGGGGATCAGGATCGCGTTCACGATTCCCGCTGCGAGTAGGTTGTACACCATGTTGGGGAGCGTGTTAGCCAAGTTGAAAGCGGCGGCGGTCCCCGCAGTGACACCTATCGCTGCCACCAAGAGTGCTGAGCGGACGAACCCGAGGACGCGTGAGATGAGAGTGCCGGACGCCATGGCCAGCGAGGATTTCAGCAGGTTGGTTTTCTTAGGCTCCAGCCCACCCTCTTGGCTACCGGACTTTTCGCTCATGCGCGCGTCCCCCCTCTGTCAGCACGACTCGTCGTCGCCCTTTCCTTAGAGTTCTGAACAATCCGAACACAAACAGCAGTCCCACAACACTACCCACAACCCAAGTGGCAGTGTCCTCCCAATCTGCTAGGAGACGAACATCTATCGGCTCAGAGGAGGCGAGCGTCGCCCCGGCAGGTGATTGAGCTGTTGCCGTCACAGCGATCTTCCCAGTCCCAACAGCGATGACTGGGACGTGCACGCTGACCGACCCGTCCGCGGGAACAACGGTTCGGACCCTTTGGTCTGCTTGGAGGCGAGCGTCCGGCACGAAGAGGCCAACGTCCACTTCAACCGGCTGGTCACCGGAGTTGGTAACGGTGACTGGGAATGGAACGTTCTTTCCCATCACGTTCACGTTTTGGCTGGGCACTATTTCGACGGATGTGGCGACTTCTTGAAGAACCTTCTGCGCTTCGCCCATCCTCTTTTCACGCTCCGCTTCTGTCAGGTTGGCAGCGCTCGCCCACAGGACAGCCGAGTCCAGGGTCGACATGGGCCTTTCCGGGTCGGGTGACGCCTCGGCAACATTCCGGGCCTGAGCGTAGGCGGTAGAAAGTTCCCCAAAAGAAGTTTTGAGGTGAGAGTAGTCGGAGGGGTACCTGTTCACGATCGGCATGCGGGGCACGTCGGAGACAGTTGATTTCAGCAGACCTGTGAGACTGGTCCTGTCCACCCACGGCGCGTTGAGCAGTACACCGAGACGTTCCCCCACGTCTTCAGGTGCCTCAATGAGCGGCAGGTTGATGAAGATGCTGGGCTCGGAACTTTCCCCCGAGGTGGCCAGCAGAGATGTTGCCGCGAGGATCCTCTGCGTGTGCGTGAACTTCGCTGCCTCACTTTCCCCAGTTTCAGCGACGAGCAGGTCGTAGCCGTGCCCCCAACTGCTGAGCACCTGGGTGACCCCCGTGTCCAGTGGCTCCTGTTGTGGCCTGGTCGCCGTCGAGTACCAGACACCGGCAGCGATGGTTTCCCCCGTTTGCGTGTCGGCTAAGAATAGGGACGAGGGCGAAACCGCACGCGGGATAAGTGGGGACACCCCATGCGGCCCGGTCAACACGGTGGCCCCCGCAGCTTTAGCTAAGAGTTCCTGGGTCAACCAGTCGGGGCTGGCGACAATCACCCCTTCAACAACGTCCACACCCTCAACTTTTGAGTCTTTGAACGCGCTGATCGCATCCCGCATGCTTTCGCGCGCCAAGGAGAACAGTGTGTCCTCCTGCATAGCAGCTAGAATTGACAGGTCTGCGTCATGCTCGGGGGTGACCACCACCTCGAGCGTTTCACCTTCGCCTCCCGATTCGGTGGGTAGATTCGCCAGTTGGGTTGGGGTCAGCAGCCAAGTTGTTCCCTCGCCCGCTACAGGACCCGTCTTGGGGGACGGTTTCAACAGTTCGCCAAAGTTCGCTTGCGGAAGTTGGGAGCCACCTGAAAGGAGAGTATTCACGTGTACGGACCCCTCAGAGTCGGGTGGGTACCAGATGAGGAGAGACTCCGCTTGCGGGACCAGCTCGGGTTCCGTTGAGGTTGAAAGCCCAAGCACCCGGACGTTCACCCCGTAGGGTCCCCAGGCGAGGCGGTTCCAGAGGGGCAGCCCGTCCACAGCCAGCTTCAGGTCGTACGTGGAGCCGCCCTCTTTACTTGCAGCCTCCAAAGTCTTTTCGTCTAGCCCCTCTTCACCTGCGCTCCAACCTATGAGTCCCCGGCCTTCTAGGAAATCGTCGACCTCCTCCTCACTTGCGAGTGGGTCCGCTCCCATGAAGGCAGCAAGGTGCACGTCTTGCTCCCCTTTTGGGAAGCCTGAGAGCTTGACGCGAATAGTGATGGTGTCCTCGTCCGTGAGGATGGCTGGGCTGATACTTAGGATCTCGACAGTTGGGCGCGCCAGAGTGCCCCGCTGCTCGCCGTCTGCCGGTGGCAGTGCGGTTCCCTCACCCGTAGAGTCTTCTTCCTCAAACGGGTCAGCATCATTCGGGGTTGCCCAACCGGGCTGCACCCACCCGATCGCGAGTGCTAGGAAAATGCTTCCCACGAGGACGACAAGTCTTGCCGGCCGCCCCCACCTGGGGCGCTTCGTTTCTGTCGGCGTCCAACTTTGGATGCCCCCTCTTTGGGGTGCCACCACTTCAGCGTTCTTCTTTGGGGTAGAGCAGGTCCAAAGCGATCCGCGCGACTCGTCTTTCGTTCGCGTAGCTCAAAACCTCGGGTGCCGCCTTCAGTTTCACCCAAGCCGCGTCTTCAGCTTCCCGGTCGGGGTCATTCTCGGCGGTTATGGTGCCACCCGTGTACTCGGTGAGATAGTGGTGGACCATTTTGTGTACGCGGGCGTGGGAACCTTTAAACCAGTATTCGACTGACGACAGGTGGCATATGACGGTGCCGCTGACCCCAGTTTCTTCCCTGATTTCGCGGACGGCTGCGTCCTCAGTTGTTTCCCCTTCTTCTAAGTGCCCTTTGGGGAGGCACCATTCGAGTCTCCCACCCCGGTTGCGCCGCAAAATGACCGCCACGTACGGTTCGCCGTCTTCCACTTTGATGCACAGCCCCCCGGCGGACGTTTCATGCACGGTTGTTTGAGGGACGTTTTGTCTGAATCTTTTCGGCGCGCGCACACCTAGCGTCAGCGTCGCTTTGCGGGAGCGTACGAACCGTTGCCCGCTGTCCCGCTTCTGTTCAGTGTGCATGACCCCAGCTTAGGGCCGTGGTCGCATAAACTCGTCAATTGCCAGTGTGGAGTGGCAATCTAGGGCGGGCAGTGTCGAAAACGTGAGTGGGAGGTCAGATTTGGTGAGTTCGCAGGTGAGAGCGTCTAGGGAAGCGAACTTGGCGTTGGTTGGTCGAGGAGACATTCCAGCCATGTTAGTGAACGCTCAGCGCGTGCTTGGGGCACTACCGGCACCCATTTTGGATCTCGCCCACCTGTTCGACGAGGCCGGACACGAAATCTCCCTCGTTGGTGGGCCCGTCCGCGACGCCTTTTTGGGTGAAGCCGCCCACGACTTGGACCTCACCACTTCCGCGCGGCCCGAGGAGACCGAGGAAATCCTTGCGGGCTGGGCGGACAGCATGTGGAGTGTTGGACGCGCGTTCGGGACGATAGCGTGCCGCAAGGGGGACCTCGTCGTTGAGGTCACCACTTACAGGACTGAAGAATACGAGGAGGACTCCCGCAAACCCTCCGTCCAGTTCGGTGACTCTTTAGAGGGCGACTTGTCGCGGCGAGACTTCACCATCAACGCGATGGCAATGGTGTTGCCGGGCATGCGGCTAGTGGACCCATTCGATGGGTTGGAGGACTTAGCGGAAGGTGTCCTCAAAACGCCGAAGTCTGCCACCCAGTCCTTCCGTGACGACCCTCTCCGCATGATGAGGGCCGCCAGGTTCGCGGCGCAGTTGGGTGTGGACGTGGACTTAGAGGTCATGCGGGCCATGAGTGAGGAGGCTTCCCGTTTGGAGATCGTGTCCTCGGAGAGGGTGCGCAGTGAACTGGAACGGCTCATCACATCACCCTTCCCAAGGCGTGGACTGGAGCTTCTAGTTCACACGGGGGTCGCCCAATACGTTCTGCCGGAACTTCTCGCTTTGAAGGACACGGTGGATGAGCATGGGCGCCACAAGGACGTGTACGAGCACACGCTCACCGTCCTCGATCGGGCGGTAGCGTTGGAAACTGATGAGGACGGTCCGGTTCCCGGCCCCGACTTCATTTTGCGTTTCGCTGCTCTGATGCACGACATCGGCAAGCCAGCCACACGCCGTTTTGAGGGGAACCGGGTCACGTTCCACCACCATGAGGCTGTGGGAGCGAAGATCACCCGCAACCGGATGAAGAAGCTCCGGTTCGACAATGCGACCATCAAAGCTGTGACCGACTTGGTGGCCGGCCACCAGCGGTTCCACGGATACGGTGAGCAGAAGTGGACTGACGCCGCCGTTCGCCGATACGTTGCAGACGCAGGGAACCAACTTGAACGTTTACATCTTCTGACGAGGGCGGACGTCACCACCCGAAACAGAAGGAAAGCCGCCTACTTGGCGGCCGCGTACGACGACCTCGAATCCCGCATTGCCGCGCTGGCTGAGCAGGAAGAGTTGGACTCGATTCGGCCGGAGCTGGATGGGGAACAGATCATGGCGCTCCTCAACTTGTCTCCATCCAAACAGGTTGGGGAAGCTTACAAGTTTCTGTTGTCCCTCCGAATGGAGGAAGGCGTTTTAGGGGAGGAAGTGGCGACGCAACGTCTGCTCGACTGGTGGGAGGAACGCCAAAGAGGCGGGTCCGACTGACGTTTCCTTGCGCAAACCCACAGTTCGATGAGTTGCCAGCGGTCGCCCGTCCACTACTGTAGGGACCAAAGCAGGACGCACCTTTAAGTGGGGGCGCCAGCCAGCCATTCGAAGTGAGGTTCGCGATGACCCAACCTGGTTCTGACGGTTCAAGTGGAGTCGAATCGCCCTTCCCGAGGAGGGCAGCTAGGCACAGTCAAGAAAACTCCCAACCGGGGGGCCCGAGTGGGGCCGCTGACGGCGGTCCTCAGGGGGCACCGGCCGCCCAGGAGGCTAGGGGGGTAGCGTGGACGAGTCCCTCAACGGTCGCAGCGGCCAACGGCGTCCAATCGGATGGTGTGTCAACAGGTGGGGGAGAGGTGGCGAGCGCCGTGGCTTCAACAGCGTCAACGAAGAGGAAACCCTTTTGGAAAAAGGCGGTTCTCGGCTTCTTCCTAGTGTTCTTACTGGGAATCATAGGTTTCGCGGGAATCTTCCTCTACGCCTATAACCGGGCGACAGTTCCGCCCCCAAGCGATTTCGCCCTCGCCCAAACGACCGTCGTCTACTACGACGATGGCGAAACGGAAATGGGGCGCTTCTCAGAGGTGAACCGCACGGTCATCGACATTGAAGACCTACCCCCTTACGTCACTGCCGCCGTCATCGCTTCTGAGGACCGCACGTTCTACACGAATGCGGGCGTGGACTTGAAGGGCATCGCTAGGGCCGCGGTGAACAACCTGCGTGGCGGTGCTAGACAGGGCGCTTCAACACTCTCCCAGCAGTACGTGGAAAACTACTATTTGGGTGCAAAAGACAAAACTTACTTCGACAAGATGGATGAGGCGCTGATAGCGCTGAAAATCAACAGGTCTCAAAGTAAAGAAGAGATCCTGTCGAACTACATGAACACCATCTACTTTGGTAGGAACACTTACGGCATCGAGGCTGCCGCTCAAGCGTATTTTGGGGTGGACGCTGAGGCCCTCACCCTGTCCGAAGCGGCGCTGCTCGCAGGGATAATCCCCGCCCCGAGCATATGGGACCCAGCTGAGGATCCTGAGATGGCGCACGAAAGGTGGCAGAGGGTCCTGGACCTGATGGTGGAGGACGAATGGATCACCGCCGAAATGGCTGCTGAACAGACGTTTCCCGAAACGATTCCACCAGGCCAAAGCGTTGAAGTGTTGAGTGGATGGGAAGGGTACCTCCTAGAGCAGGTGCGAACAGAGCTGGTGTCCACCGGGTCGTTCACCGAAGAGGAGATAGGCACGGGGGGACTCAAAGTGGTTTCCACCATCGATCACAGCCTCCAGTTGGCGGCTGTTGAGGCTGTCAACGTGATGCCGGAAGACACACCGGCCTCCGTCCAGGTTGCCTTGTCCTCCATCGACAACGCCACGGGCGAGATTGTGGCGGAGTACGCGGGTGGCGATTATCAGAGACGCCAAATCAACGCTGTGACCCAAGAAAGCGCTCAGGCAGGGTCTGTTCTGAAACCGTTTGCCTTGATCCCATACGTGGAAGACGGCGGATCCTTGTACACGACGTTTGACGCCAACTCCCCCCAAACGTTCCACGACATAACAGTTCAGAACGTCAGCAACACTTCCTACGGGCAGATCAACTTGATTCAAGCGACGAAGGTTTCAGCTAACACGGCGTTCGTAGCGTTGAACGAGGACATCGGTCCGAAGACGTTCATGGATACGGTCATTGAGGCTGGGATCCCAGAGGACACTCCAGGTTTGGAGGCGAACCTGACGAACGTGTTGGGTTCAGCGGCAGTGCACAACATCGATATTTCCCACGCGTTCTCAACACTCGCGAACGGGGGTGAGAAGGTCACCCCCCACATTGTGAGAGAGGTGTTGGACTCCAACGACAACGCCGTGTACGAAGCCTCAGTCGCCAAGGAGAGGGTTTTCCCGGCAGAGGTGGTCTCAACAATCCTCCCCGCCTTGGAGGCACCCTTGGAGGCGGGGGGCACCGCTTACCGGGTGGCTGAGTTCGGGCGAAGCATGGGCGGTAAGACGGGCACTAGTGAGGAGTCGAAGTCCGCGCAGTTCGTTGGTTTCGTCCCTCAGATGACGACCGCAGTGTCGATGTACAACGTGGGAGAGGACGGGGAGGAGCTCCCGTTGCCTTCTTTGGGCTGGGTGTCTGGGTTCCACGGTGGGGATTGGCCTGTCGACGTGTGGATGGCGTACATGCAGAAGGCCTTGGACGGCTTGGAGGACATCCCCTTCTCTTGGTATGACAGCTCATCCATCCAACAGCCGGAGCCAGAACCGGTCGCGCCAGTTGCACCGGAGCCCGAGCCGGAACCTGAGCCGGAGCCGGAGCCGGAGCCGGAACCGGAGCCGGAGCCGGAGCCCGAGCCCGAGCCGGAGCCGGAGCCGGAGCCGGAACCGGAGCCGGAGCCCGAGCCGGAGCCGTGACAACACACTTTCTTGAACGTCCGTGTGCACCCCGCGCGCCTCAGTCCGGGTGTGTAGAGGGGCGCGCGTTCGGCGTGTGCATGCAGAGGGTCACGCGTTCGGTTTGAGCGTGCAGTAAATCTAGGTTGAGGCGACGGTGGCGGACATTGCTTCGCAAAGGTCAGAAACTACGCCTCAACCCGAGGAAGAACGTGAGACGACCAGACCTGCGCGGGTGAAAGAAGTGGGTCCCACGGGCTTGAAGCCCGTGGGACCCACTCACAGTGTGTTGCCGCTGTTAGTCTTCCTCAACGGTCACGTTCACCTCGAAGGGTGCGCTCACGTCATCCAACAGTCGGATGGAGGCGTCGTACGTTCCGGTCGACTTGATGGGGCCCTCAAAAGAGATGGCGCGCGCATCAAACGGTGTGCCATACTGCTCCTGCATTTTCCCTGCGATCATGCGGGCTGTGACAGCACCGAATAGTCGGCCAGTGTCGCCCGCCCTCGTCTGGATTGTGACGACTGGTTCCTCAGCGATGCGGTCACGAAGAGCGATGGCCTCTTCAACAGTCGTGATCTCATGCTTGCGGCGCAGTTCAGACTCCCGATCCAAGTGGCGCTGCGCGCCCTTGGTCCACAGGACCGCGTAGCGGCGTGGCAGCAGGAAGTTGCGGGCGTACCCGTCCTTGACTTCTACCACGTCACCGGCGATACCGAGGTTTTCAACGTCGCGTTGAAGGATTAGTTTTGTTGCCATTTGCGTTTACGTTCCTTCCTCAGCGACCCGTGGTCGAGTAGGGGAGAAGCGCCATTTCTCGGGCGTTCTTGATAGCTTTTGCAAGCTTGCGTT
>CAYFUO010000023.1:0-21232 GCA_964346255.1 uncultured Actinomyces sp. | reverse complement strand
AGGAGGCTCTCGCTGAAGCGCAGCGCTTAGGCTTCGCGGAGGCGGACCCCACCGCCGACGTCGAGGGGTTGGACGCCGCAGCTAAAGCAGCGATCTTGGCGTCTCTCGCATTCCACACGCGGGTCAGCATTGACGACGTGAAGGTGGAGGGGATCACCCAGATCACTCCTGAAGACATCGTGGAAGCGAACGAAATGGGCCACGTCGTGAAACTGTTGGCCATCGCGGAACGGATGGTGGACGAGGACGGGCAGGAGGGGATTGCTGTGCGCGTCCACCCGACCCTCGTCTCAAAAGACAGTCCAATGGCGAGCGTGGGTGGGCCAGACAACGCTGTTGCAGTGGATGGCGCGTCCGCCGGTCGACTCATCTTCTTCGGCGCCGGGGCTGGCGGCGCCCCCACCGCCACCGCAGTCCTGTCGGACGTGGTTGCGGGCGCGGGCCACATAGTTTCCGGTGGCAACGCACCCCGTGAACTCGTGTACGCGAACCTCCCCCTCCTGGACGCTGACGTGGCGGTCACGCGCTACCAGATTCGCCTTGTCGTCCAAGACCGGGCGGGGGTCCTCGCTGAGGTGGCTGGGGTTTTCGCTGACAATGGGGTGTCTATCAAGTCAGTTAAGCAGAGTGGTTGTGAGGCGTGTGAGGTTGAGGGGGCGCGCCTAGCGACCCTACTGATAGTCACTCACCGCGCAACCGAAGGTGAGTTGGCGAAAGTGGTTGAGGACCTGAAGGACCTGCCTGGCGTCATGCAGGTCGCCTCTACCATCCGCGTGGAAGTGGCTGACTAACCGTCTTCACCAACGTCGGGTGGGGGGGCGGTCATCTGGGATTCCAGAGCCTCCACTCGACTAATCAGACTGTCCACCTTAGAAGTTTCATTGTTGAGAGCGTCCTGCAGGCCAGCGATCGTTTCCTGCAGGGCGCTGTTTTCAGCCTGAAGGTCTTGGATCTGCTGTTCGAGGTCGGCGTCTGAGTCCGTGGGGTCTGTGGGGGTCTCAGGGGTCTCAGGGGTTTCAGTGGTCGCGACTTCTTTATCTTCCCCCTCGGAACCCTTCGCGGCCTGCTCCAACAGTTCCCTGTCTTCCTCCGACAGGGACTGGGACACGTGGGTTTCGTGAACGTTGATTTCGGTTCCCCCCGCCTTCGCCGCCACCGTGTAGGAGACACCCAAGGTGATCAGTGAAACTACAGCGAAGATCAGGGACATTTGGATCACCTGATTGTGTCGGACCCTGTACCAGAAGAGAGCCCACTTGTTGGGCTGGGAGCCCGCACCTTCCCCACCTTCGGGCACGTCAACCTCGGAGCCGCCCTCGGGTGCCAAGTGTGTTTCACTGGCGCCTTCATCAGACGTGGCGGCAGCCACCGTCTCACTGGACGTCGACTTGGGGGATGCGGGTGCTGGAGCTGCGTCATCGGGCGTGCTGCCATCGGCTTCCTCGGCTGGCTGGGGCTGCACGCGATCCTCGTCCCCTTCCACGCCAATGATGGGGGCCACAACAGTTCTTGTGCGCTCCGCACCCACGGTGAGGACCGTGCGGTAGAACTCGTTCACCAGGGCTGACCCCACGGACACGAGTCCGGTGAGGATCAGGGAGTTCACGACCGTGGTTAGCCGGGAAGAGACGACAGCCATCGTGATCGCCGCTAGCGCGGTGGCCAGCATCTTCAAAATGGTTAGCCCAGACTCTTGGCGCACCTTCTTAAAGGTCTCAATGAACGCTCCTTTAGCCAACCTTTCTCCTCCCGCCTTCCTAATCACGCAAGACTGTACGCCCAAGGGTCATGGTAAGTAAGATCCTGTGGGATATCGGGCAGGCACTCTCAACCTGCTCACAGGTGAGAGGAAGACCTGGAGGCCAGCGCCCCGATCAGTAGTGGCGCGGGTTCTTTCCGGGCAGCAAGAACCCGCCTGCAGCCGTGTCGGCGTTAGTGGCAGGCGGGATCAAAGATGAGGTCCGGCAGCGGACCTAGCGGCGAACTTACTGTGCGTCGTTTGCCTCTGCTTGACGCTCGTCCACCGCCCACTCACGGTTCGGGTTCGACCCTGGAGTGTGTTCGCCGGCACCCGTCTGGATGTTCTTGTCCTCATACTCGCCGACGTTCGCGGTCAGGTCTTCATTCGAGTCCAACGTTTCCTCGTGCAGGGCGTGGCCTTCCGCGCGGCGTTCCCGCCGGTTCAGGTTCTCCTTGTGTGACGAATGGTGGTGGTCACTCATTGTTTCCTCCGTTTGTTGGACTGGGCCGATTCGGCCAAACATTTAAGCGGCTTTAAACCTACCCGTTTACGCGCTGCTTCGCGATTGCCCCGCGTCTCACACTTAGCGGGCTCCCCACCGTGGTGGGTGAGGCGCTAATATGGGCGGCTGGACGAGGACGAGTGGAACACCCATGTCACCGCCGTCAACGTCGGTTTGGGGGTTCTAATGGGCAGGCTGGTTGTAACCAAGTTCGGTGGCAGCTCTGTTGCGGACGCCGAAAGGTTCAAAAGGGTTCGTGAGATCGTCACCGCGGACCCCGCGCGCCGCATCGTTGTCACTTCCGCGCCGGGCAAGCGAACCGACAAAGACCACAAGGTAACCGACCTCCTCCTCATGTGCCAGCAGTTAGCGGAACACAACATCGACATTTCTGAAGTGTTCGCGATGCTGGAGGAACGCTACAAGGGGATAGCGGAAGAGCTTGGACTCACCTCCGATGTTGCCGGTGAGTTAGCGAAGATCCGCTCAGAAATCCAGGAGGGCGCCTCCGCCGACTATGTTGCGAGTCGCGGCGAATACTTGAATGCTCTGCTGCTAGCCGACTACTTGGGGTACAGGTTCGTGGACGCCGCCGACGTCATCGTCTTCTCTGGGGGTGGCAAATACAAGGAGGCTGAGACGCTTGAGCGGCTCACCCCCGCCCTAGAGGAGTCGGGTGGGATAGTGATCCCCGGCTTCTACGGCGCTGACGAAGACGGCGCGGTTCACACGTTCTCTCGGGGTGGCTCCGACGTGACGGGGGCGATCGTCGCCCAAGCGGCCGACGCTGACCTGTACGAAAACTGGACGGACGTTCCCGGCTTCCTGCAGGCGGACCCCCGGATCGTGGAGAACCCTAAACCGATTGCGACCGTCACCTACAAAGAGTTGCGCGAACTGTCCTACATGGGTGCCTCCGTGCTGCACGAGGAAGCGATCTTCCCAGTCCGCCAAAAGGGCATACCGATCAGGGTGTGTTCCACGCTGGAACCTGAAAACCCGGGGACCCTCATTGTTCGGGACAATGGGGACCAAGGGTTCGTTGGGATCACTGGGATCGCGGGGATGCGGGATTTCACCGTGCTCACCTTAGAGAAAGCTCTGGTTGACGCGGAACAGGGTTTCTTGCGCAAGCTCGTTTCCGTTTTCGAAACTAACGGGGTGTCAGTCGCCCACATCCCCTCCGGCATTGACTCCGTGTCTGTCATCACCAGCAGTGAAGAGCTGCGTTTCAAGTTGAAGAAGGTCATCGCCGAACTCAACATTTACTGCAAACCCGACACGATCAACGTGGAGGAAGGTATTGCGCTCATCGCGATCGTGGGGCGAGGGATGGTGCGCACGCCCGGCATCGCGGCACGCATCTTCACGTCCCTAGCGGAAGCGGGCGTCAACATCCGCTCCATCACTCAGGGCGCGTCAGAGATGTCCATCATCGTTGGTATCGAGGACGCTGACTTCGACACTGCCTTGCGGGCCCTGTACGACGCTGCCTGAGCCCCTCAAGCGTCAACGTCCGCGGGTACTCAACTGGGCGTTTGGAGCTGGGCGTTTGGGCACATTCCCAAACAAGTGTGGAAATGGGTGGTCGCTTCAACGAAGCTGGTGGCTAGGTCCGCATGGTTATTGGACGCACCGCTTCCGGTAGCCACAGCGGACAGCCAGCGACTCAAGCTACAAGATGAAAGAGGGGCCCATGACCAACAATCCAAACAGCATCGTCCCAGTGGAAGTCTCAGAAGAGGATTGGTGGCGGCAAGCCGTCGTCTACCAGATTTATCCCCGCAGCTTTTATGACAGCAACGCTGACGGTCTAGGAGACCTTCCCGGGATCACCCAGAAAGTCCCCTACCTGAAGGACCTGGGTGTCGACGCGGTTTGGCTCAGCCCCTTCTACCCCTCAGAGCTCGCTGACGGGGGGTATGACGTGGCTGACTACAGGGACGTGTCCCCACAGCTCGGCACGTTAGAAGACTTCAAAGAGATGCTTGACACCCTCCATGAGGCGGGCATCAAAGTGATCATCGACATCGTCCCCAACCACACGTCTGACCAGCACGTCTGGTTCCAAGAAGCGCTAGCGTCCCCCAAGGGATCCAAAGCGCGTGAACGCTACATTTTCCGTGACGGCGTCGTGGGCGAGGACGGGGAAGTGGGTCCGCCCTCGGACTGGGTCGCCATGTTCGGTGGGTCCCAGTGGGAGCAGGTGGAGGACGGACAATACTACCTGCACACCTTCGCTGTGGAACAGCCCGACCTGAACTGGTCCAACCCTGAAGTGCGGGAAGAGTTTGAGGACATCATCCGCTTCTGGTCAGACATGGGCGTGGACGGTTTCCGCATCGACGTGGCAGCGAACCTCACCAAAGACATGGACCTGATCCTCGGGTCAGACCCTCTCCCAACTTTCGCGGAACTGGAGGCGATGCCCCGAGACGGGAACCACCCCGTCGACGACCGGGACGAAGTGCACGACGTTTACAAGGCTTGGAGGAAAATCTTCAACCAGTACAAGCCGGCACGAATGGCCGTTGGGGAAGCGTGGGTGGACGCGAAACGGCGCACCGCCTACGCCACCAAAGAAGAACTGGGCCAAGCGTTCAACTTCGACCTCCTGAAAGCCAAGTTCGACGCAGCAGAGTTCAAGGAAATCATTTCTAGGAACCTCGCGGAAGCGAAAGAGGCGGGTTCCTCCAGCACCTGGGTTCTTTCCAACCACGACGTGATCCGTCACCCGTCACGCTACGGCCTCGACCAGTACGAGGACGAAGACGGCAACATCGGAAACAAGTGGCTCCTGAAAGGTGGGGCGCCAAGTGATGTTGACGTGGAGAGGGGAAACCGGAGGGCGGACGCGGCCATCATGTTCCTGCTGGGCCTACCCGGTTCAACCTACATGTATCAAGGTGAAGAACTCGGGCTTCACGAGGTTGGCGATATCGCTGACGAACACCGCCAAGACCCCACGTTCTTCAACTCTCCCGGCGTGGAAATCGGTCGGGACGGCTGCCGCGTGCCGCTACCTTGGACTGCGCAGCAGGCTGAAGGTTTCGGGTTCGGCTCGGATGCTCCTCACTTCCCGCAGCCAGACTGGTTCGCATCCCACGCGGTTTCCGTCGAAGATGCTGACGCAGAGTCGACGTTGAACTTCTACAGGGAGGCCCTCGCGAAACGTCGGAACTTGATCGCTGAAGAAGAACTGGTGTGGGAAGACTCTGGGAACGAAGACGTGCTGCAGTTCGTGCGCCCCAACGGGTGGCGCGTACTCATGAACTTCGGAGAAACACCCGTCGATCTTCCCGACGGTGAAGTGATCCTCACCTCAACCCCCCTAGAGGATGGGAAGGTCCCCGGCGAAACAACCGTTTGGTTGGCTAACTGAAACGAGAGTTGAGTGGGGCGTCGCCTCACTCAACTCCCCCAAGCGGTGCGCGCCGGCGGGAGGAGTGGCCGCGGGCGGCCCTACCCAAGGCGCTTCCTCCGCGGCGCGCAGACTTCAAACCCAAGTAGAGGACTCCGGCAGCGACCGCGGTGACCAGAGTTTTACCGGCGACGCGTTTCACCACGTCCACCTTGTCGTAGGCGCGCACCGCCGGCCACCCAGAGTTCCTCGCGTGAGCCGCTAGCTTCCGGTCCGGGTTCACTGCCACTGGGTTCCCAACTAGGGAAAGAAGTGGGATGTCGTTGGCGGAGTCGGAGTACGCCCAAGACTGGTCCAAGTCGAGGCCCAACTCTTTAGCGACGCGCCGCGCCTCCACAGCCTTCCCCTCACCGTGGATGAGGCCCCCCTCCAACTCTCCAGCGAACTTGCCGTCAAGAATCTTCGTTCGAGTCCCGATCCCCCCAGCAGCACCTAACGCTCTCGCTAGGCTTTCCGCGATCAGCCAGGGGGTTGCGGACACTAGGTAGACGGCGTGGCCGGCCTCAACGTGTTCGCGTAGACGCTCATACGTGGCTCGATACACTTTGGGCACGAAGTATTGTTCGTACACTTCCTCAGCTAAAGGTTCCACGTCAGCAAGTTCGATGCCTTCGATGATGCGCGCGGCCCGGTCTATCAGCGAAGCGACCTTGTCTTTGCTGGTTTCGCCGAAAAGGAAGTAGTAGAGGGTGTGGCGGGCAACGTAGCCCACCTCTTTCAGGTCGACCACGCTCCTGCGGAACATTTCTTTGGCAGCCCAGTAGGCGGTGGCGCCGCGCACGAGCGTCTCATCAATGTCGAAGAACGCGCCCACCTTCTCCGCGGGCACACTTTCGTCAAACTCGAGTTCCGGAGCCATCCACGGTGAAGTTTCGTTTGCTGCCATGAAACCATCCTACGTGCCATGGGTTAGGCATCTGGGCTGGCCACACTTCTTTGCGGGTGGGCGTGGCTGCCGGGCGGGGGAGCGCCGTGGAACAATGGGCGCATGGTTGAGACAAAAGTGCATTTGCTCCGACACGGTGAAGTGGATAACCCTGAAGGGGTTCTCTACGGGCGGCTCCCGGGGTTTGGTTTGACGCCCCTCGGGAAAGAAATGGCTGTTGAGGTCGCCGACTACTTGGTCGCAACTGGTGCGGACCTGACCCACGTTTACGCCTCCCCACTTCTGCGGGCCCAAGAGACAGCGCTGCCAACCGCGCGTGCCTTCGACCTGCCGATCGAGGCGAACGCTGACCTGATCGAGGCTGGCACCAACCTAGAGGGGATCCAGATCCACCGGAAACCCTGGCAGCTGGCGCACCCTAGGAACTGGAAGTTCTTCGTGAACCCATTGGAACCGTCGTGGGGGGAACCTTATGAGGACATCCAAGCCCGTATGCTGAGGGCCGTCGCCACCGCCCTAGTTGAAGCGGAGGGGCATGAGGCTCTCCTCGTCTCCCACCAACTACCCGTGGTCACCGTGCAAAGGACGCTCGCTGGGAACCGTTTGGCGCATAGCCCAATGAACAGGGAGTGCTCGCTAGCTTCTCTCACCACACTTGTTTTCGAGGATGACCGGCTGGTTGACTGGGCTTACGCGGAGCCGGCAGGTGAGCTGTTGTCGCAGGCTGAGGACGTCAGCCCGGGAAGTAGCGCCGCCGCCACCAAACGTTAGAGGGCCTCTTTGGGAGGATCCTCGTGACCGTTCGGTTCTTCGTCAGAACGACCACTTGACCCCCCTCCACCTTTTTCGCTCTCCGACCCCGTGGCCCCATCGTGGGGAGTCACCTCATCAGCGAAGTCACTCAGCGACTTCGGTTTCGGGCGGGTGCGGCGTTGTCGTCGCGCAATGCGGTCCGCAATGTCCGCCACAGCAGTTGGGTTGTCGTCAGGTGCCTGAAAAGTTGGTTGCTCAGGTAGGGGCCGAGCGCGTTCTTGGCGCTCTTCAGCGCGGGTCACCAGCCCCGTGATTATCCACGCGAGCGGACCCACAACCGGCAAGAAAATGATCACAGCAAGCCACACCCACCGGTTTAGGCGACCGGGGGTCCACTTGCCTGACCGTGCCACCCAGTCGGCGACAGCGTAGACGGTGATGGCGACAAGCCCAATGATTAGCAGAACGCGAGCCATGCAACCAAGGATAGACGGAAACGGCTGCCTTTAACTGAAGGTGCCTGCGCCCAACGCGAACAGTGCCCCCAAACCAATGCCGTAAGCGAGCGCGAAAAGCCCTGTGTTACGAAGAGCTGGCAGCAGGTCCTTCCCTCCAGCCCCACTCAGAACGCCGCGAACACCTGGGGCGGACGCGATAAAGGCTGCGACAGCAAAAATGGCGGGACCCCAAACGAGTGGCCCACTGCCAACCAAGCGCGCGTTCGCACCCCACAAGGCAACCGTTCCCAAGATGATTGAGGCCACGATGAGGGTGACATAGAGAGCCCGAGAGACCCGGTCGCCGAGGCGGACCGCAACCGTCGTTTTACCCACCTTGGAGTCTGTGGGGATGTCACGAACGTTGTTGACCATCAAAAGCGCAACAGAGACCAGCCCGATGCCGCTGGCGCCCAGCCACAACCACCAGGGGGCAGAAAAAGACTGGACGTAGGTGGTGCCGATGGTCGCGACCAGCCCGAAGAAAACGAAAACGAACACTTCCGACAGTCCGACACCCATGTAACCGTAGGGGTGGGAACCACCCGTGTAGAACCATGCGGCAGCGACCGCTGCCACACCCACCCCTAACATCCACCACTGGCCCGCCCAAGCGATCAGGGCCAGCCCCAAAATGCCGGCGAGCGCGAAACAGGTTAGAGCCATGGCAAGGACAGTTTTGGGGGGCACCAGTCCACTCGCGGTCAGTCGGGTTGGGCCGAGCCGCACCTCATCCGTGCCGCGCTTCCCATCCGAATAGTCGTTAGCGAAGTTCACCCCCACCTGCAGTGCTAAAGCCACCCCGAATGCTAGTAGGGACTTACCGATCGACGCGCCACCCAAGTTTTGGGCGGCCCCCACACCAATGAAAACGGGTGCCACCGCCGCGGGTAGTGTCCGCAGTCGCGCGCCCTCGAGCCAATCCTGAAACGAAGCCATAGCTCAATCTAACGTTGCCAAGCCCGCCCTTGGCTAATCGCATGCTCCAAAAGCGCAACCACCGCAGGTTTATTCACCTTCCCGAGGGAACCGGTTGGTAGCGTCTCAACTTCGAAAACCACCTTGGGTGCGGCGTGCCGGCCGAGGGCCTCTCCCACCAAATCCCTAACGGACACGGCGAGCGACCCCAAGTCTGGGTGGGAACTTTCGGGGCTGGGCACCACTGCTGCCACTACGACCTCACCCCACTGGGGGTCCGGGACGCCGAAGACGTGGGCGGCCGCCACGTGCGGCGAACCCAGCAAAACGTTTTGGACAGCCGTCGTG
Source organism: uncultured Actinomyces sp. (assembly GCA_964346255.1). Lineage (GTDB taxonomy): Bacteria > Actinomycetota > Actinomycetes > Actinomycetales > Actinomycetaceae > Scrofimicrobium. Next base: position 12,166 of record CAYFUO010000023.1, on the reverse strand, counting down.
GAAATCTTCTTGCCCCCCGAGTTCACTATGTCGTCGGTGCGCCCAACAACTTGAAGCTGCCCGCCAGCGTACACTCGACCCAAGTCGGAGGTGACAAACCAGGGGGTCCCATCAATTTCTGCCCACGCGGCAGCTTCATCCAAGTAACCGGTCATGAGGGAAGGTGTGGTTAGGAGGATGCGGCCCACGCCCTCACGCGTCGGATCCTCAAGGCGGATTCGGGTGCCGGTGAGGGGCTGGCCGTCGTAAACGCAACCCCCACACGTCTCTGTCATCCCATACGTGGTCACCACGTTCACTCCAGCGTCAGCGGCGTCCGTGAGGAGCTCCGGTTCGATCCGGCCGCCACCCAGCAAAATCGCATTTAGGGCTCGGAGCGCTTCAACCCCACGGTCATCTTGAAGTGCCTCACTGAGCTGCTTGGAGACGAGGGCGGTGTAGAGACGCTGGTGTGCGTCCTCCTCTTTCGCGGCGAGAACAGCCCGCGCGAAACGCTGGACCGAGAACGCGCCGGGCCCAAGCGCGAACGCTGGAGGGATCCCGGCGGCCGCTGAGCGGGCCAGCACCATGAGTCCCGCCACGTGCTGGAGGGGGAGCGCCGCAACCCACCGGCCAACCCCACCCAACGCTTCGTGGGTGGCGTGAGCAGCACCCAATACGGCGGCGGCGCCGAGCACCACCATGGATGGCTTCCCAGTTGAACCGGAAGTGAGAACAATGAACGCGGGTGGGCCGCCCCCCTCCCGCGGGGAAACGATAGACCGGCCCTCTAAGCGTCCCTCAAGTTCCAGTCGAGTCTTGGGGCCACCCTCGTAGACTAAAAGGGGCGGCTTCTCGCCACCAGAGGCGCGAGGACGAAGGGCTTCGGCAACCAAACTGTAGAGCTCTTGCGCGCCCTCCAACCCCGTCGGGGCTTCGACTAGGTTCGCTTCCACGCCTCAAGCTTAGGTCCCGAGTGGCGTGTGGAGGGTGGGCGTGGCGGCCGTGGAGGGCTGTGGGTTCGATGACACGAAAGGTCACGGTCAGGTCACGATGGAGTCACGATTGGGATAAGAGACGCTGGTCACGCTTCTTTTACCCGCGATTTGGCGCTTTCTGTAGCGTGATCAACATTTTCCCTCCCGATTCGCTCCGGTAGAATCAGCGCGAAATGAAAAGAATATTCGCGTCTCGGAAGTCCAAGGTGATCACAGGTGTGGTCGCCGTGTTGTTGGTGGCCATTGGTGGCCTAGTTGGCGTGGGCGCTTATTACCAGGCTCACGCTCTCCCCGGAGCAAGCGTTGCGGGTAAACCGGTTGGTGGGATGACTCGCCAACAGGTCAGTGAACTTGTTGAGCAAGACGTTGATGGTGCGACGGTGACGGTGAACGGACTGTCGGAGCCCGCCGAGGTCGTTGTGGCGGATGCGGGTATCCACTTTGACGTTGCGCAGACGGTTGAAGAGGTTTTCGAACCGAACGCTTCACCGGTTACGCGGGTGACGGGCCTGTTCAAAAAGTACGATGTTGAACCCGTCATCACAGTCAAACAGAGCGAGTTTGATGAAGCGCTCGAAACCCTGTCTCAAGATGAGATGGTCATCGACCCGATCAACGGTGAGGTCACTTACGACGGGGAAGCGAACGTGTTCAACGCCTCGACCAGCGCACCTGGCGTGGCGATAGACAAGGAGGCGCTGCAGCGCGCCATTGTCACGGACGCCCAGAACCTCTCTTTCTCCCCGGTGACAGTGAGCCTCGTTGAGTACGCGCCCGACCACACGACAGAGTCAGTGCAGGCGGCAGCGGACGCAGCTAACGCGTGGATGGGTAAAGAAATCCAGGTTGTCGACCGAGAAGAAAACGTGGTCGCCCCTGAACCTCAAGATCGCGCTGCGTGGGTGGCTTTTGAGGGTGAGGGCGACACACTGGTCGCAAAGCTGGACCCCCAGAAGGTGTCTGAGTGGGTGACGGCTGTCGCAGACCAGTCCAACGCTGAACCCGTGGAAGGCGTGCGCAACATCAACTCTGAGGGAACGGTTGTCGCCGTTTCCCAAGAGGGGTCTGACGGGTTCACGGCGAACAACGTGAGCGCTGTCGTGGAGGGGATCACGTCCTCGTTCGAAAATGTGGGGGAACCCTACTCTGCCCAGCTCGCCTACGACGTTGTCGAACGCAACTGGACTGAGAGGGTCATCGCTGACGGCGCCGAAAACTTGGCGTACCCAGCCGCGCCAGGTGAGAAGTGGATCGACGTAAACCTGTCAACCTTCACGGCAACAGGGTTTGAGGGGGCCACAGCAGTCCTGAGCGCCCCAATGGTCGCGGGCGCCCCACAGTACGGGAACCCCACTGGCCAATGGTCGGTTTACGCGAAGGTCCCATCCCAAACGATGCGGGGAGGGAACTCTGACGGATCTAGGTATGAGACTCCGAACGTGCCGTGGATCCTCTACTACAACGGGGGCTACGCCCTCCACGGTGCCTACTGGCGCTCCCAGTTCGGCTACGACGCTGGTTCGGGTGGTTCGCACGGCTGCATCAACTTGCCTGTAGATTCCGCGAAGAGCTTCTACGACTGGGCGGACGTTGGGGACGTGGTGGTCGTCCACCACTAGCCACGGTTGACGGAAACGTTGCGGGCTTGAGCCCGCTTGAGGGGCGCACTTCACCAGTTCAGTCGGTGGGGTGCGCTTCCCGCTTTGGTGGCTAGTAGTAGTAGGGGAACGCGGACCAGTCGGGTTCACGTTTCTCGATGAAGGAGTCCCGCCCCTCACGCGCCTCATCAGTCATGTAAGCGAGGCGAGTCGCCTCCCCAGCGAACAACTGTTGGCCCGCCAACCCGTCTTCAGCCAAGTTGAACGCGTACTTGAGCATGCGGATCGCTTGCGGAGATTTGCCGGCGATGATCCGGCAGTATTCGATCGCCTTATCCTCCAACTGGTCGTGGGGGACCGCCTCGTTGATGGCACCCCAAGCCTCCGCTTGTTCCGCCGTGTAAGTGCGGGCGAGCATGAAGATCTCTCTCGCCCTACGATCACCCACCTGCTTAGCGAGCAGGGCTGAACCGTATCCGGCGTCGAAAGACCCCACGTCAGCGTCAGTCTGCTTGAAACGGGCGTGCTCCTTGGATGCGACAGCTAAATCACAGACGACACCCAGTGAGTGGCCGCCACCCGCAGCCCAACCGTTGATCGCGGCGATCACAACTTTCGGCATGGAGCGGATCAACCGCTGCACTTCTAGAATGTGGAGCCTACCCGCCGCGGCCCGCTCCACAACCCCACTGGCGTCCCCCGCGGGGTCGACGCTGTCCCCCTCGACCCCATTTTCCTCCCGTTCGTTGTCCTCGCTCTTGGACACTTGCATGGAGTAGCGGTAACCGTCACGTCCCCGCACCCTCTGGTCCCCACCGGAGGAAAAAGCGTAGCCCCCATCTTTCGGGCTCGGACCGTTGCCGGTGAGGATCACTGCGGCGACGTCAGGTGACTGGCGAGCGTGGTCAAGGGCTATGAGAAGCTCGTCAACAGTTTGTGGCCGGAACGCGTTGCGCACTTCCGGGCGGTTGAACGCGACGCGCACCCACGGAAGCGGTTCCCCCGCCGGTCGCCCATCCACCTCACCCCTCGAAACCCCACGGTGGTAGGTGATGTCGTCAAACTTTTTCCCTGGAATCTCCCGCCATCGGGAGGCATCAAATGTATCCGAAACAGCTTTGGCATTGTCCACGGCCCCCAAGATACCCGTATGCTGCAGGCATGGCGAACATTGAACAGTACTTGAATCCCGGGGCTGGTTTGCTGCGGGAGGCGGACGAGGACGCCCAAGGTTGGCGTGACCTGGTGGCCCTGAGCCACCTCCTGAAGGAGCAGAAGAAGAACGGTGAAGAAACCCAGTATTTGCAGGGTAAAACTATTGCGCTCATCTTCGAGAAAACTTCGTTGAGGACCCGGGCTGCTTTTGAGGTGGCAGCCGCCCAGCAGGGGGCTTCCTGCACATACCTGGACCCGGGCAGTGTGCAAATGGGTCGCCGGGAGTCAACGGAGGACATGGCGAAGGTCCTCGGGTCCTTCTACGACGGTGTTGTTTATAGGGGGAGCCGACAGAAGACCGCTAAACAGTTGGCGAAGCACGCGGACATCCCGGTTTGGAACGGGATGACGGACTCCTGGTTCCCCTCCCAGGCGCTCGCGGACGCGTTGACGATCGTTGAGAACACGGGCGGTAAGGACCTGTCGAACGTGGTTTACACGTACGTGGGTGACGCTAGGGGCGCGCAGGCGCGGTCCCTCATGATGAGTGGGGCAATGTTGGGGATGAAAGTGCGCATCGTCGCTCCCAAGGAGATGTGGCCCGACAAGAAGGCCATCAAGATGGCGAAACGTCGGGCTAAAGAGTCGGGTGGGAAAGTGACGGTCACGGACAAAGTGGACGCGGTGGAGGGATCCGATTTCCTCGCCACGGGGCCGTGGCTGTCGATGGCAGACCCAATTGATGTGTGGGAAGAGAAGATCAAAGTCTTGTTGCCTTACCGGGTGGATGAGGACCTTTTCGAGCAGGCCGGCAAGAAGACGAAGTTCATGCACAGGATGCCCGCCGACCACGACCTGAAAACCACTTTGGGTAGGCGTGTCTACGATAACTTCGGCTTGAATGGGGTGGAGGTCACGGATGAGGTTTTCTCCAGCCCCCGCTCCCTAGTGTTTGAGCAGGCTGACAACAGGTTGCACACCGCTAAAGCCCTATTGGTGAGAGGTGTGGGCGAAGTCTAAATATCCCTCAAACTATCGCATTCAGCATTTGGTAAACTCGGTTTTTGGTCAGCGTTAGCAGCAGCAAGGCGAACCGAGTTTGAGTGGAGACAGGCGTGCGGCACAGGCGGGGGAAGCAGGATAAACCCAACGCCGAGCGTACTCTCAGGCAAGTGTTTCTTGGGGAGGACCTTCGGCGCGGCGGTGCAATGGCGGTCGCGGGTGGCGTCGCCTTGGCGGTTGGTTTAGTTGGGCTGCAGGTTTCCCAGAGCTCTGAGGCTGCCGAAACTGCTCTTGAAACGGAGACCGTGGTTGTCCGTGAAGTGTCTTCAACAGAAGGCGCCACGGCGGTCAACGCGGCGCAGTCGGCACTCACCTTGTTGGACTCGGAGAAGCTCGCGTCGTACGAGGGTGATGAAAAGACTGAGGCGGCAGCGGAGTGTTATGAGGGACTCCAAGAGATCGTTGATGGCGCGTTGCAGGACCGCTACAAAGTTTTTGAGGGCGTCCCCAGTGGGTTAGCGGAAGGCTACCGGCAGGGGAAGGTGCCGGAGTGGGCGCTTTCAGCTATCGCTTCTGCGACGACGGTTGAGGCATCCGACATAGCGGAGGCCGCTGAGCCCGTGGAGGTGGCACGCAGCTTCTCTGAAGAGCCAGATCTGGTGGGAGCCATTGAAGACTTGGAACGCTCAGTGGCGGCGCTGCCAGTCAAGGTGCAACTGCAGGTGGTGGACCCCGACCACGTCGACTTGTCGACCGCCTCCGATGAGGAGTTAGAGGAGGTCCTCGCGGAGGAGGAGGTCGAACAGGTGCGTTTGGAGACGGACCGTCGCCTGTCTGAGAACCTCCCCGACCTGAGTGAAGCTGAAAACGGTCGCTTAGACCCTTCCCTGCTCTGCCCCATACCTTGGAACAGCTACTACAAAGTGCTTTGCGTGTCCCTTCCCAATCTTGAAAGGTTGAATGCCGCTTTCAAAGAAGAGTTCGGGCACGACCTAGAAATCCAGAGTGGTTACAGGACCTACGACGAGCAGCAGATGGTGCACGCGGCCTCTCCTTCCATGACCACTTTGCCTGGCACTTCAAACCACAGTTGGGGTGTGGCTGTCGACTTCGACATTGCCGGGTACCGCTCCTACGACCACCCGGAAGTGGTTTGGTTGGTGGAGAACGGCCCCACATACGGCTGGCGGAACCCTAAGCACGAGTCGTTTGAAACGCTGAACCCTGAGCCTTGGCACTTCGAGTTCGGAACCAAATACACGGATGACGACGACTGGGGCTTCTTGGGGCCCATTCCTGAAGTCCTCTACGAGATCAAGTTCCCCGAAGGCACTCACACGGAAACCATTTACACGGAACACTGAGCCGTTCCACCGGCTCCTCACCGCGGCCCACCCGCCCGGTCCCCGCCAAGACTTCGTGACCGCGCGGTTGGCTTAGCGGCCCCGCATCCACTCGGGTTTCAACGCCTCCGGTATTTTCCCTTTCCCCATTCCGAGGACGGACAGGTAGAGGCCGGCGACCACCACCGCCCCACAGGCGACCATGAGGGCCCACCCGACCACGTTCCCCAGCCACCCCCCAACCCCGGGTGCGAGCAGGCCAAGGAAGCCGGCGCCGAGCAGCATCATGGAGAACCCGGGCAGTGACAGGAGCACGAAACGTTCATCAACGAACCCTCCCGTGGTGCGAAACTTGTGGGCGCGTTCAGTGTCGCGGCGCAACGCGAAAGAGAGGATGAGCCCTAGGACCCCAGAAACTAAAGCGATGATGATCACCACCCAACTATACCCAGTTGGGCTCAGGCGCCCTCGGGCGGGCGGCTGCGAGGTGGAGGAATGGATAGACTCATGGCGTGACTGATGAGAGCATTGCGCGAATATCGTCGCTACCCAGAGCCAAGTTGGATGAGACCAGCCGAGAAGTTCTGCGTGGCGTTGATGAGATTGTTGTTTTCTCCCTACCCATGAACATTAGGTTCCGTGGGATCACCGTGCGGGAAGGGATCCTTCTTCGTGGGCCTGAAGGTTGGGGGGAAGTTTCCCCCTTCTGGGACTACGGCGCTGAAGAATCCGCCCGCTGGCTGCAAAGTGGCATCGAATGCAGTCAAGGTTTGAGTGGGGGGCCTTGGCGTCGCGCCCTCGTCCCCGTGAACCTGACAATCCCGGTGACGGGAGTGGAGGAAGCTCGCAAGCGGATACTCGCCCAGCGGGGGTGTAAGACAGCGAAGGTTAAGGTCGCGGACCCCGGCTATTTGGAGGACAGGGACGTGGAACGCGTCCGCGGGGTCGCAGAGCTCATGGCGGAACTCTACGGAGATGACGCCCGGGTGAGGGTAGACGCGAACACGGCGTGGAGCGTGGAGGAAGCCGAGGTGGCGCTCGCGGCCCTCAACGAGGCGGCTGGCCCCGTGGACGGTTTGGAGTACGCGGAGCAGCCTGTGGAAACCACGCGTGAACTCAGTGAGCTCAGGGAGCTAACGGACGTTCCATTGGCTGCGGACGAGTCGATCCGCCGCGCGAAGAACCCGTTGGACGTCCGGTCCTTGCGGGCGGCGGACGTGGGGGTCGTGAAGGTTGCGCCCCTGGGTGGGATCCGGACGGCAATGGACGTTTCGAGGCGAGTGGGGCTGCCCACCACGGTCTCCTCAGCCCTGGACAGCTCTATCGGGTTGGCTGCGGGCGTCGCAATGTCTGCTGCGATGGACCGCCTGCCGTACGCGGGTGGGCTCAACACTGCGACCATGTTCGCGGCCGACGTGGTTGACGATCCACTCATCGCTGAGGATGGGAACCTCAGCCTCGACCGGGCGTTACAGGTGGCGCGGGGGCCTCTCACTTCTAGGAGTCGGCAGGTTGACGACGAGGTGCGCCACCGGTGGGAGAGGCGCCTGAATGACATGGCGCACGTGTTAGCGAAGGGGCCTGTCGCCCCATGGTGGGATGAGGGTGAGGACCGGGTGAAACGTGGCGCGGCCAGTGAGTGAACACCACTTACCTCACCTGGTGGGGGGAGCGCGCCGGGAAGACTCGCGGTTAGAACAGACTCCCAGTATTCGCGTGGCAGCAAGTGTTGTCGACGCTTTACTTGCCTCCGGGGTGAGGCGTTTCGTGTACGCGCCGGGGTCACGCAACGCCCCATTCGCTTACGTCCTTTCCGCGTACGAGGACGAGGGGCTTTCGCAAGTGGCGCCCTTCGTGGAGGAACGCGGCGCAGGGTTCTTCGCGGTGGGCGGCGCACTCGCACAAGACGCACCGCAGCCCACCGCGATGTTCACCACTTCAGGGACCGCTGTCGCGGAGCTGCACCCAGCCGTCCTCGAGGCCCAGCATCAAGGGATCCCACTGGTGGTGGTCTCTGCGGACCGCCCATTCTTCGTGCAGGGCACGGGAGCCGCCCAAACAACCAGTCAACCCACCATGTTCGGTGAGGCTGTGGTGGCGAGGGTGTCGCTGCCCGCGCTGAGTTGGGACTCGTCCTTGGCGGCGTGGAGGGGAGTGGGCACTCAGGTTCGAAGGTTGGTTGAGAGAGCAAAAGGTTGGGGAGGTTCCCCCGGCCCAGTTCACCTCAACATTGCTTTCGAGGAACCGCTAATCCCAGCGGGCGACATCCTTGAGGCTTCCCCACCTCAATCTCTCCCCGCAAAGGACACGTCACTGGGAGGAGGGTCTTCCAGGTTCGTGCCGACTTTCCACCCGGGGTTGCCTCGGGAACCCGTTGCGTTCGAGGACGTCGTCACCCCGGGTCTTGCGACCATGATCGTCGCAGGGGACGGTGCGGGACGTCACTCGGGCTACTTTGGGTGCGCGGCTAGTGCGACCCGCGAAATGGTTCAAGGGGCAGCTCAGCTAGGTGTTCCACTGGTGGCGGAGCCGTCCTCAAACCTCACGGACACTGCCGGCTGGATCCCACACGGCCCTTGGCTTCTGGAGGCTGCGGGCGACCTCGTCGAGCAGGTGGTGGTCCTTGGCAAGCCCACCCTCACCCGGCCTGTGTCTAGGCTGCTTGGCAGGCAGGACGTGCGGAAAGTGGTTGTCAGCGGGTCGGCTGAGTGGCCGGACCCGGCGGGGACCGCGGACGCCATCGTCCCCTGTTTAGCTCCCCCGCAAGGAGGGGGTTTCCGGTGGGGGCCGGACGGCTGGATGGGCCTTTGGCGCTCTTTCGCGAAGGAAGTGGGGGAAATCCTCAACACGGTTCAGGGGTTGAACCACTTGACGGCCGCCCAAGCGATTTGGGAGGCGAGCCGCGGGGCGGACTTGTGGTTGGGTGCGTCAAACCCCATCAGAGCGTTTGACCTTGCGGCTCGTGGGCCCGGCAGCGTCGGGGTTTTCTCCAACAGGGGACTCGCTGGAATCGACGGGGTGATCGCTCTTGCGCTCGGCGCCCAATCGGTGCGAGGAAAACCGATGCGCGCGGTCCTTGGGGATCTCACCTTCACTTACGACCTTCCCTCCCTCGCGGCGCGCCCGTCGGGTGACCAGGACATCCAGTTGGTGGTGTTCAGTGACGGTGGGGGAACCATTTTCGCTTCCCTTGAACATGGGGTGGCGGCCAGCGAAAGCATGTACCAGCGGTTCTTCGCTGTTCCCCAACAGGTTTCCATCGGCCAGGTGGCGGAGGCGTGCGGTTGGCAGGCGACTCAAGTGGAGAACTTATCCGACCTGCAGTCAGCTTTGGACAAGCCGGTCGTGGGACGGTCTCTGCTGGAGGTCCAACTGCCGAATCCTGCCCGCCTATTTGCTGACGTGGGACGCGCATCAGCGCGTGCTGTGGGGCGCATGAAGCAAGCCTGGTAGCGGTTGCGCCTAAAGCAAACACAGCTGAAGTTCAGCTTCTGCTAAGGCGTTGATCAGGGAAAGGATTGTAGGATTAGCGCGGTCGCTGGGCCCTTCGGGATTGCTTAATGGCGACCCGGTACCGCCACAGTTTTGTCGTTACAGGTGGGGAGGAACCACAAATGACTGAACCCTCTAACCCTTACAGTCCATCAGGTCCAGGTTCGTCCACGGCCTCAGGGGGCGCACAGTCCCCCTACCCCTCGAGACGCACCTTGGGGGGCTCGATAGGGTCCTCACAGGGACAGCCGTCGTCGGATGGTGCTGACAGGTTCTTGCCGCCCACGGAACCCACGTCGCAGCCATCTATTCCACAGTCGTCCGCCAGCAGTGAACCGCCTACTCAACCGAACTTTGAGCCGAGCCGGGGACCCGCTATCCAGGTGAGCAGCCAGGGCGAAGCGACACTGCCCGGGCAGTTTGAGCCGAAACAACCCGTTTCTCCAGGGATCCCCCAACGCACAGTCGCCCCCAGCAGCCGGCAGGCCGCGTTTGGGGCGCACACGCAGCAGGGGATACCAAACGGTTACGTGTCTCCGGTCGCCTCAGGGGGAGCAGGCTACGGCGGGTCTGGAGGCTCGGGCGGGTCTGGAGGCTCGGGCGGGTCAGGCGGGCGGGGCAGGCGGCGCGGGCCAGGCTGGTTCTCAATCATCGTGGCTATGCTGCTCACGTCCGCTGCCACCATTGCTGCAGTCTTCGCTCTTTCGGGCTCGGGTTTCGAGTTCGATTTCTTCCAATCTGAGGAGTCGACCAGTGCGGGGGACGTGGACACAGGTGAGCTACAGTCTGGAGCGAACTTGGTACCTCCGGTCACTGAAACGGTTGCGGCTCCCGACTGGGAGGCCGTTGCGGAGGCTGTCCGCCCGGCGACCGTGTCGATCCGGGCTGAAGGCGTGGACGCTGCCGCTGCGGGATCCGGTGTGATCATCGACGACGCAGGCCACATAGTCTCCAACTACCACGTGGTGTCGGGAGCTGAAAACGGTGGTTCGATAACGGTCACCACCTTTGACGGTCGCCTCTTTGAGGCCAGCATCGTTGGGGTGGACTCAACTACTGACCTTGCAGTCATCCAAATGGACACTTTGCCGGACGACCTCACCGCCGCGCGGCTCGGGTCCTCGGAGGCCCTAGAAGTTGGTCAGCCGGTCATGGCCATCGGAGCTCCGCTTGGGCTTGCTGACACGACAACGACGGGCATCATTTCCGCCCTCGACCGTCCCGTTGCCGTACAGGGACAAACGGACGGGTCGTCGAGCGGTGACGAAGTAGTGGTCACCAACGCTATCCAAGTGGATGCGTCCATCAACCCGGGCAACTCGGGTGGTCCACTCTTCGACGAGCAGGGCGCGGTCATTGGGATCAACTTCTCTATCGCATCCGTGGAGACGGGCGTGGATACTGCAGGGTCTATTGGCTTAGGGTTCGCGATCCCGGTTGACCTAGTGAAGACCGTCGTGGACCAGATCATCAACACTGGGTCCGCCCAACACGCCCTTCTGGGGGTAGAAATCCAGACGGTGTCGGTCAGTTCCAGTGGTGGGCAGAGGCTGGGTGCGGGAGTCGCCACCGTGACTCCGGGGGGCGCCGCGGACAATGCGGGCCTGCTGCAGGGGGACGTCATCGTTGCGATTGACGGGCACCCGGTGACCTCTGGTTCTTCGCTGACCGGGTATGTTCGCCGCTACAGCCCAGGCCAAGAAGTGACGTTGACCGTCGTGCGGGATGGCGCGGACCAAACCATTCAGGCGATCCTCCAAGAACGCTGAACGAGGGCGGCCCCAAGTTGGGCCGCCCTCAAGTTCGGGGCCGGGTTAGTCTTCGATCCCTAAAGCTTGCAGTACCGGCTTCATTTTGGCGCGCGTCTCAGCGAGCTCCAGGTCTGGCACAGAGTCAGGCATGATGCCCCCACCCGCGAAAACTCGGATCTGCTGGTGGTCGTCTGACAGCTGCCCGCAGCGTAGGGCGATACCGAAATCGCCTTCACCCGCAGCGTCCACCCAACCCACAGGGCCCGAGTAGCGGCCCCGCCGGGTCCCCTCCAAGTCATCCAGGATCTGGTAGGCGAGCCTAGTTGGGGTACCGCACACGGCAGCAGTCGGGTGTAGTGCGTCCACAATGTCCAACACGTTTCCCCCCGGCACCGTCGCTTCCACCTCTGTCGCCAAGTGGGTGACGTTCGGTAGGTCCAGCAGTCCCGGCTCTGAGGGGACCGTGATCTCTTCGGCGAGGGGACCCAGTGAGCGGGCCACGGACTCAACCGCTAAATGGTGTTCGCTCCTGTCTTTGAGGGAGGAAAGTAGGCTTTCACCTTCCCCGGGTGCTGACGTGCCAGCAAGGACACGGCTCACTACCTTCTCGTTGCGTAGGGAGGCGAGCATCTCAGGTGTCGCCCCAATGAGGCCCCGCGCGGCGTAAACCCAAGTGTTCGGGTAGCGGTCCAGGAGCTGTTGGAGCAGGAAACGTTCATCGATGGGGGCCGAGGACGAAACAACAATGTCGCGAGCCAACACGACTTTGGATGCGATACCGGAGCGAAGCATGCGGGTGAGGCGGGCGACCGCTTCTTTCCACTTGTTTTGGGTCATGCGGCCCGGCT
>CAYFUO010000022.1:0-21758 GCA_964346255.1 uncultured Actinomyces sp. | reverse complement strand
CCGCGCCGCACGTTCGACAAATGGCAGAAGTGGGCGCGTTCACGCGGCGGCAAGGGACTTGCCCACGTGACGATCGCGGAAGACGGGACCCTAGGTGGGCCAGTTGCCCGCAACCTGTCTGAAGAAGAAAGGGAAGGGCTTGCTGAGGCTGTCGGGGCCGAGAACGGCGACTGCATCTTCTTCGCAGCAGGGCAGCCCGATGAAGCTCGTGCGTTGCTCGGAGCGACCCGCCTTGAGGTGGCAGACCGACTTGGACTGCTAAGTGGTGACGACTGGTCGTTCGTGTGGGTGGTGGACGCCCCCATGTTCAAACCTGCAGACCAGGCTGAAGAAGAGGGCGACGTTGCGATTGGTGGGGGCAAGTGGACCGCTGTTCACCACGCCTTCACCTCCCCGAAGGCAGAGTTCCTCGACACCTTCGACACTGATCCCCAAAGTGCGCTGGCGAGCGCCTACGACGTTGTCTGCAACGGGAATGAGATTGGTGGCGGCTCCATCAGGATCCACGAGCGCGCGGTCCAAGAGCGGGTGTTCGAGGTCATGGGGATAGGTGAAGAGGAGGCCCAAGAGAAGTTCGGGTTCCTCCTTGACGCTTTCCAATACGGCGCGCCCCCTCACGGCGGGATCGCCTTAGGGTGGGACCGGATTGCAGCCCTCCTCTCAGGGTCTGACTCGATCCGCGAGGTGATCGCCTTCCCGAAGTCTGGTGGCGGCTCCGACCCGTTGACGGGTGCGCCCGCACCGATCGACGACGCCCAACGCAAGGAGACGGGTGTGGACGGCCCGCCGAAGGATGAGGAAGATTCATCTGACGGCGAAAAGGCCGAGTAAGTTCCCTTTCAATAGGCGTCGACGTGGGCTGATGGGTCCGCGTTGACGCCTGCGCGTCGGGGCTCACTTGTAGAATGGGGGCATGAAAACTATTGAAGTGCACCCCGTTAACCCTGGCGCCCGCCAAGTCAAGCAAGTTGTTGATGTCCTGAAGGATGGCGGCGTGATCGCCATTCCCACAGATTCCGGTTACGCCATCGCCTGCACGATGGGTAACAAGGAGGGACTGGATCGGATCAGGCGGATCCGGAAGCTTGATGAGAAGAAGAACTTCTCGTTGTTGACGGAGTCCTTCAGCCAGTTGGGGGAGCTCGTTCACGTTGACAACAAGGCTTTCCGCACCATCAAGGCGCTCACGCCCGGCCCCTACACGTTCATCCTGCCTGGAACGAAACTGGTTCCCCGCATGACTTTGAACAAGAAAAAGAAGACTGTGGGGGTGCGGCTACCCGACCACGCGGTCACCCAAGCGATCGTTGGGGAGCTCGGGGAGCCACTGCTGTGTTCCACCCTGATCCTGCCCGGGGAAGAAGAGCCCCTCACGAACGCTGCTGACGTGGAAGACGCCGTGGGGTCGGTCGTGGATGCGGTTGTCGACGCTCCCGTCGGGTTGGAGGGCGCCACCACGGTCATAGACTTCACCCCCGGCCACCCGGAGGTTCGCCGCCAAGGCGCGGGCGACACCTCCCTGTTCGACTAGCAGTACTTCCCTTCCCGAATGGACCTGTTCACCTCCCAAGCAGTTGACGACTTGGGGTTGCCGAAACCGACCGATTCTTCACCGCTAGCAGTGAGGATGCGGCCGGCGACCGTGGAGGAGCTGGTCGGCCAAGAACACTTACTTGGGCCCGGCTCCCCACTGGCTCGCCTCATGGACCCCGGCGCCGCCTCCCTGCCGTCAGTGGTGTTGTGGGGTCCACCAGGAACCGGGAAAACAACCCTCGCCTACCTGATCGCCCGACATTCTGGACGCCACTTCGCGGAGCTCTCAGCGGTGGACTCTGGGGTGAAACAGGTGAGGGAAGTGATAGCGGACGCGAAGCGTCGCCTGACGCTGCGCGGTGAGCAGACCGTGTTGTTCATCGATGAGGTGCACAGGTTCTCCAAAGCCCAACAGGATGCTCTCCTGCCCGCTGTGGAGAACCAGTGGGTGACGCTGGTCGCGGCCACAACCGAAAACCCCTCTTTCTCCGTGATCTCACCCCTCCTGTCTAGGTCCTTGATGCTCGTGTTGAAGCCCCTAGATGAGGAGGGCATCAAGGCTACTCTGGCTCGCGCTGTCACCTCTGACCGGGGCCTGAACGGCTCCGTGGCTTTTGGTGTGGGCGCGGAAGAGGCGCTGGTGCGGTTGGCTGGTGGGGACGCTAGGAAAGCGTTGACCCTGCTGGAGTCAGCGGCCGCAGCCGCAGCCGACAAGGAAACCGGTTCCCAACAGGTGGGGGAGTCCGGTCTTGGTGGGGAAGTGCGGACGGTAAGCGTAGAGGACGTGGAGACAGCTGCAGCCCGTGCCCTCGTCCGTTGGGATCAAGACCAGCACTACGATGTGGCGAGCGCGTTCATCAAGCCGATGCGGGGATCCGACGTGGATGCTGCCCTCCACTATTTAGCTCGAACATTGGAGGCGGGGGAGGACCCCCGGTTCGTGGCGCGGCGCGTCATGATCTGCGCGTCCGAGGACGTTGGGATGGCCGACCCGACAGCACTGCAGGTGGCGACAGCGGCCGCTCAAGCGGTCGCCCAAGTGGGGATGCCTGAAGCACGCATAATCTTGTCCCAGGCTGTCATCGCAGTGACTACCGCCCCCAAGTCGAATGCGGCTTACGTGGCGATAGATCGCGCACTGGCGGACGTGCGAGCGGGCAAAGGGGGTCCCGTGCCCCTGCATTTGAGGGACACCCACTATGCGGGCGCAAAGAAACTTGGACACGGTGACGGCTATGTTTATTCCCACAATGAGCCGCACGCCATCGATAAACAGACCTACCTGCCTGACGACTTGTTGGGCGCAAAATACTATGAGCCCACTGAGCGGGGTGAGGAAGCCCTCATCAGCAAACGCCTTGAGGCGATACGCCGGATCAGAGAAGTCGACTAGGCTCAAGGCTGCAATAAACAAGTACCTGGGGTCTTAGCCGCGGGGGCAAAACAATGATCTGCCCCTTGGAAGTTGGCCCCATGGGGACTGATACGTTCCCATGACGTCTGATACAGGAGAATGAGTGTCTCGTAACTCTGGAAACCGCGCGCGCAAACAGGTGCGCCAGTCTCGTGCCCTTGGCATCCCATTGACCCCGAAGTCGGTCCGCTTCTTTGAGCGTCGACCCTACGGGCCCGGTGAGCATGGGCGCACCCGCCGCCGTCAAGACTCTGACTACGCGGTCCGCTTGAAAGAAAAGCAGCGTCTACGCGCCCAATACGGCATTCGTGAAAACCAGATGCTCCGCACCTTCAACGACGCGCGTCGCCTCCCGGGCCTAGCCGGTGAGAACCTGGTTGAGCTGCTCGAAATGCGTCTCGACGCCCTCGTCCTGCGGGCCGGTTTCGCTCGCACCATGGCGCAGGCGCGCCAGATGGTCACCCACCGCCACATTCTGGTGGACGGGAAACTGGTGGACATCCCCTCCTACAGGGTGAAGCCGGGCCAAGTCATTCAGGTGAAGCCGAAATCTCAAGCGAAGGTCCCATTCGAGGTGGCCGCCGCCGGCGCGCACCAAGAAGTCCTACCGAAGGTTCCCTCCTACTTGGATGTGGACATTGAGCGTCTGAAGGCGACTTTGGTGGAACGTCCGAAGCGGGCTGACGTGCCCGTCGAGTGCGACGTCCAAATGGTTGTTGAGTACTACTCACGTTAACCAAATGCCGCCGCCCTCTGCCAAGCGTGCGGGGGCGGCGTCACGCTTACCGGGAACCCGAGGCGCCCAGCCGATGCTGGCCTGTGGGCTCGACTCGCCCTTCCTTGGGCGAAGTGGTTTAGGAGGGCCAGTAACCAAATGAAGACAAGTGAGATCCGTCAGCGGTGGCTGGACTATTTTGAGTCCCAAGACCACGCGATCCGGCCTTCCGTGCCGCTCATTTCCCCTGACCCGTCCATCCTGTTCACGATTGCGGGCATGGTGCCGTTCATCCCCTACATAACGGGGGAGGAGAAGGCGCCGTGGCCGAGGGCGGCCTCCGTGCAGAAGTGCATTCGCACCAACGACATCGAAAATGTTGGCCGCACCACGAGGCATGGCACGTTCTTCCAAATGAACGGGAACTTCTCTTTCGGGGACTACTTCAAAGAGGGGGCGATCCACTACGCTTTCGACCTCCTTTCCGGGAGTAGGGATGAAGGTAAGTATGGGTTGGACGCGGACCGCCTGTGGGTGACGATCTGGGATCAAGATAAAGAGTCCTACGACATTCTCACCAAACAGGTCGGTTTGGACCCGGCCCACGTCGTCCGCCTCCCCATGGCGGAGAACTTTTGGGACACCGGCCAGCCTGGCCCCGCGGGCCCCTGCGCTGAATGGCACTACGACCGGGGCCCGGAGTACGGGCCTGAAGCGGTCGGCGGTGACGTTGACCCGGGTGGTGACCGCTACCTGGAACTATGGAACCTGGTTTTTGACCAGTACATGCGTGGTGAGGGCGAGGGTAAAAACTACGAGCTTCTCCACGAACTAGACGAAAAGTCGATTGATACGGGCGCCGGCTTGGAGCGTCTCGCCTTCGTCCTCCAAGACAAAGCGAACATGTATGAGATCGATGAGGTCCGTGGCGTCATCACCGACATGGAGCGCTTGAGTGGCATCCAGTATGGCGCGAAAGAAAAAGATGACATTGCGATGCGGGTGATCGCGGATCACGTTCGCTCCGCAATGATGCTCATCAACGATGGGGTGCGCCCCGGCAACGATGGGCGGGGCTACGTTCTACGCCGTTTGCTGCGCCGTTCTATCCGCTCGGCGCGTCTCCTCGGCGTTCACGACGAGATTCTGCCTGAGCTTCTCCCAACTTCAAGGGACGCGATGGCGCCCTCCTACCCGGAGTTGATCGCGAACTGGGCGACCATCAAGGACGTCGCTTACGCAGAGGAGGAAGCGTTCCGCCGCACCCTAGAATCTGGCATCCAAATCTTCGACTTAGCCGTGAACAAGGCTCAACAGAAGGCGCGGGGCAACAACATTGTCCTCCCGGGCGAGGACGCTTTCGCCCTGCATGACACCTACGGTTTCCCCATCGATTTGACGTTGGAGATGGCCGCTGAGAAGGGCGTGAAGGTTGACGCCGCTAAGTTCTCCCGCCTGATGGAGGAGCAGAGGGAACGTGCTCGCGCGGATGCCCGCGCGAAGAAGGTGGGCCACGTGGACGCGTCCGTGTTCCACGCCCTCGCCGACCAAGTGGGTGGCACGACCCCCTTCATTGGGTACGACAGTGGTTCAGCGGAAGTGAAGATCGCTGGCCTGATGGTCGATGGGAAGTCCGTCCCCGTGGTTGAGGGACCCGCCGAGGTGGATGTCGTCTTGGACCGCACTCCTTTCTACGCTGAATCAGGCGGGCAGCTGGCTGACACCGGCGTTCTGCGGGTCGAGGGCGGGGCCGAACTGCAGGTCAGAGACGTTCAGTCTCCAATCAAGGGGCTCTCGCTTCATAGGGCGACCCTTGAGGCCGGCACCATAGCCGTTGGCGATGCGGCTCACGCCCAGATCGACACTTCGCGCAGGCTCGCCATCGCGCGGGCTCACACCGCCACCCACATGGTGCACAAGGCGCTCCACGAAGTGGTGTCCAAGGAGGCGTTGCAGGCGGGGAGCGAAAACTCTCCGGGCCGCATGCGGTTCGACTTCCGCCACGGCAGCGCCCTCACCACGCGTGAGGTGAAGGACTTGGAGGAGCTCGTCAACGAGAAACTGATGGGCGACTTGCAGGTCACCGACGCGGTGATGGGGATCGCGGACGCGAAAGCGACGGGCGCGGTGTCCCTGTTCGGTGAGAAATACGGGGACGAAGTGCGGGTCGTGTCGATCGGTGGGGACTGGTCGAAAGAGCTGTGCATCGGCACCCACGTTCCATCAACAGGCAGCATCGGCCGCATGAATATTGTTTCTGAGTCTTCCGTGGGCTCGGGGATCCGCCGGATTGAGGCGCTGGTTTCGGACGCATCTTACGAGTTTCAAGCGACCGAACACGCACTTGTTTCCACTCTTTCCAACCTGTTGAAGGGCCGCCCCGATGAGCTGCCCGGCAAAGTGGAGGCCCTCTTAGAGAAGGTGAAAACCACCGACAAGCAGTTGCAGGCCCTCCAAGGCCAGCTCCTTCTAGCCAAGGGCGCGGAAATCGCTGAGGGCGCCGCTCGCGTCGGGTCTGTTCGGGTCGCTCGGTCAGACTTGGGCACTGTGTCCAGCGCTGACGGTGTCCGCGGTGTCGCCTTGGACGTGAGGGACAGGCTCGGAGAAAACGAGCCGACAGTGGTCCTAGTGGGCGGGGTGGCGAAGGGCAGGCCGATCCTGGTTGTTGCTGCCAACAAGGGGGCCCAGAAGATGGGGCTGCGGGCGGGCGACCTAGTGCGGGTCGGCTCGAAGGTGCTGGGCGGCGGCGGGGGAGGGAAACCTGACCTCGCCCAGGGTGGCGGCGCGGACGACAACCAACTGCAAGACGCTCTAGCCACCATGCAGGATCTAGGCCGGGAGGCTTCTTGAGGGGCGGAGCGTGGTTAGGGATCGACGTGGGGGACGCCCGTATAGGGGTGGCCTACGCGCCCGAGGGCGTTGACTTGGCGGTCCCCCTAGAGACGGTCCCCGCTCACCCGAGGACGAAGGCCCTCACAAAGCTGGTGAAAATCAGTGAGGAGAAGCGGGTAGCCCAAATCATGGTGGGGCTCCCCAAACATTTAAGCGGTGTCGAAGGGAAATCCGCTGGCGCCGTTAGGCTATTTGCGGGCCGACTTGCCGGTATGCTGCCTGATGTAAGGGTCGCCTTAGTTGACGAGCGTCGGACAACGGTGCAGGCCAAAGGGCGGTTGAGGGAGCGGGGGATTGGTGAAAGACACCAAAGACCCATCGTGGATCAGGTCGCCGCAACCGTGATTTTGGAGCACGCATTGGAAAGGGAGCGGATGGGCGGCCCCACCGGAGAAACAGTTTTTGCCCCCGGAACAGAAGACGGAGAAGACGATGAGTGAAGAAAGGACCGGCAACGAGGCCGGGCGGACTAGCCACCCGTTTCCATCCCGACGCGAGTACCACGGCTCTAGGATCCCGCTGTCAACGGCAACTGGGGCGCTCCCCCTAGCCAAGGCCGAAGAAAAGTCCGAAACCGCGTCTCCCACCCCTTCCGCGGCTGAAACCCCAAAGCAGGCCCCGAAACCTACTCCCAAGGTTGAGAAGCCTTCAGTTGGCGCCTCAACCAGGCCGACGGGCACCCCCAAAGTCAGCCGGGCTGCGGCCGAGCAGCCTGTTGAAGCGACTAAACCTGTCGCCCCGAAAGCGTCTTTCCCCTACCCGTCACGCAAAGTCGTGCACCATACGGGCCAGATTCCCGCGTTGACTAAGGAAGCTCAAAGAGAGCCCAAGAAGGCTGAACCGCCCGCTTCCAAGCGGGATGAAGGTTCCCCGAAGTGGGCTTCCCCGCAAGAAGCGAAACCCAAACCTGTTCCCACGCGTTCAGCTCCGGGAAGAAACGGATCAGTTCGCCCGCCGAAACGCGCAACAAAGAGAGCGCGTAAACCCAGCAAGTTAAGGGTCGCTTTGATCCTAGGTTTCACCGTCCTGTTCTTGGGTGGCGTCTCCTACTTTGCTTACACTGCGCTCAAACCGAGTGAGGTCCAGGTGGCGGAGAGCCTCGACTTTGAGGGGCCCGGGGAGGGCTCCGTTGAGGTGGTCATCATGCCCGGAGAGATGGGCACGGACATCGGGCAGACGCTGGTCGATGCTGGGGTTGTGAAATCTGTGGAAGGTTTCAAGAAAGCGTTTGACAACAACTCTGCGTCCGCAACCATCAAGCCGGGCACGTACACCCTGAAGCTCGGCATGACATCAGCGGCCGCGCTGGCGGCATTGCTTGATGAAGAGAACCGAATCGATAACGCGGTTACCGTTAATCCGGGCCAAACCGTGGACCAAGTGGCGGAAAAGCTGGTCCAAGTGGGTGGTTTCAGCGCTGAAGAGGTTGAAGAGGCGCTGGCTAACACTGAGGAGCTGGGTCTACCAGAGGAAGCGAAGGGGAACCTAGAAGGCTGGTTAGGTGCGGGCTCCTATGAGCTCTCCGCTTCGTCCACCCCCGTGAGCGTCCTGCAGGAAATGGTTCAGCGTACCGTGGAAGACTTGGAGGGCTTGGGTGTGGAAGCCGACCAGTGGGAGACGGTACTGACGAAGGCATCCGTGTTGGAACGGGAAGTGTCTAACGAGGAGGACCTACCGAAGGTTGCCCGCGTCATCGAAAACCGGTTGGCGGACACGGCGGGGGAAACGGCGGGTCTGCTCCAAATGGACTCCACGGTCCTCTACGGGGTGGGTAAGAGCGGCGGGATCCCCACGACCCACGACCTTGAGAACGACAATCCGTACAACACTTACATGAAGGCCGGGCTGCCACCCGGACCCATTGCGACACCGTCACTGCAAGCGATTGACGCGGCGCTCAACCCCGCGGATGGGGACTGGCTGTACTTCGTGACCATCAACTTGGACACGGGTGAAACGAGGTTCGCCTCCACCATTGAAGAGCAGACGCAAAACACCGAATTGTTGAAGACTTGGTGTGAGGAGAACCCGGGCAGGTGCTGAGTTAGGCCCGCCTAACCATCGAGGAGGACATCCGATGCAAAAGTGGGCTGCCGTGATCGGGTCGCCGATCGACCACTCACTGTCGCCAGTGCTTCACCAGACGGCCTACGAGATCCTCGGGTTGGACTGGCAGTACCGGAAGTATCAGGTTGAGGTGGAGACTCTACCCGCTTTCTTCAGCGGCCTCGATGAGCAGTGTGTGGGTTTGAGCGTCACTGCCCCACTGAAGCGAGCGGTTTTGGGGGAGGTGGACGCGGCAGATGGGCTGGCGAAGCTGGTCGCTAGCGCCAACACCGTGGTTTTCTCTTCCGCGATGAGCGCCGCTTTCAACACTGACGTGCAGGGGATAGTTGAAACCCTCAAACCAACGGTCAAGGGCCCCGCCGCCTCACAGGAGGAGGGGGAGAGCGTGGTAGAGGGGAGCATCGTTTATGAGAAGGACCTGCATCTTCACCGCGAACCCTTGGCGGAAGAGGACGGTAGTGCGCCCGTCGTCTTCGGGACTGGGGCTACCGCCTGTTCAACGATGGCGGCGCTCAGAACGTTGGGCTTCCACCGCGTCAACTTAGTTGGCAGGTCCTTTGCCGGAGCAGACAATGCGTTCATGCGGGGGTTGGACGTTGGCTTAGATGTGAGGGCCGTGCCCATCTCCAACTTGGCGTCTGTTGCCTCGGTGGTGGGCGCCGCACCCGTGGTTGTCTCCACGATCCCACCCCAGGTTGCAGCGGGCCTCGCCCCCAACCTGAGGGCAGGTGAGGGAGCCACCCTCTTGGACGTCACTTACGCGGGTGGCGCCTCCCCTCTGGCGGGCCTTTTTGAGGCGGCTGGAGGTTTCGTTGCCTCGCCCCTTTCCATGCTCACCCATCAGGGCATCGCACAGGTGAAGCTCATGACCAACCGGGATGTCCCGTACGAACCGGTGTTTGACGCGGTCCTCACCGCAGCTGGCTCATCTGAGTGACCGCAATGGATCCGGCGGTGGTGAATGCCGTCTTCGGTGGCGTCCTCGTGTTCGCGAACGCTGCGTTGGTGGCGTGGATGTGGCCGAGGATAGCGGGCAAGTATTTGGGGGGCGCGGCGCCGAGTGCGGGCGCGGTCGGCTGGATGGTTCTGCTAGTCGGGGCGGCCACCGTCTACGGCGCGGGACCCGCCAACATCTTTGGGGCGGGCGCCTGGGAGTGGGGTGAGGGGAGCGCGGTGGTCGTCGCGGCGGGCGTTGCGCTGGTGACGGTTGGCGCACCACTGATCCTTGTGGATTCTTACTCTTCGAAACTTCCCGACGCTCTCACCACCCTTTTGGCGGTGGAGGTCCTGCTAGCGGTCGCTTTAGCGTTCTTCTTCTCTCCTGCCCCCGAGGTGGCGCTGGTGCTGGCCGCTTCGGCTGGCGTGTGGCTGCTGCCCGTCCTCTTCGGCTACGTCACCCGCCAAGTGGGGTTGGGTGACGTCAAGTTGGCCCCGTTCATCGGCTTGGCGTTGGGGACCACATCGTTTTCTTTGGCTCTGTTCGGTGTTCTCGTAGCGGTTTTGGCCAGCGGAGTGCACGCCTCCACCTTGAAAGTGGGTGGGAAGGGTGGTGCGCGGAAGCGTTTCCCGTTAGGCCCCTACTTGTTGGGTGGGGGGATGTTTGTGTGGGCGGCGGCTGCCCTGCGGATGAGGATGCCCCTCTGAAGAGCGTTGTGAGAAACTTGGGGTCATGTTGAGTTGGCAGACCGCAGGTGAATCGCACGGTAAAGCACTGGTCGCGATGATGGAGGGTGTCCCCGCAGGGGTCAGTGTGACCACCTCCCTAATCAAAGAGGCGCTCGCTGAGCGCCGCCAGGGCCACGGGAGGGGCGCCCGCCAAAAGTTTGAGCAGGACGAGGTGGAGATCCTCACGGGTGTCCGACACGGGTACACAACCGGCGGCCCGATCTCCATTGTGATCGGCAACAGTGAGTGGCCGAAGTGGGAGAAGGTGATGAGCCCGGACCCCGTGGAGGAAGCAGAGTTGTTAGTGGACGCGGGTAAGGGCGACCCGAGGGAAATTGGGCGCAACCGGCCCCTAACCCGTCCTCGTCCCGGTCACGCCGACCTCACCGGGATGCTCTCCTACCGTTTCGGAGATGCGCGTAACGTCTTAGAGCGGGCTTCAGCGCGGGAAACCGCCGCGCGTGTCGCGTTGGGTGCTATAGCGAAGCAAATTTTGCGTGAGGCCGCCGACATTGTTGTGGCGGGCCACGTGGTGTCCATTGGGGGCGCGCAGGCGGCAGGTGATGTTCTCCCCACAGGCGAGGACCTTCCCGCGTTGCGCAAGACCCAAACCCGCACGCTGGATCAAGAGGCTGAGGCGGCGTTCATCGCTGAGATTGACGCGGCGAAGCAGGCGGGGGACACCGTTGGGGGAACCGCGGAGGTCATAGCGTGGAACGTTCCCCTAGGGGTCGGCACGCACGTGGACAGCGCCCGGAAGTTGGATGCGAAGCTCGCGGGAGCCCTCATGTCGATCCAGTCGGCGAAGGCCGTGGAAATCGGGGCGGGACTCGCGTCCAGCCGCACTTGGGGCAGTGAAGCACACGATGAAATCGGGTGGCGAGATCGCTCGCTGCAGCGCGCTTCGAACCGGGCCGGGGGGATAGAGGGGGGAGCCTCCAACGGGGAGGCCATCGTCGCCCGAGTGTCCTTCAAACCCATCTCCACGGTGCCACGCGCCCTCGCGACCATAGATCTGGCGACTGGTGAGGAGGTTCGGGCTTTCCACCAGCGCTCCGACACTTCGCAAATAGTTCCGGGCGCGGTCATCGCGGAGGCGATGGTTGCGCTGGTGGTCGCCGAAGCCCTGTTGGAGAGGTTCGGTGGCCATTCCATAGAGGAAGTCCGTTCTCAACGTCTCTTGCAGGACCAGTATGTGATCGAGCGGCTCAAGTTAAGTGGGAGAAAAAAGTGAAGGCTAAGGGAGCAGTAGAACCCCCACCCAGCCAGCCATGGTATTTGGTGGGTTTGCCGGGCTCCGGGAAAAGCAAGGTTGGCCGCATCTTGTCACGCATGTTTTGCGTGCCCCACGTCGACGTGGACCAGCGAATCGAGGGGGAGACCGGC
The DNA here is from genome assembly GCA_964346255.1 of uncultured Actinomyces sp. Classification (GTDB taxonomy): domain Bacteria; phylum Actinomycetota; class Actinomycetes; order Actinomycetales; family Actinomycetaceae; genus Scrofimicrobium. The sequence goes on along the minus strand of CAYFUO010000022.1, from coordinate 10,086 downwards.
AGGTCGATCACGGAAATCTTCAAACAGGACGGTGAGGCCGCCTTCCGAGCCCTCGAACGCGACACGATCCTAGCTTCAGGGGATGAGCCCGCAGTGATTTCCCTAGGTGGCGGCGCTGTGGGAGACGTGAGGGTGAGGCGTTTCTTGGAGGGCCAGACCGTGATCTGGTTAGACGCATCCGATAAGGAGCTGGTGCGCCGCGTGGAACGCAAATCTCACCGCCCCCTGCTGCGAGACAACCCTGCGTGGACGATCGCTCGTCTCAGGCGGGAACGGAAGGCCCTGTATGGGGAGGTCGCAACCACGAGAGTGATTTCCACGTCCGCACCCGCCGTCGCCGCAGCGAACCAGGTTCTGCGAGAGCTCTTGGGTTGGGAGACGGTCCCCGTGTCTGCTCAAACCGACTATTGTGTCCGCATCGGGTGGGGCACCACATCCCTCCTCGCTGGCGCTCTCTCTAAGGAGGGCGAAAAAGCGTTCCTAGTGCTGCCGGAGACCATGGTGGACTTCGCCGGCCCAGTGATGGGGGAACTGCGCCGCGCGGGCAAACAGGTGGTGGTGTTCACTCACCCTGAGGGTGAAAGCAGTAAAGATCTGAGTGTGGTTGCGCGGGCTTGGGACCTCATGGGGGAAGAACGCATTGGCCGCAAAGACACGGTTGTCACGTTCGGTGGGGGCGCAACCACCGACTTGGGTGGCTTCCTGGCCGCGACCTGGACTCGTGGCATCCAAGTGGTTCACCTACCAACGTCGCTGCTCGCGATGGTGGACGCCTCCGTCGGATCTAAGACGGGAATCAACACTGCGGCGGGCAAGAACCTAGTGGGGGCCTTCCACGATCCGCGAGCCGTCCTCATCGACCTGAACTATTTGGCTACCCTTCCCGCTGAAGAGTACGTGGCGGGGCTAGCTGAAGTTGTGAAGGCGGGCTTCATTGGGGATGAGGAGATCCTCAGGCTAGTTGAAGCGAACCCCAAGTTGGGGGTTCGTGAGTGGGGCACGGGTGAGGGTCGAGATGTTTTGGCGGAGCTGGTGGTCCGCTCTGTCCAGTTGAAAGCCCGCGTCGTTGGCGAGGACCGCTTGGAGGGCGGGGTGCGCGAACACTTGAACTATGGTCACACCTTGGGTCACGCCATTGAAAAGCAGGAACAGTTCCGGGTTCGCCACGGTGAGGCAGTGGCGATGGGGGCGGTGTTCGCCGCCTATCTCGCCCGCCACTTGAGGCTGATTGGGGATGAAACGGTGTCCCGCCACGAAATACTCTTCTCTTCTGTTGGCCTGCCCACCCGGTATGACGGTGAGATTGAGCCGCTGCTCGCAGCGATGCGTTCAGATAAGAAGACGCGTGGCCGGGACCTCCGCTTCGCCCTGCTCCACTCGGGCGGAATGGCTGTCACGAAGGTGGCGGAGGAAGACATTAGAAGCGCCGCGAAAATCTTGAAAATGGGAGGGGAGAACCGTTGAACTCGTGCTTGCTACCTGGAAACGACTACCCGGTGGCCGTCATCTTGGGGTGTTCGGGCAGTGGTCGCACCAGCGTTGGACAGGCCGTCGCGGAGCAGATGAGTGCCCCCTTCGTTGAGTCGGAAGAGGTCGCTGAAGAGATGCTCGGCCACTCACTCGCCGCCGAGTTCAACTTGGACGTGGGTCAAGCGCACCGTTCCCTCAACGACGCGGCACTCGAGGTTTTGCGGCAGGGTGGGGCTGGCGCTGGCGCCGTGGTCTCACTTTCACCATCGGCGATCTTGGATGATGCCGTGATGGGGGCCGTCTTGGAGTGTAGGGCCGCTGGGACGCCCGTCGTCGCTTTGGAAGCGTCTTTGAACACCCTCACCCACCGGACTGGGTTGAACGCGCAACGACCCGTTTTCATGGGGACACCGCGCGCGTGGTTCCGCCAGCAAACAGCGGAGTTAAACGCCGCATTTGAGAAGGTCACCGACCACTTTTTCGCCACGGATGACACGACTCCACTCGAGGTCGGATTGAGTATCGTAAACACAGTTCGGTTAGACTCAGGTTCGAAGTAACACCCGCGGGTAACCTGTGTGGGTTCGGCCTATGAGAAGAGTGAAGCGTGGCAACAACTAACGACCTTCGGAACGGAATGATTTTGGTCCTCGATGGGGGACTGTGGCAGGTTGTGGAGTTCTTGCACGTCAAACCTGGTAAAGGGCCAGCGTTCGTGCGTTCGAAGCTCCGCAACGTCCTGACCGGAAAGACAGTAGACAAGACCTTCAACGCTGGGGTTAAGGTTGAGACCGCGACTGTGGACCGCCGCAACATGACCTACCTGTACAGCGACGGTGAAGACTACTACTTCATGGATGACACCACGTACGAGCAGCTGCCCATCAGTGGTGAAGCGGTCGGTAACGCTGTGAACTTCCTTACCGACAATCAGAGCGCGGTCGTCTCCTTCTACGACAACCAGGTGATCGGGGTCGACCTGCCGGCGCAAGTCACCCTCCGCATCACGCAGACGGACCCGGGCCTCCAGGGAGACCGGTCTTCAGCGGGCACTAAGCCGGCGACTGTGGAAACAGGATACGAACTGCAGGTTCCCCTCTACATGAACTCAGACACGCTGATCAAAGTGGACACGCGCACGGGAGACTACGCGGGTCGCGCGAACGACTGACCACTGTCCTAAACACCCTCACCTGTCACCCACGGAAACCCGAGCAAGGAGTTGGCGTTGGAAAAGAAGAAAGACCAGTTTGTTGGGCGCACGAGGGCGCGTAGCCGCGCTGCCGACATCCTGTTCGAAGCGGACCAGAAGCGGCTCATCCGCCCACCAGCCATCCTCCTCACCCTGCTGGAAGAGCGTAAAGAGACTTCAGCGAATGAGGGTCCTCTACCGGAGTACGCGGTGAGGATAGTTGAGGGATTTTCTTCCACGCAGCGTGAAGTGGACGCGCTCCTCGAAAAGCACATCAAGGGCACGAAGTTGAGCCGGATCCCCTCCGTGGACCGCGCTGTCTTGCGCGTCGCTGTTTGGGAGATGCTGTTCAACCGGGAAGAGGTCCCAGCGGTCACCGCAATCGATGAGGCCATCAAGGTCGCTAAACCCGTGGCCACAGACGATTCCCCCGACTTCATCAACGGGGTTTTGGACGCGGTGAGGGAGTCCTTGGAGGACCCGTGGGCTCGCCAGCCCGAGGGCGCTGTGGAGGCGCCGGTCGAAGATGTCGCGGACTCCGAAGAGCCGTCGGACGAGGCCGCAGCTGTGGAAGTGGCTGAGGAGGGCGTTCCCACTGGCGGTGAGGACATGGATGACGAGGACCTTGACCTGCTCTTAGACCAGTACTGACCAGCACCTTTTCATTTCACCGTCCGAAATATGAACTAAAGGTGCGGTAGCGCGCCACTAGGTGGGACGACCGCCCCCAAGACACTCCAACTCCAGCTATTATTACGGTGAAATCGAGTTGGATCGTTCCGCGCCGTGACCAGCACGGCTTAGGGCGCGGTTCAGGCTGAAAAAAGGGGGAAAGCGATGGCGCTACCCGAACTAACCCAAGAACAAAGACGCGCTGCACTGGCGAAGGCAGCGGAGGCACGAAAGCGGCGCGCGGAGGTCAGGGTCGCACTGAAAGCTCGGGAACTGACGCTACAAGAGTTCTTCGACCTCGCTGATGAGGAAGAGGCTCTAGCGAAGATGCGGGCACGCAACCTATTGGAAGCCCTGCCCCGCGTCGGCACGCAGCGAGCACAACGGCACATGGAAGAAATCGGGATCTCTCCAACTAGGAGGGTCAGGGGACTCGGTTCCGTGCAAAGAGCGAAGCTGATAGAAACCTTTGACTGAGGAACCCAGTACGATCGAGGTATGGGAAAGGGAGACTTCGAAGAGACCGCGTTAGGCGGGACGCCAAAAGTGTTCGTGGTGGCTGGACCAACAGCCGTGGGCAAAGGCACGGTCGTGCGGAAACTGAGGGAGGCCCATTCGAACCTGCCACTGTCTATCTCAGCGACGACGCGGCCGCCCCGAGAGGGTGAGGTGCATGGTGTCGACTACTTCTTCGTTTCGGATGCTGAGTTCGATGAGCTGGTCGCGCAGGACGCTTTGCTGGAGTGGGCGAGAGTGCATGGGAACCACCGGTATGGCACGCCGAAACAGTGGGTGCTCGACCAGGGGGCTGACGGTGGGCCGGTGCTGTTGGAGTTAGACCTTGAAGGCGCCCGGCAAGTGAAGCAGCACCTGGAGGACGCAACCACTATTTTTGTGGCGCCCCCAAGTTGGGAAGAGTTGGAGCGCCGCCTCCTAGGGCGGGGTACGGAAGGCGCTGAAGAGAGGGAGAAACGGCTCCAAACGGCGAGAACCGAGTTGGCCGCCCAAGAAGAGTTTGATGTGATCCTCATCAATGATGACGTGGAACGCACAGCCGCCGCGCTAGCGAGCGCCCTCGGACTTGACTAAACTTGGATTTTTGCTGGCCCAAGCTCACTTGGCGTCCGCGCAGGTCAACTGAAGGAGACAGACGCTTATGTCCGGAATCGTTGCGGACCCACAGGGGATCACGTACCCCCCAATCGACGAACTTCTTGAACGCGCCCCGTCAAAGTACGCTCTAGTGATTTTGGCGGCGAAACGTGCGCGCCAAATCAACGCTTACCGCACCCAGTTGGAAGCGAACCAGGTTTCGAACGTGGGCCCCGTGATCCCCTTTGAGGCGGAGGACAAGCCGGTTTCCATCGCGTTGGAGGAGCTCGTGAAAGACAAGCTTGACCTTGGCGGATCCGACAAAGAGGAGTGACACTCCCACTGTCGTAGTGGGGGTTGGTGGGGGGATCGCCGCATACAAGTCCGCTTACCTAGTGCGCCTGTTCCGTAAAGCAGGTTGGGACGTGTTCGTGGTACCCACGGAAGCGTCCCTGCAGTTCGTGGGACGCGCAACCTGGGCGGAGCTGTCCGAGAACCCGGTTTCAACCAGCGTGTTCGCAACTGGCGTCGGCCACGTTGAACTCGCGCGGGTCACAGATCTGATTGTGGTGGCGCCGGCCACCGCGGACCTGCTGGCAAAGATGTACGCGGGTCTCGCCTCCGACCTGCTCGGCAACGTCCTGTTGGCCAGCGACGCGCCGAAAGTGGTTGCTCCCGCCATGCACACCAACATGTGGGAAAACGCTGCGACGCAACGGAACGTGGAAGACCTCGAATCTTGGGGTGTTCACGTCATCCAGCCGCTCTCAGGGGACCTATCTTCGGGTGACGTGGGGGTGGGGAGGATGGCGGAGCCTGAGGACATTTTCAGTTACGCCCTAGCAGTTGCAGACGCGGTCGGATCATCTCCCGCAGGGGGCCGGCCTCTGGCTGGTAGGCGGGTGGTGGTCACCGCTGGGGGAACCCGAGAACCGTTGGACCCGGTCCGCTACCTGGGGAACAGGTCCTCTGGGGCGCAGGGCGTCGCTTTGGCCCGCCAAGCGGCCAGCCTAGGCGCGAACGTGACCCTCATCCACGCCCCCCTAGAAGTGGATTTGCCATCTGAAGCGAACATTGAGGCCGTGCTGGCCCCTTCCGCGGCGGAAATGAAAAGCGCAGTAGAAGCCGCCCTAGTTGGTGCGGACGCTTTGGTGATGGCGGCGGCGGTCGCCGACTACGCTCCCGAGCAGGTGGCGGACAAGAAGATCAAAAAGGGGGAAGACGGTGGCCCACTCACGTTGAGGCTCACCCAAAACCCAGACATTTTAGCGGATGTGGCGACCGGTGCCCTTCGCCCCCCGGTCCTAGTGGGTTTCGGTGCGGAAACGGGGTCTGATGAAGAAGTGAAAGAGCTTGGGCGCCAAAAAGCGATCCGGAAAGGCGCTGACTTTCTAGCGGTCAACGCGGTTGGTGGGGGGCGCGGCTTCGGGAACGTGGACAACGCTCTCACCTACTTTCAGGCGGACGGGAGCATCGTCGGCGGAACTTCGGGCACAAAAAACCAGGTCGCCAAAGACCTGCTCTTGCGGGTCGCCGCGGCACTTGATGCCGGCGAAGAGAGAGAACACTGATGAGTGTCACTTTGAGGCCTTACACGTCCGAGTCAGTGACGGAAGGTCACCCCGACAAGCTCGCCGACCGCATTTCGGATTCGATCTTGGATGAGATCCTCCTCCAGGACCCAGATGCGCGGGTGGCCGTGGAAACCGTGGCGACCAAGGGACTGGTCAACGTGGTGGGGGAACTGACCACCTCCGCTTACGTGGAAATCCCCCAAGTAGTGCGAAGAGAGATCCTTCGCGTCGGCTACGACTCCTCCGAAGCCGGCTTCGACGGGAACGCGTGCGGGGTCGCGATCTCGATCGGGTCCCAGAGCCCGGACATCGCCCACGGCGTCACCCGATCCTTGGAGACCCGCCAGTTGGAGGAGGTGGTAGACCCGCGGGACGCTCAAGGCGCCGGCGACCAGGGCATCATGTTCGGGTATGCGACGGACGAAACCAGTGATCTCATGCCCACCCCAATCTGGCTGGCACACCAGCTCTCCCGCCAACTGGCCCGCGTGCGCCAAGAGGGCACCGTGTCAGGGCTGCTGCCCGACGGGAAAACCCAGGCCACAGTGTTGTACGAGGGCGACCGCCCAGTCACAGTGGATTCAGTGGTGGTCTCCGCCCAACACGTTCCTTCAATGTCCCAAGTTGACTTGGAGGAGGCTGTCCGCACTAACGTGTTTGAGCCGGTGCTCGAAAGTTCTGGCTTGGACCTGGACTTCTCCAAGGCGCGCCTGCTGGTGAACCCGGCGGGACCATTCACGCTTGGGGGACCTGCGGCGGATGCGGGCCTGACGGGGCGGAAGATCATTGTGGACACGTACGGTGGTGCGGTCCCACATGGTGGTGGCGCGTTTTCCGGCAAGGACCCTTCGAAAGTGGACCGCAGTGGCGCTTACGCGGCGCGGTGGATCGCGAAGAACGTGGTGGCTGCGGGCCTCGCTAAAAGGTGCCAGGTGCAGCTCGCTTACGCGATTGGTTCCTCCCAACCCGTTGCGGTCATGGTGGACACTTTCGGGACGGGGGTCGTGGAAGATGATGTTTTGGCGGCGGCGGTCAACGAAGTGTTCGATCTGAGGCCACTTGGGATCATTGAAGACTTACAGCTGCTGGACGCGGGGGTCGTCCAGTACAAGGACACTTCCTCCTACGGCCACTTCGGTCGCCCCGGTTTCCCGTGGGAAGCCGTGGACCGCGCTGAAGACCTGCTCCAAGTGGTTTCCGCCTGAACACTGTGGTCAAGGAGGAAGAGGGTAAGCCGGACCCCGCAGCACGCCGACAACAGTATGCGCGCGTTGCAGTCGACTTAGATGTTGCTCACTTGGATCACCCCTTCGACTACGTTGTCCCCGATAACCTAGTCGGCAGGGTCCAGGTGGGTTCACAGGTGCAGGTCCGGTTCGGTCGTCGTCTAACCCCAGGCTTCGTCCTCGACCTGTCCGACCAGACCTCCCATGTGGGACGCCTAGCCCCAATTTCTCGACTGGTGGCGCCCGTGCCCCTCTTGAGCCGCGGCATCATCGAAGTGGCCCGCTATCTAGCGGACCGGTACGCCGTGTCCCTCAGCCAGGTCCTCTCACTGATCGTCCCCACTCGCCGCGCCTCCGTTGAGAAAGAACCGGACATAGCTCAGACTGGCAAGCAACCGGAAGAGGCGAAAGAACCGGGGGGTGGGGCGCCGGCGGAGCGCGCTCCCCGACGGCAGGTCACAACTGTTCTCCCGGGTGGCGCCTTGCCTTTGGTGGCAGCAGCGGCGCGCGCCCAACATCGTGAAGGCCGCACTGCAGTCATCTTGTTTCCCACTGCCAGCGAATGCGTTCTTGCAGCCCGCCACATTGCAGATTCCACGGGCCTTCGCGTTGGGCTCAGCCACTCCGAGATGAGCGCAGCAGCGCGCTACAGGTCCTACCTGAAGATGATGCTGGGGGACTTCGACGTGATGGTCGGTACCCGCTCTGCCGTTTGGCTGCCAACCCCCAAACTTGGGGGCCTGGTCATCTGGGACGATGGGAGCGACCTGTACAAGGAGAGGCGCACCCCCCGCTTCGACGCACTAGACGTAGGGGTGGCGCGCAGCCACGTGGAAGGTGTTGACCTGTTGGTTGCGGGTTATGCGCGCTCCGTGAAATCCCAATACTTAGTGGAAGAGGGGTGGGCCGCGTCCGCGACGCCCTCTAAGGAGGCAGTGTGGGGGACCATTCCTCGCGTCCGCTTCTTCGGGGAGGCGGAGGCGGAAGATGAGGGGGCCACCGGTTCCATGCGCCTACCAAACACCGCCTACCAAGTGATCAGGCAGGGGCTGGAGAAGGGGCCCGTCCTCGTCCAAGTCGTGGCCAAGGGACACACCACCCTCATCGGGGATGACGGTGAAGAAACCCACGTTCGTGTGGGGGCCGACCGGATCGGTGAAGAACTCACCCAGGCGTTCCCGAAAGTGAAAGTCACGGTGTCCTCTTCCACCTCGGGGGTGAAGACCACGCTCGACGGGGAAAACCAGATAGTGGTTGCTACAGGTGGCGCCGAACCCCTGGTCCCCGCGGGGTATTCGGCGATCGTGATCACGGGCGCTTCAGGAACCGCGTTCAGGCCCGGCATGGACAGCAAGGTTGACGCGCTGCGCAGGTGGATGGGCGCCCTCGCACTGGGCGCCCCCAGGTGTCCAGCCCTAGTGGTCGGGCAAATCCCGGAAGACCTGGCGAGCGCCCTCACAGACTGGGACCCAGCCCAGGTTGCGAGCGAAGTGCTCGCTGAACGCGAACTCTTGGGTTTCCCCCCGACCAGGTGGGTGGTTGCCGTGACGGGGAGTGAAGAAGCCGTGGATGAGGTCCTCGCTGAAGTTCAGCGCGCGTTCGGGGAGGCAACCGTCTCACTGCCGGGGCAGGTGAGGGGCCCATTGACCCTGGTTGGACGGGTGAAGGTGGAGGAGGGCGTGCGACTGGTTCTATCCGCAGCCAACAGTGACGCTTCCCGCCTGATGGCCTGCTTGGATGAACTGCGTAAAGAGTTTTCGAAAGCGAGGCGCAGTTTGTTTTCCGTGCACGTGAACCCAAGCGACTTGGTGGGTGACGTGTCATGATCGACGGTGAAGAAAGCAGAGGATGGTCGATGACTGATGCTGACACAAACAAGCCGCTCAAAGTCGTGTTCGCCGGAACACCTGAGGTGGCGGTCCCAACCCTTCAAGCGATCTACGACTCCCCCCACACCCTGGTGGGGGTCGTGACCCGTGAACCCAAGAGGCGGGGTAGGCGTAGGGCGCTGGTGGACAGTGAGGTCGGTGCTTGGGCGAAAGAGCGGGGGATCCCCGTGATCGAAACTGACCGGCCCAGCGTTGAAGAACTGGCCTCCGTTGCCTCCGCGGACGTGGGTGTGGTTGTCGCTTACGGGGCTCTCCTGTCGAAAGATGTGCTGGGCCTGCCCGATCATGGGTGGTTGAACCTGCACTTTTCCGCGTTGCCGGACCTGCGGGGCGCGGCGCCCGTGCAGCGCGCCATTTGGCGTGGCGACCAAGAGTTCGCTTCTACCGTCTTTTCTTTGGACGAGGGCATGGATACCGGGCCGGTCGCCTCCATTGAAACCTACGAGGTCGGCGCGGACCCCACTTCGGGTGAGGCGCTGGAACGCCTCGCAGGCCTCGGGGCGGACCAAGTGTTAAAGGTTCTCCACCAAATTTCGGAAGGAACCGTCCAGTTCACTAGCCAAGAGGACCTGATTGAGGGGGGAGCGGACGTCTCTTACGCCCCGAGAATCAACCGGGGAGACGCCTTCGTTGACTTCTCAGGAACCTCTCATGAGGTTTCGAACCAGGTGCGCGCTTGCCTGCCCGCTCCTGGCGCGTGGACTTCACTGCCGGATGGGACCAACATGAAGCTCGGGGTGGTCGCGCCCCAGCGGGTGGCCAGCCCAGGAGTTGGGGTGGTGTGGGCGGCTCAAGATAAAGTGATGGTTGGAACCTCGGATGGTTCGGTCGCTCTTTCCACGGTTGCCCCAGCGGGAAAGAAAACCATGGACGCAACCGCGTGGTGGCGGGGGGCTAGGTTGGATGAGGGGGCCGTCCTCGGCGCCTACCAGATCCTGTTCATGCGGATCCCTGAACACGCTGCCGTGTCG
>CAYFUO010000021.1:9074-23531 GCA_964346255.1 uncultured Actinomyces sp. | reverse complement strand
GCCACAAACATCACCCCACAAACAACAAACACACAGCCCTAATCATGAAGAGCCGTTTTGGCGTCCGGTCGGTTGATGCGTTTGCGTCTTTTCCCGTTTTCTCTTGAGTGGTTCTAGGCGACCGGCTGTTTTGGATCCTTTCTCGAGAGGATCACCGGTTTCTTTGCACAGGGTTAGTGACCCCAAGCCAGACCTCAAACCGCTGTTGGGTTGCACGTACTGGGGCTGGGATCCCGAAAGGGTCCGTCACCTCTGCGGGTGTGGGGTGTTTCCACGGTTAGGGCGCGTCAACAGGGTGGAGGGAGGCGGCAGCGGGGCCAACTTCCGTCTCAACTGGACATGAACGCCGAACGCGCGCCAAGACGGCTCCCGGGACACCCCAACCGAACACACACGCAACCCCGCGCCCCCCCACCGAACGCACAGCGAGGGTTCGTTCCCCCGACCGAACGCACAGCGAGGGTTCGTTCCCCCGACCGAACGTACAGCGTTGAAGGCAGTGGGATGACAGTGTCAATCTCGCTGTGTGTTCGGTTGGGGGGAGGGACCTAGGCTTCCATCGCTTCGAGACCCCGGTTTATTGGGTGCATTCACGTCTTTCGCCGGTTTTTCCTTGAATGGCCCGAGGCCACCGGATAGTTTGGAACTTTCCTGGGCCAGATCGCTGGTTTCGTCCCGGTTTTGTCCGAGCCGAAGTGAGTGGCGACAGGATGGCGGCACGTTTGCCCCGCCAATGCTCGTCCACGCGCACACGGCAGTCATTTGCCGGTTGGTTTTAGGCCCACGAACATGAGTCTTGAGCACGCATTCAGCCAGGCACTATTAGTGCCCCGTCCGAAGACTCCAAACCGCGCAAACAGACGGAAACTCACGCTTCGGAGCTCCAAAAGACACGCCGTTGATCAAACTCACGGCCGCTGACCGCGCGCGCCGAAAGCTATAGGGGCCGTCCCCGACCCCTAAAGCTCTCGTATATTCCAGCCTATTTCGCGGCGCCAACCCCAAGCTCAATGTTGTGGCCCGGCACAGCGTCAATGAGTTCACGCGTGTAAGCCTGCTTCGGGTGGTTGAACACTTCGTCAGTCGGCCCCTGCTCGACGACACGCCCGTTCTCCATGACCACCAGGTCGTCGGCGATGAGGCGGACGACCGCCAAGTCGTGAGTGATGAACAGGTAGGTGAGTCCCAGTTCCGCCTGCAAGTCATTCAGCAGGTTCAAGATCTGGTTTTGCACGAGGACGTCCAAAGCTGACACGGCCTCATCCAAAATCACTACTTGAGGGTTCAAAGCCAAGGCGCGCGCGATGGCGACGCGTTGCCTCTGACCACCAGAAAGTTCGTTGGGGTAGCGGCGCATCGCAGACCGAGGGAGGGCGACTAGGTCCAGTAGCTCCTGCACCCGTTTCACACGGTCCGATTTACTGCCCACCTTGTGAACCTTGAGGGGCTCCTCAATGATCCTGAACACGGAGAACATGGGGTCCAGTGACCCGTATGGGTTCTGGAACACCACTTGTAGCACCCTGCGCAGTTCGAACAGTTCCTTGCGGCTCAGCGTGGAAAGGTCGCGCCCCTCCAAATACACTTTCCCGGAAGTGGGGTCGAGCAGGTTCAAAATGATGTTCGCTACCGTCGACTTGCCGGAACCGGACTCGCCAACCACAGCTAGCGTCGTCCCTTTCCGCACCCCGAAGGTCACGTCGTCCACGGCGCGCAGCACTTTCGCCTCACCTTTGGCGCCCCGCACGTCGAACTCTTTAACCAGGTTCTCCACGCGGACGATCTCTTCAGTGGAAACCTCACCGAGACCCGAGCCGAGCAGCTCTTCTTCCGCGACCTCAATGCCGGCCTCGTGGGCTGAAATGATGCGTTTCGAAGCCAAGGATGGGGCGGCTGCCACCAGCCTCTTCGTGTAAGGGTGCTGGGGGTCCTGCAGGATCTCCAACGCGGGACCCGACTCAACGACGCGGCCCCTGTGCATTACCACCAACTGTTCAGCCCTCTCAGCTGCTAGGCCGAGGTCGTGGGTGATGAAGAGGACGGCGGTGCCCATCTCTTCCGTCATGGTCGCTAAGTGGTCCAAGATGCGGCGTTGAACGGTGACGTCCAACGCGGACGTGGGCTCGTCAGCGATCAACAGTTTCGGGTGAGCGGCGAGCCCAATAGCGATGAGGGCGCGTTGCCTCATGCCGCCAGAGAACTCGTGTGGGTACTGTTTAGCGCGGCGCTCCGCGTCTGGCAGCCCGGCTTCACCGAGCAGCTCAGCGACCCTCTTACCAGTTTCAGATCGTGGCACCACGTTGTTGGCGATCAGCGCCTCTTTCACTTGGGTGCCGATCCGCCACACTGGGTTCAGGTTCGTCATGGGGTCTTGGGGGACGAGGCCGATCTCGGCGCCGCGCAGCTTTACCCACTGCCTAGTGGACAGTTTCGTGATGTTGCGGCCCTCAAACTCAATTTCCCCGCCGGTCACTTGGCCCGTGCCGGGCAGGAGCCCAATGATCGCTGAGGCGGTTGTCGACTTGCCCGAACCGGACTCGCCAACGATCGCCACGGTCTGACCCGGGTAGATCGTGAGGTTCGCGCCCCGCACGGCGGGCACCATCCCCGTGGAAGACTTAAAAGCCACGTCCAGGTTGGTGACTTTCAGCAGCGGCTTGGAGTCGTCTAGGTCGTGAGGTTTCGACTTGAAAGCGACCGCCTTCTCGACGGCTGCCTCCTGAGCTTTCGCCGTGTCCTCGTCCTCGGCGGCCTTCGCCATGTCTTCACGGTCAACGTGTTCTTCCCAGCGGCTGGGTTTGTCTTCCCAGTCCTGGTAGTCAGCGAGTGGTTCGTCGCCCGCGAAGAAAGCTTCCCCAGTGTCCTTCAGGGGGTCTTTCTTGCCTCTTCGGCCCCGAGGCTCATTCAGTTCCTCGTCGTCGGGAATGAAGCTCTGGTCTGTCATCGTTTGCGTGCCTTCGGGTCGAGGGCGTCACGGACAGCGTCGCCCATCATGATGAAACTGAGAACGGTCATGCCAAGGGCGATAGCCGGGTAGAACAGCACCATCGGTTGGGTGCGCAGTGCGGCTTGCGCACGCGAAATGTCCCCACCCCACGACACGATGTTCGGCGGCAACCCCACGCCTAGGAACGACAGGGTCGCTTCAGCGACGATGAACGTGCCCAGCGCAACCGTTGCGTAAACGATGATTGGGGCGGCGGCGTTCGGCAGGATGTGAGCGGTGACGATCCTCCACCGGGACGCACCCGTTGCTCTGGCCGCCGTCACGTATTCTTCGTTCTTCGCACTCATGACCGCACCACGGGCGATGCGCGCAATCGATGGCCAACCGAACACGCCAAGCACGATCACAACCATCCACACGGTGCGTGACTCCTTGAACAGCTGCATGAACACGATCGCAGCCAGAACTAGGGGGACGGCGAAGAAAATGTCGGTCAGACGCGAGTTGATCGTGTCCATCCAACCACCGAAGTAGCCGGCGAGCGTCCCGAGGACGGTGCCGATGATCGTCACCATGAGGGTTGCGAAAACACCGACTGACACGGAGGCCCTAGCACCGTAAATCACGCGGGCATAAATGTCGCAGCCTTGCCGGTCGAAGCCGAACGGGTGGCCGGGGCCAGGGTTCTCCAGGGAGCGGCCAAGTTCGCAGTACTTAGGGTTCGTTTGGGTGAACAGTTGTGGGAACAGTGCGAGCAGCACCGCTAAAACGATGATCGCTAACGCCACCCAGAACAGGGGGCGGCGCCTCAGGTTCTTCCACGCTTCCCCCCACATGGATGAAGGAGCGGAGTCGTCAGCGACAGCGTCAACCGCGCCTAACCCCGTCTCATCCACGTCAGAGACGTAGCGTTCTTGGCCGCTGCGGGCCAGTACCGTTCGCTTTGCTGGGTTGTCACTCATATCGGATCCTTGGGTCCAGAACCGCGTAAAGCAGGTCAACTAACAGGTTCGCAGCGATGTAGACGAGGACGAGGGCGGTCGTTATCGAAACGACTGTCGCCGGTTCGCCTTTGATGATGCCGTTCCACAGCATCCCTCCAACACCGTTGATGCCGAAGATACCTTCGGTGACGATCGCACCACCCATGAGTGCACCTAGGTCAGCACCGATGAACGTCACTACGGGGATCAGGGAGTTACGCAGAATGTGCCTGCTCATGACCTGACCTGGTGGTAGTCCCTTAGCCCGGGCTGTTCTCACGAAGTCGGCGCTCGTCGTTTCCGACACTGACTGTCTGGTCAGTCGGATGATGTAGGCGAGGGACACGGCCCCCAGCACCATTGCTGGCATCAGCAGCGTTTTGAAAGAAACGTTGGCACCCACGGTGGTGGGTAGGATCCCCCATTTCACGCCGATGAAGAACTGCATCAGGAAGCCGATGACGAAGGTTGGGACAGAGATCAGGATCATCGAGAACACCAGGATGGTGGAGTCGAAGAACGTCCCTTTCCGCATGCCCGCGATGACACCGAAGATGATGCCGAACACCGACTCGAAAACGATCGCCATGAGGGCGAGCTTGAAGGTGATTGGGAAGGCGTGGGCCATCACTTCGGCGACTGGGCGCCTAGAGAAGGTTTGGCCGAAATCTAGTGTGACAACACCTTTCAAGTACAGCAGGTACTGCATCCAGAAGGGTTTGTCCAAGTTGTATTCTGCGCGGATGCGCTCCTGAACCACGGGGTCTAGGCCCCGGTCGCCGCCGAGGGCCACGACGGGGTCCCCTGGCATCAGGTACACCATCGCGAAGATCAGGAAGGTGGCACCAAAAAACACAGGAATAGTCTGTATCAGTCGGCGCCCTATATATCTAGGCATTTGCTTGTCCTCGTTTGGGCAGCACTATTCGTAAATGAACTGTAATGCATTCACGGGATGGCGGTAAAGTTCCGCCATCCCGTGAACAGTGTGTCTCAGTTACGTGCCGCCTGTGACCTTACTTGGTGATCTCGTAGTAGAGGGGCACCGAGTTCCAGCCGAACTCCACGTTGTGGACGTTCTCGCCGAACCCGCCGGTCACGTTCGCGTACCAGAGGGGAATGGCGGGGAGGTCCTGCAACAGGACTTCCTGGGCTTCCTGCAGCAGCTTCGAGCCTTCTTCTGGCGAGTCAGCCGCAGCTGCCTCGCTCAGCAGACGGTCAAAGTCAGCGTTGGAGTAGTCGCCGTCGTTAGAGCCAGCGCCGGTCCCGTAGAGGGGGCCGAGGAAGTTGGCGAGGCCAGGGTAGTCAGCCTGCCAGCCGGTGCGGAACGCCGCTTCGATGGTGCGGTTGGTGACGTCGTCACGCAGACCCTTGAAGTCTGGGTACGGTTCGCCAACAGCGTCGATGTCCAAGTTGTTCTTGATCTGGTTCGCAACCGCGTCCACCCAAGCCTGGTGGCCACCGTCAGAGTTGTAAGCAATCTTCAGGGTGCCTTCCCACTTGCTGATCTCGTCAGCCTGCGCCCACAGTTCCTTCGCCTTGTCAGCGTCGAAGTCTAGGACGTCAGCGCCCTCGAGGCCCTCGGTGTAGCCGGGGATAACGGGGGAGGTGAAGTCTTTCGCGGGGGTGCGAGTGTTAGAGAAGATCTTGTCGGTCACTTCAGCGCGGTCAATGGACAAAGAGATGGCCTGGCGGCGCAGGATGCCCTCTTCGCCTTCAAAGTGATCGAGGCGTTCCGGGATGGTGAACGACTGGAAGATAGCGGCAGCCTGGTTCACAGCCTGAGCGCCAAGTTCTTCTTGGAACGTGGAGAGAGCCTCATCCGGGATGGCGTCAAGGACGTCAACCTGGCCGGACAGCAGGTCAGCGTAAGCAGCGGTCTGCGTCGGGTAGAAGATGAAGTCGACGCCACCGTTCATTGCCTTGCGGTCGCCGTCGTAAGAATCGGAGGGGACAAGAGCGATCTGCTCGTTGTGCACCCACTCTTCAACCTTGTAGGGGCCGTTGCCGATCGGGTGTTCGCCGCCCTCTTCAATGTCGTCCAACGTGGACTGGGGGAGCGGGTAGAAAGCGGAGTAGCCCAAACGTAGTGGGAAGTCAGACTCCGGCTGCTTCAACGTGATGGTGAAAGTCTGGTCGTCGACGACTTCCAAGCCACTCATCGTCTCGGTGCCCTCTTCCAGGACGCCGTCTTCGGTTGTGCCTTCAATGGGCGCGAAGAAGTATGCGGACAGGTGCGACTCTTTCGCACCCAGGTTCCACGCGTCCACGAAAGACGAGGCGGTGACGGGTGTGCCGTCCTCGAACTCCCAGCCTTCCTTCAGGGTGACGGTGTAGTGCTGAGAGTCGTCGGTCTCAATGGACTCGGCGACCTCGTTGTGAACGTCCCCGGCTGCGTCATAGTAGACGAGGCCAGAGAAAATAAGGTCAATGACCTTGCCGCCGCTCACTTCGTTCGTGTTGGTTGGAATAAGCGGGTTCTGCGGTTCAGAGTTGTTCGCGATGATGACTTCGTCAGAAGCCTCAATGGGCGCCGCAGCATCCCCGCTTTGGTCCGCGTCTTCGGTCTTGGCGTCTCCGCCGCCAGAGCATGCGCCTAGCGAAAGTGCGAGCACTGCTGGCACTGCTAGCCATGTTCTTTTCAAACGCATAGTCCCTCCTCAGGATCTGTATTTCTGAAACAATGGGATGTTCAGGTCTCTTGCACCTTAACGATCAGCTCCCCAAAATGCTCCTAGCCGCTCAGTATCCGAACGTAAGCTGCACCACAAGCCGACCTGAACGTGCAGGTCAGGCATGGTTTGGGCGCAATTGTTGCAACTTGGTCACCGTGGATGAACCTGTTGCCTAGATCACGGAGGGTCCTAGTCGTTCACGCCAGGTTTGCCCACGAAACGCTAGAAGGCATGCGCGACCATGTTGGGGGGTAAGCTGGTGTGCGGTGTGGCTGCGCTTGCGGGCAACTCGCGTCGGTGCAGGTGGCGGCCCAAAGGAATGAGCCTCGGACCTTGGGGGACGCTCCCCTTGGGAGCGAAGCTGTCTGCGGACAAAAGGGGGTGGCCCAGCGTATGGGAAGTCATAGTAAGAGCTCGCGTTCAGGTGCCCTGGCCCCCACCGCTTGCTGACCGGTTCCATCGCGAGAGGTGAGGTGATGAGGGGAGTGGACGCGAGTGACAGGGCCACAAGCTAACCTTCAAACACTTTTCGAGGCTCACCATGAGGAAACTATTCAGGTCCCGCTCTGAGGGGAACGAGGACGCTCCCGCCGGCAACCTGCAAGAGGTCCTGAAAAAGGGGACCCCACCCGCAGTGTCCTCGTGGCTCACCAACGAAAACCACGACCTGATGGACGACCAGGTTGCGGCCCTCTCCCAAACGGATGCTGAAAAGCTAACGGACCTTCTCACCCCCAACTCTGCACGCGAACTCCTCGAGTCGATCACCCCTTACACGGGCCACGACTTCATCAAGAAACTCCCCCTGCCCATGGCGGCCGGCCTGCTCGACACGCTAGAAGCGGATGATGCGGCGCGCATCTTGGACCAAATGGATGAGGACGACACCAAGCAGATCTTGAAGGCCATGGAGTTCTCTCACTCCGCCCTCGTACGCGGGCTGTTGGCGTGGCCACCTGACTCCGCAGCGTCACGCATGCGCCCCGAGTTTATTTCTGTTCGGGCGGACGCGGACGTCGCCACTGCGATTGCTGCGGCGCGTAGGGACCCGGACGACTTGGAGGAGGGCGTGTTCGTCACTAAGGACACCCCGAAGGGCGAGGTCGTTTTGGGCTGGCTGTCCCCCCAAGACTTGATCGTCGCGAAGCGCGCCGCCCCCGTTGTGGACCACATGATGTCCGCCTCCCGCCTACAACAGTGGAGCGTGAAACCGCTTGCGGACCAAGAAACCGTTTCGGATAGGGTGCGCGCTCACGACTCCTACATCGTCCCTGTCATGGATGGTTTCTACTTGCTGGGCGTGATCACCAGGGACTCGATACGCGACATTTTCCGGGAAGAGGCGACGGAGGACGCGGAGATGCAGGGTGGCTCCGTCCCCCTGGACGTCCCATATTTGAAGGCTTCACCCGTCACCTTGTGGCGGAAGCGAGTGGTGTGGCTGCTCGTCTTGTTCATCGCCTCCATGTACACGGGCAACGTTTTGCAGTCGTTCGAGGACGTGCTTGAAGCGGTGGTGGCACTCAACTTCTTCATCCCCTTACTGATAGGTACGGGCGGCAACGTCGGCACCCAGATCACCACCACCCTGATTCGCGCTATGTCCGCGGATGGGGTGCAGATGAAAGACATGGGGCGCGTCCTCGCTAAAGAACTGAGCACTGGTGTTCTGATCGCTGTGACCATGGCCGCCGCGGGCCTGGTGCGGGCGTGGACGCTGGGGGTGGCGTGGCCGGTGATGGTGACCGTCACCGTTTCCCTAGCTGCAATCGTGCTTTGGTCTTCCCTAGTCGCGTCAATGCTGCCCCTCATTTTGCGTCGCGTCGGTTTGGACCCGGCAGTCGTGTCCGCACCTATGATCGCGACGGTCGTGGATGGGACGGGGCTGCTCATCTACTTCATGATCGCTCAGGCGCTGATCCCCGGCTTGTAGCGCCAAGCTCTTGGCGGGGACTGTGATGGTTGAACGGGGAGCCTAATGGGTCAGCGAATGTTCGTGGCGTTCCACCCGCCCAAGGCCGTGACCGAATCCTTAGTGACCTTCCTAGATGGTTTCCCGCGCGTCACGTGGACCAACCCGAAAAGGTGGCATGTGACGCTGGCGTTCATGGGGTCAGTTCCAGAAGACCGTGTTGATGACTTAGCGGGCCGTCTTCGCTTGGGTTTCGCCGGGGCGGACGCGGTCATGGTCCGCTTGTTTGGTGCAGGCTGTTTCCCTAACCCCAAGCGGGCAACGGTCGCGTGGATGCGTCCCCAAGTGGTTGGTGGCGACGCGGCTCTCAACGTCTTAGCTGAGGTTGCCCGGCGGGCGGCGGGTGAGGCCGGAGTGGAAGTGGACGCCAAAGGTTTCGTCCCCCACCTGACGGTCGCCCGGTTCAAGGGTGGCAGGAACGCCAGCGACTTGATCGGGTCTTTGGATTCTTTCCAGTCCGAGCCGTGGCTATTGGACAGGGTCAGTCTGGTCGCCTCCCACAGGGGTGGTGGGGCGAGCGGTGGGGTTGGCGGTGGCGTCCAACATGAGGTGGTTGAAACCTTTCGCTTACAGCGACAAACCGCCTAAAACCCCTGATCTGACGGCGCTTTTGACCGCCGTAAGCGGTAGCCTGAAAGCATGATGTTTCGCGAGGAACAGGGGGGATCGGAATGAAGACCGTGCGCAGACCGGCGGTGGCCGGAATGTTTTATCCGGGGGACCCAGACGTGTTGAGGGAGTCCGTAGACGCGATGCTCGCAGCAGCCCAAGACTCCTCCGCCCAGGATTCCAAAAAGCGCGATCCTTACGCGAAGGTGGTCCTCGCACCCCACGCGGGCTACGTGTACTCCGGTGGGATCGCGGGGCACGCCTATTCCGCCCTCGACCCGAACACGAAACGGGTCCTCATCATCGGGCCCACCCACAGGGTCGGGATAGCGGGAATGGCGTTGACGGGGGCGGACCTACAGCGCACGCCACTGGGAGACATTCCCAGCGACGAACTGTTGACTGACCTGCTTGAGGACCATCCAGACATGATCGTGGCTCCTTTCGTTCACGCTCAAGAACACTCGATTGAAGTGCACCTACCCTTTTTGCAGCGCTACCTGAACGGGCCGTTCACCGTCGTCCCAGTTGCGGTTGGCATGGCGGACCCCACCAGCGTGGCTGAGGTTATCCGAACCGCGCTGGAACTGCCTGACACGGCCGTCGTGGTCTCCTCCGACATGTCCCACTTCATGCCTCAAAATGAGGCGAACGCGAAGGATCAGGCGACCGTGAACCAGATCGTCGCTGGGGAAACCCTAGTGACCCCCGACCAAGCGTGTGGGGCGTACAGCGTCAACGGGATGATCACGTACGCGAATGCTGCTGGGCTGAAAGCTCAGGTTCTTTCCACGGGGGATTCGGGTGAGACCAGTGGGGATTGCAGCAGCGTTGTTGGCTACGCTTCACTCGCCTGGTACCCGGTGGTGGAAGGAACCGATCCGAGCTCTGCGGAGATTGCCGATGAGAGCGCGACTGGTGAAGTGACTCAGCCAGCCGCCCCTGCCACACCAGGCTCTCCAGAAACGCCTGCAGTTGGGGGCGCGCAAGACCAAGCGTTGGGTGACCTTCTCACCTGGATTGCCCACACTTCGATAGCGAGAACACTTGGGGCAGGCGAGCTGCCCCCACCCAGTTTTGAAGCCGCGGGCAAACTGGACGACTTGGGTGCATGCTTCGTGACCCTAGAAATAGGTGGGAGGCTGCGTGGCTGCATCGGCTCCCTCTCCCCAAGGCGCCCACTGGGTGAGGACGTTGCACACAACGCTTTGGCGGCCGCCTTTGAGGACCCACGGTTCCCAAAGCTTTCACCCGCGGAGTTCGCGGAAACGGACGTGGAAGTGTCCGTGTTGGGCGCGCCTGCGCCGCTGGAGCCGGCTGGCTCTCATCTGACTGAAGCGGAAGTCCTTGATGCTTTGGTGCCGGGGGTGGACGGCGTGATCTTGAGGTGGAGAGGGCACTCTGCGACGTTCCTGCCGCAAGTGTGGGAATCCCTACCAGACCCGCAAGAGTTCCTCGCCCACCTCAAAGCCAAAGCGGGCCTGCCCCCAGACTTTTGGGCGGAAGACATGGAGATTTTGACCTA
This sequence comes from uncultured Actinomyces sp., assembly GCA_964346255.1. GTDB lineage: Bacteria > Actinomycetota > Actinomycetes > Actinomycetales > Actinomycetaceae > Scrofimicrobium. The sequence goes on along the minus strand of CAYFUO010000021.1, from coordinate 12,820 downwards.
CCCGGTGACCGCTTACGAGCGCCCGGCGAGAAGGTGAACGGAGATGGCTTTCAACGCCAAATGGTCTGAAACTTTGCCGGACGGGCGCGTGCGCTGCAAACTGTGCCCCAGGTACTGCACGCTGCGCGACGGGCAACGCGGATTCTGTTTCGTCAGGAAAAACGAGGGTGGCCACCTGATCCTCGACACTTATGGGAGGTCTTCGGGGTTCGCTGTGGATCCCGTGGAGAAGAAGCCACTGAACCACTTCCTGCCCGGCGCGCGCGTCCTCTCCTTTGGTACGGCGGGCTGCAATTTGGCCTGCAAGTTTTGCCAAAACTGGACGATGTCCACTTCACGCGAGTTCGACTCACTCAGCCAAGAGGCGAGCCCCAAGCAGATCGCGGAGCTCGCTAAACGACTCGACTGTCAAGCGGTTGCTTTCACTTACAACGACCCCATCATTTTCGCTGAATACGCGATCGACGCGGCCAAAGAGTGCGCCAAGGCTGGCGTCGCCCCCATAGCTGTCACCGCTGGTTACATCACTGAAGATGCGCGCGAAGAGTTTTTTGCCCCCATGGCCGCCGCGAACATTGATTTGAAGGGGTTCACTGACGAGTTTTACCGGAAGGTGACGGGGGGACGTCTGGAGACCGTCCTCGAAACAATCAAATACGTGAACCAAACGGACACTTGGCTGGAGCTCACGACACTGCTCATCCCCGGGTTGAACGACTCTGAGGAAGAGTTGAAGAGAATGTCGGGGTGGATAGTGGAAAACCTGGGTCCGGACGTGCCCCACCACTTCAGTGCCTTCCACCCGGCTCACCGCATGCGCGACATTCCACCGACCCCACCCGAGACGCTCGCGATGGCCAGGGAGGTCGCTATGGCTGGGGGAGAAAACTACGTTTACACGGGCAACATCACGGACGTGAACGGACAGTCGACCTATTGCCCGAACTGTGGGGCCCGCGTGATTGGGCGGGACAGGTACATGGTGTTCGACGCGGCGATGATCGTGGACGAGGACGGAGCGGGTTTCTGCGAGTCGTGCGGCCACCGCATTCCTGGGGTGTTCCGCTAGAGACCAAGCTCGCCGCCAAATGAGGCCCATCTTCACCCCAACCGGACGCACGTGACCCGAGACGCCGCCATAGCGGGGTAATGGTTGCTGTGCGCTCGGTCCGGGTGTGCTCGGTCCGGGTGCGCTCAGTCTGGATGCGCCCCAGAGGGGCCCCGTGTGTTTCAGTTCGGGCAACGGGGCAGCCGGGCGCTTGCTCCCGCAGGCTCTGAAGATCTTGGGACTTTAGGCCCGAGTTTGGGTGTGCGCGCGTGTTTGAACCGTGGCGCAACGGTTTAATCCTAGAAAGCCGTGAGGAAAGACCCGCCCATTGTTGACCTAGACATAGGTAAGTGTCCCTATCGGATTGGTTGGGAAGATTAGAAGTGGCGGAGAAGCCTGCGGTAGAAGAGGCCCCGACGGACGGCGTCGCGGCGGAGGACCTTGGGGTGAAGAAAAAACGCTCCTTTTGGTCTCCGGGTTTCATTATGGCTGCCTTCGCGGCGCTGCTGATCGGCATTGTTGGGGGGCTGGGGGTTTACACCTTCGCCTACGCGAAGGGTTTGTCTTACCTTTCCACGGACCCCGCCGCCTGCATCAACTGTCACGTGATGGAGGAACAGTACGACTCGTGGGTGGCAGGCTCACACCACAATTTTGCGACGTGCTCTGACTGTCACATGCCCCACGACAACATTTTCCACAAGTACTACGTGAAGGGTGAGAACGGGTTCATGCACGCGTTCAAGTTCGCCACCCACAACTTCCCCGAGCACATTGTTGCTAGGGACGTTTCTTTAGCGATAACTAACGAAGCGTGCCTGTACTGTCATTCGGACCTCACGGAGGATGTGCGTCACCCCGGTGGAGTGTCCGACTCAGAAGTCTTTGATTGCGCCCGTTGCCACGGTGATGTGGGACATAAGTAGGAGAACGAAATGAGCAAAGCAAAAGCGGAAAACAGGCAGTGGTATAAGCAGCCTCTTTTCCTTTCGGCAGTGTTGGTCGTAGCGTTCGCCGCAGCCATCCTTGTCACCTACCTTCTGGTGGACATCTTCCAGAAGAAGCAGGAGGCGGCGGTGCCGTCAGGCCAGGTCGTCGAGCTCACTGAGGAGACGTACGATCCCGCTGTTTGGGGTGAGAACTTCCCCGGACAATATGAGGGGTACCTTGCCACTGCCGAGTTCACTCCCGACAACCACGGTGGCGTGATGGAAGAGCACAACGTGGAAGGGGACCCTAGGACCGAGGTGAAGTCCTCCAAGTTGGAGGAAGACCCCCGACTGGTTGCCCTGTGGTCCGGCTACCCGTTCTCTAAGGACTACCGGCATGCTCGCAAGCATGAGTACATGACGCTCGACCAGACGTACACGCTGCGCAACCTCGACTTCGACCAGCCGGGAACCTGCGCTAACTGCCACGCTTCCATGCCCGCCGTTTACAAAGAGCTGGGTGACGGTGACACGCAGTTGGGTTTCGAACTGATGGGCACGCTACCCCTCGGTGATGTCCTAGACATTTCGGACAGCCCGGTGTCATGCATCGACTGCCACGACCCAGAAACAATGGCGCTGCGCATCACGAGGCCAGCGTTCGAGGCGGGCATCACCGCTCTGAAAGCCTCAGAGGGCATTGAGGACTACGACGTTCACCGTGACGCCACCCGCCAAGAGATGCGCTCCTACGTTTGCGCCCAATGCCACGTCGAGTACTACTTCGCGGGCGACGATAAGGTGCTCACCTTCCCATGGGCTGAGAGCCTAGACATCGATGACATCTGGGACTACTACATGAACATCGGTCACGTCGACTGGGTTCACGACCGGACAGGCGCTCAGATCCTGAAGGCGCAGCACCCGGAGTTCGACATTTGGTCGCAGAGTGTTCACGCCGCCAACGGCGTGTCGTGCGCTGACTGCCACATGCCGTACGAGCGTGTCGGCTCTCAGAAGATGACGGACCACCAGATCACCTCCCCAATGAAGGACCTGAATGGCGCTTGCGGCACGTGCCACAAGGGTGGGACCGAGATTTTGGAGGAGCGGATCCACACGATCCAGGACCGCTACATTGAGTCCCGTGACCGCGTGATGGACGCCGTGGACGCGTTGATCGACGATATTGAGGCGGCCGTGGAGAAGGGTGACGTTTCTGAGGAACAGCTCGAGTTGGCACGCGAGTTCCAGAACAAGGCGTCGTTCTACGTGGACTACGTTTACTCTGAAAACTCTTACGGCTTCCACGCTCCCGACTACGAGCAGCGGATTCTGTCCCAGTCACTCGACGCGGCGCGTAAGGGACAGCTGGCACTCGCAGGTCAGACCCGCGAGCAGTTGGAGCCGTCTGAGGTCACCACAACCAACCTGAACGCCTCGCTGCGTGTCAGCGGAGCCAAGGGTGACAACTAGGGGACCGTCACACGGTCTGGACGCAGACCAGTTAGAGGAAGCGATCGCCTTTCTGGCTACCGCCCCGAAAGGGGTGGAGCCTTGGGCGACCCAGCAAACGGAAGCGCTTCAAAAGCGTTTGGCCGAGGTCACTGACGAACCCGAGTGTTTCTACGACGATTTTGAGGACGAGGACGACGTACTTTCGTCTCGCAAGGCCAGAGAGAAACTGGTGGGAGACGAGCCGGAGAAGATGCCTAAGGGCTTCAAACTGGTTCTCGCCGTCGTCCTCATAGTCGGATTGGTTGTCGGGA
>CAYFUO010000021.1:0-8974 GCA_964346255.1 uncultured Actinomyces sp. | reverse complement strand
GTGATTGGCTTGGCTCTCACCAGTGGCACCATGGTGAAGGGTCTGGGGCTGATGCTGGTTTACTCCGCAGGACTCGCACTACCGTTCATCCTGCTTGCTGGGGGAGCCACGGGGCTGCTCGGCCGCCTCTCCTGGTTCACTAAGCACGCCCGAGCCGTTAAGGTCGCTAGTGGCGTGCTGCTTGTAGTCGTAGGGTTCCTAATGATTACGGATCTGCTCGCCCACTGATGGGCGCCTCGTGGATCAGTTTGTAAGGGAGACATGTCTACAGGTTCTTCTACTCCAAAACTCTAGGCCTGATCCTCCTGCTACTCTTCGCTGCTCTCGCCGTGATCGGATCCGTCGTAGTCCAGGCGGCGCCCGGCACCTACGACGACCCGGCCGCGAAAGCCTCCTTCCTTCAGGACGCCAGTGAGGCTTACGGTGGCTTCACACCGATACTGAACTTCCTCGGCTTTTTCCACGTGTGGACGTCACTGGGGTTCTACGTGGTGGTCACCATGCTGGGGCTCTCCATAGCCGCTTGCACGATCCACCGCATCCCGGAGCTGATCAGACGCAAACATGATCCACGCGTTCACGTTGCCCCCCGCTTTTTTGATCGCGCCCGCTACCGCGCCACCATCCCCACCAACGCTTCACCCGCCCAAGCCCTTTCGGCGGCCGAGGACGCTTTGAAGTCTGACCGTTTCAGGGTTCTCCCCGACCCGAGGGATGACCGCGCCTTCTACGCGGACAGGTTCGCGTGGGCGGGAATCGGCACGGTGATCGCTCACGCTTCCTTCATCATCATTTTGTTAGCGTTCGTGGTTTCTTCCGTGTGGGGCATCGAGGACGACTTGGCGATCCCCGTGGGCGGCAGTGTCGACCTCGGACACGACACGGGGCTCACCGCTCACGCGCTCTCCTTCACTGACTCCTACACGGAGGAGGGGCAGCCCTCCGACTACGTGACCGAACTTGAGATCTGGGATGGGGACACGGTGGTCGCCAGCCAAGAGGTGCGCGTCAACACCCCACTGGACTATGGGGGGTTCAGGTTCCACCAGTCCTCATTCGGGATCGCCTCAGACATCGCCGTCACGGGTCCCGGGGACGAAACCCTCTTTGAAGGTTCAGTTCTAATGAAATGGTCTTCCAACCAAGACCAGAACTCGGTTGGCCGCCTCGACCTGCCTGGCACGGACCTAGAGGTCATCGTGGCGACGGCGGCCTCAGGCGCAACAATGTCGGACGTTCCGATTGGAGCGGCCCTATTCGAGCTGTACGACAAGGACACTCAGGAGGCGCTCGGGCACGCCCTCGTCCCACAGGGCCAAAGTGGGGACATTGGGGACTACAGTTTCACATTCGAGCGTGAGCGCCAGTACACGGGAGTGCTGATGCGTCAGGACCCGGGCGCCCCGCTGATGTGGGTGGGGTCCACCCTGCTGGTGGTTGGCATGTCGATAACGTTCCTGTTCCCTTACCGCAGGTTGTGGGGGCGCGTGGAAGAGGACGAGGACAGTGTCCGCATCCGCCTCGGCGCGGTCGCCAGGTTGGATTACGCCTACCAGCGCCTGTTTGAAAAGATCGTGGGACAAGTCGAGGAACAGCTCAACGAGGAGACGGAGGTTTCTAATGGCTGATTCGATGCAGGTGGCCGCATACCTTTTGACGGCGTCTTTGGTCTTCGTGATCCTCGCCTTAGTCGCGAACCTAGTGGTAGTGACGGGTAGGACAACGGGGCAGACGCGTGGCGCCAACAAAAAAGGCGCCGGCGAAGCGGGAGGCAAGTGCGTCCGTTAGCGGGGGTGCGGTCGCCGACGGGAACACAGCCGCGAAGGTGAAGACGGCAACCAAGACCGCTACGAAAACCGCTGCGAAAACTACTGGGGGGACCGGCGCGAAGGGTGGCTCTGGGAAGCGTGGGGGGCTCCCCACGGGACTCGCGCTTTACGCCACGGGTTTCACGGCGGTCGCCCTCGTACTAGTCGGCGTCTACCTGGTGATGCGCTCCGTCGCCACAGGGTACGGCCCGTTCGCTAACCAGCACGAATTCGCTGTGTCCTTCGTGTTCGGCATCCTCTTGGCCTACCTGGTTGCGGAATACTTCCATCAGGTGCGCGCGCTGTCGCTTGCGGTGCTGCCTGTTGCGGCTGCTCTACTCGTGTACGCCATGAACCTGGACACTTCGATTCGACCGCTGATCCCCGCGTTGCAGAACAACATGCTCCTCACGTTGCACGTGGGTTTCGCGATGATCGCCTACGGGGCCGCCGTCGTCTCTTTCGGTGCCGCGGTTCTTTACCTGATTTACCCGTACCTGAAGTCGAAGCGCCTGCCTCCACGCGACATGTTCGACGACCTCGGCTACAAGGCTGCGGCCGTCATGTTCGCATACTTCGGCAACCACTTCTTTGGTGGGCTGCACAGTTACGTGTGACGCAAGTTGGCGTGAGGGACTTAGGACCGGTCGCCGGTTTTAGGGGAGAAAACTAGGGGGAGGAACGTAACTTGGCGGATGCCTCCACGGTCGACCGGGCAGGGGGAGGCGACAAGGAGACGAAGAAGGGTGTCTGGAAGAACCTGATCGTCTTGGCGATAACCACGGTTGTGGTGCTCGCCGGAGTGTGGGGCGTGCAGGCCCTGCGCGGGGGAGATGCGCCCGAGGGCGTTCCCGACCAGTCGGTGAGCACGGCGCCGGCCGACGGTGACAGTGGGGGAACCGATGGTGGTGACGCCGCCGACCCTGACACCAGTGGCTCTGATGCGACCCCAGTGGACGTGGAAAACTCTGAGGTGGGGAGCCTAGTCGTAGGTGAGCCGGCCCCCAGTTTTGAAGCCACCACCCTAGATGGGCGGAGCGTTTCCCTAGCCGACTTGAGGGGCCAGCCCGCGTGGCTCCTGTTCAACGCCACGTGGTGCGCCGACCGCCGGGCCGAAATCCCGGACGTCGCTGACGCCTTCCATGAGTTCGAGGGCGACATCAACATTCTTTCCATCTACGTTTCCGATTCGGTGGGCGCCGTCGAACAGTATTCATCAAACCTACAGATCCCCTACCCGCAGGTCGTGGACGATTCGAACCGGATAGCCGCCCAGTACGGCGTGGTGGGGCTTCCAACCTCCGTGTTCCTCACCTCTGACGGGGTGGTGGAAGAGGTTCACATTGGTGCGCTCAGCCCTTCAGCTATCAACGAAAAGCTGCTTGAGCTGGTGGACGAGGCCTCCTGAGCCAGCTTCTTCTAAGCGCTGGTCTCAGGATGTGAGAATTCTGGGGTGTAGGGAGCCGCGAAAACACGCGGTTCTTCCCGAAAAGTGAAACGCGTCCCTCTGTTTGCCGAAGCTTTGCCTAGAGTATCGTGACGTGTCAATTGTCCGACACCTACAGGAGGTAGAAACTTGGCGCAGCAATCTGTCCAAGCCGCTCCGAAACGAGAGACGTGGAATACGCAGACTGCGTTCCTGATCTCCGCCATCGGGTCCGCTATCGGACTGGGGAACATTTGGAGGTTCCCCGGCGTGGCATACGAAAACGGTGGTGGGGCGTTTATCATCCCCTACATCGTCGCTTTACTGTTGATAGGCATCCCGATCCTGTTCCTCGATTACGCGATCGGACACAAATACAAGGGCACCCCGCCCCTAGCGCTGCGTAGGCTCGCACCCAAGGGAGAGTGGCTGGGCTGGTTCCAGGTTGGGGTTTCCTTCGTCATCTTCACTTACTACTCGGTGGTGATCGCGTGGGCCGCCCACTACGTTTACTATTCGATCAACGAGCAGTGGAACAGTGCGGAAGACACCGCAACGTTCTTCGTCACCGACTTCCTGCAGCTAACTGAGGCGACCGAAACGTTCTCTCTGCACCCGGTCGCAGCCGTGTCGATTCCTCTGGTCCTGATCTGGATTGTCGGACTGTTCATCATGGCTCGAGGTGTTCAGGACGGCATTGCGGCGGCCAACAAGATCTTCTTGCCACTGCTGGTAGTCCTCTTCGTCATGATGGTCATCCGTGCGTTGTTCCTGCCGGGCGCAGTGGACGGCTTGAACATGTTCTTCACGCCGAACTGGGGCGCGCTCATCGACGTCAAAGTGTGGATAGCGGCGGTCTCACAGATCTTCTTCTCCCTGTCGGTAGCGTTCGGCATCATGATGACTTACGCCTCCTACCTGGGTAAGAAAGCCAACCTGACTGGTGCCGGCTTGGTTGCGGGCTTCGCGAACTCTTCCTTCGAGGTGCTGGCCGGCATCGGCGTTTTCGCTGCCCTCGGGTTCATGGCCTTCGGTCAGGGTGTGCCTCTTGAAGACCTAGCCTTGAAGGGTGTTGGCCTGTCCTTCATGACGTTCCCGATGATCATCTCTTCGATGCCCGGGGGCCCACTGTTCGGTGTTCTGTTCTTCTCATCATTGGTCTTGGCTGGCTTCACCTCCCTGGTGTCCCTGCTCCAGGTCGCCTCTGGCGCCCTGCAGGACAAGTTCGGTTGGTCCGTCCCGAAGGCGACCCTCATCATGGGGATCCCGTCAACGATCATCGCGGTGATCGTGTTCGGCACGCGCACAGGTTTGAACGCGCTTGACGTGGTGGACGCGTTCATCAACAACATCGGTATTGTCGCTTCGGCTGTCATGCTGGTCGCGTTCGTGATTATCAACAAGAAACTGCCAGAACTACGCGCTTACTTGAACTCGGTTTCTAGTGTGAAGGTCCCGAAGGCTTGGGATATCGTGGTGGGCATCGTGGCGCCGATCGCATTGGCCGTGATGCTGCTTGGCGCGATCGTTGACTACATCGGCCAGGGTTTGGATGGTTACGAACCTTCCTACGTGGCGATCTTCGGATGGGGAAGTATCGCTTTCGTTGTGGTGTTCTCATTCATTATGACCAGCTTCAAGTGGAGGGTTAACCAGGAGGAAGCCCCGGCGGACGACCTCGCCCCAGCCGCCTCTAGTGATCCCTCCGTGGAAGGGGGTGCCAAGTGACTCCAGCAGCAATCATTCTCATGGTCATCACTATCCTCATCATTTGGGGTGGCCTGATCGCCTCCATCGTCGCCTTCCGTGAGGGAAGCAAACGAATGAACGGGGGGCGCAGCAAGGGCTCGTCCATCCCAGCCGACCGCAAGGGCGGGATCTAGGCAAGATTAGGAGCTTAGGCCCAGTCCCGTGGCGGGCGGTCGTGGTACTGCAACGCCACGAGCGCCACTTCACTAACGCTCCGCCCCGCCGGCCAGATTCAAAGCCGGTGGGGCGAAGCCGTTAGCCACACTCGGGGCGCGAAACGCCCACCACCTGCCCCAGCAGATTAGAGACCTTCGAATCCGGCTAGGCTAGTTGCGCTGAAACCTTCACGATTGGGGGCAAACATGAAGTTCCGTTCACTTGGGTTTTTGGGTGCCGCAACGGCCGCCACCCTACTGCTGGCCGGCTGCAGCTCCGACTCGAAGGTGGAAGACGCTTCCCAGTCGGACGCGCACGGCAAACCCCTAGTTGCCGCCATGGAGCTCGCCTACCCCCCGTTTGAAACGAAAGATGAGGCTGGAAACCCTGAGGGGGTCAGCGTCGACTTCATCACCGACTTCGCCGACGCTTACGGCTACGACCTCACCATTGAAAACACTGCGTTTGACGGTCTCATCCCCATGCTGCAGACGGGGAAAGCAGACGTGGTCATCTCTTCGATGACGATCACTGAGGAACGCGAACAGTCCGTCGACTTCTCCGACCCGTACGCGAAGGCGCAGCTCGCTATCCTCGCGAACGCGGATTCAGGGATCGACACGATTGACGACTTGAACCAGAGCGGGAAAGTCGTTGCGGTGAAAACCGGTTCCACCGGGGACGTTTTCGCCACGAAAAACCTGCCGGAAGCTGAAGTGGTGAGGCTCGCTGACGAGAGCGCCTGCGTCACCGAAGTTGTGCAGGGGAAGGCTGACGGGTTCCTCTACGACCAGCTCACCATCTACCGAAACCAAGCGCGGAACCCGGACACCACGGAGGCCGTGTTCATCCCCTTCCAGGACGTGGAACACTGGGGTGTGGCTGTCGCTAAAGACAACGAAGAGCTGCTCAGCCAGATCAACGAGTTCATAGCCACCTACACTGCCGAAGGCGGTTTCGACGCTTTGACCGACAAACATTTGGCTGAAGAGAAGGCAGCGTTCGACGAACTCGGATTCTCGTGGTTCTTCGACCTGGACTAGCCACCTGGTTTAGGGCTCAACCCGGCCAGAAGACGCCCCCGCTCAAAGCGGCCCTCAACTACCTGCTGGTCGCAACGATCATCGTCGCCGTGTTCTGGTGGTCCATGTACCAAGCGGGCGTCCGCTTAGATTTCAGTTTCGTCCCCCAATACCGGATTCGGCTCACTGACGGTTTCATCCTCACCGTCAAAATCTCTGTCGCGGCCCTAGTGCTTTCCACGGTGATTGGCGTGCCCACGGCCCTCGCCGCCGGGTCTAACTTCCTGCCCGCCCGCTACGCCGCCGACATTTACGTGAAGATCATTCGGGGCACCCCATTGCTGGTGCAGATCTACTTGTTCTACTACATCATTGGAACAGCTTGGGGGGTCTCCAACAAGACGCTGGCTGGCGTCATCATCCTGTCAGTGTTCAGCGGCTCCTATGTTGCGGAGATCATCCGCGGCTCAGCGGCGTCTCTAGATCGGGAACAACTGTTAGCGGCTGACGCCGTGGGGTTCACGAAAGTCCAGAAGATGCGTTACGTGGTGGTGCCACAGATGGTCGCGAGGACACTTCCCGCGTTGACCGGCCAGTTCGCGTCCCTCATCAAGGATTCCTCCCTCCTCTCGGTCATCGCGGTTATTGAAGTGACTCAGACGGTGCGGGAAATCACCGCTACCAACTACAACTTCTTTGGTGGCTACATTTTCCTTGGCGCCCTCTACCTGCTCTTAACCCTCCCTCTCATGCTGGTGAGCTCCCACTTTGAACGGAAGTTCGACTATGCGCATTGAGCTGAAAGGCCTACAAAAAGCGTTCGGAGAACAGGCAGTTTTGCGGGGCATCAACTTCGATGCGGACGTCACCACGCTCGCTCTCATTGGCCCTTCGGGCGGGGGCAAATCCACGCTGCTGCGCATCATCGGCGGTTTGGAAGAACCAACGGCGGGCGGCGTAGTGGTTGGGGGGAAACCCGTGGACTACCAGGCCCGGTCTCTACCTGCCTACCGCGCTTCGCTCGGCTTCGTCTTCCAACACTCGGGTCTCTTCGACCACTTGACCGCCCTCGACAATATTTCACTACCGTTGCGAATAGTGCATGGCGTAGACGAAGAGCAGGCGAAGGCCCGCGCCTCGAACCTCCTAGAGCGGTTCGGTTTGAGTGGGGCGGCGGGAAAGCACCCGGCGCAACTTTCGGGTGGCGAAAAGCAGAGGGTCGCCATTGCTAGGGCGATCGCGCCGAAGCCGCGTCTCCTACTGCTCGATGAGCCGACCAGCGCCCTCGACCCCGAATACACCGCTGAAGTGCTCGACCTGATCGATGATTTGAAGCGGGAAGAGGACGCGCGTTTCCTCATCGTCACCCACGAGATGGGGTTCGCTAGGAAAGTCTGTGATGACGTCGCATTCCTCACCGGTGGGCAAATCCGGGAGTTCGGGAAGAGTAAGGACGTGTTCGAAAACCCTCAGACGCCCGAATTGAGAAGGTTTCTGAGCAAGCTCAGCCAGTGGAACTGACTGGGTAGCGGCCTAGGCTGGGCTACCCTCTTCCCCCGTTTCGGCTTCCGGGTATTCCACGTGACCGTCCTCGGTGATGTGGGGGCGATGTTCCTCCGCTTTCTCTAGGGACCGCCGCAGCGCCTTCATCCCTATCAGGGCGGCAATCACCATGGTCCAACCGAAGATGAGGGTGATCGTGAAGCCGCCGCTGTGACCGCGGGAGTCGATCAGTGGGCCAGCTAGCGCAGAACCTAACGAGACGCCCAAGGTTGTCGCGGTGGACATCCACGTCAACCCCTCGGTCAGGCGAGCTGCCGGGGTGATGCGCTGGACGATCGTGTTCCCGTTCGTCATCACAGGCGCGATCGCCAAACCAGCAATGAACATCATGATCCCCAGCACCAGCAGGTTGGGTGCTAACAGGAATGGGCTGACACCTATAGCCAACAGCGCCACCCAAGTGATGAACAGTTTCCACAGCGGCCACGACCAACTGCGGGACCCATAGAACACTGCGGAGACGAGCGACCCGAGGCTCATGGTCGCAAGGACGATCCCCGCCAAGTGGGAGAGGTTCACTTCGTCAGCGAACGCGACAACTGACAGGTCCATCGCGCCGAACAGGGCACCCGTCGAAATGAAGGTGGACGCCAAAACGATCATGCCCGCATTACGCATCACGGACTCGCGGCGCTTCCCCTCGTGCGGCGGCTCTTTCGGTGGCTGGGTTGAAGTTTGGGCGAGGAAACTGTAAACGCCAACCGTCTGGATGACGATGGCGACCCACAGGCCGGCGGCGGGGTGCACGGTCGCAGCCAAAATGGTTGCTATCACGGGTCCGAGGACGAAAACCAGTTCGTCAAACGCCGCTTCCATCGCGTAAGCGGCCTGCAGTTGGCTCGGGTTTTCAACCACGTACGCCCACCGGGCCCGCACTAGGGCCCCAAGCGAACCGGACGTGGCGCCCCCAATGATTGAGAACACAGCGAGGTAGAGGGGGTTGACCACATTCATCACGCCGATCGTCCCCGCGATCAGAGCGAGCGTGGAGATAGTGACCGACGGGAACATCACCTGGGCCTGCCCGTACCTGTCGACGAGGCGCGCAAGGATCGGTGCCCCAACCGCGAAGGCAACCACTTGGGCCGCCCCCAAAAGGCCGGCCAGAGCATATGAGTGATACAGGCCCCGGACAGCGAGGATTAAGGAAATCCCCACCATCGACATAGGGGCGCGCGCGATGATCCCGGTGAGGGAGAAACGGAGGGCGCCTGGGAGAGAAAGAACTTCACGGTAGCGAGCTAGCACCA
>CAYFUO010000020.1:4729-23720 GCA_964346255.1 uncultured Actinomyces sp. | reverse complement strand
CCGAGCGCCATCTTCGTTGGCGCGCGTTCAGCGTGCGTCTCCGGTTGAGGCGGAAGCCGACCCCTCTGCCGCCTCCCTCCACCTTGTTGACTGTGCCTTCCGGTGATCCCAGCCCTAGCACGTGCAACCCAACACCGGTTTGAGGTCTGGCTTGGGGTCACTGACCCTGTGCAAAGAAACCGGCGACCTTCCCAAGAAAGACTCCAAGCCAGACGGTCGCCTAGGCCACTCGACAGGAAACAGGGAAAAACGCAAACGCACCCAACGAACCGGGGTTCCACCTGCTGCGGTGCGCGGCCCCAAGGGGCGAGCTAACCGCGGCCACCCACGGCCTCACCTTGGTGCAAGACCCGCGACTGCTTGGTCGTGGAGGAAACCATTCGTGGCGAGGCCGCTTGCCCCCCACGGGCCATCCGCGCCCTCAAGGTCGGAGAACCTGCCGCCCGCCTCCGTGAGGATCGGGGCGAGCGCTGCCATGTCGTAGAGCTCCAATTCTGGTTCCGCCGCAATGTCCACTACGCCCTCAGCGACCATCATGTAGCTCCAAAAGTCCCCAAAACCGCGGGTCCTCCAACATGAGCTCTGAAAGTTCAAGAAAGAACGCGCGCGTCCCGCCGCGAGCCACCCATCCAAAGAGGAGTAGGAGAAGAAGGCGTCACTCGTCTTCCTCACCCTAGACACTCGGATGCGCCTCGCGTTGATGTGTGAAGAACCCGTGTAAGACCCATAGCCTTTCGCGGCCCACCAGCGTCTCTTCAAGGAAGGGGCGGAGACGAGACCCATCACCATTTCCCCCTCCTCCTCCAACCCGATCAGCGTCGCCCACACGGGAACACCACGCACATAGTTGTGAGTCCCATCAATGGGGTCAACAATCCACCTGCGCGGCGAAGCGCCCGTGGAGCCTTCTTCCTCACCCAAAATGGCGTCCTTCGAACGACTGGACGCCAACTGTTTGCGGATGAGACTCTCAACGGCTTCGTCCGCGTCCGACACCAAAGTGAAGTCAGCTTTCTGTTCGACCCTCAAGTCGACCGCTTGGAAACGCTCTAGGCTCACGGCGTCAGCTTGGTCCGCCAAGAGTTGGGCGAGGCGCAGGTCATCAACGTATCGGCGTGCACTATCCATCCTCAAACCATACAAGGAGAACTGAACACGCAGCTCACACCGCCTGAAAGGCCGCTAAAATCTAACTCATGAAAAAACGCTTCCTAATGCTCACGTCCCGACCAAATGAGAGGGTCGCAGCCTCAGAGAGAGCCGACCTACTACGCTTCACAGGCCTCAACGAAGAGGAACTAGTGAACGTTCGCATGGAACGAGGCGACTTCCCCAAAATCGACTACGACCAGTGGGATGGCATCATCTTGTGCGGTTCACACTTCGACGTTTCCGCGCCCCAAGAAAAGAAAGAGGGTTTGCAGGAACAGGTTGAAACCTACCTGAACGGCATCCTAGGAGAAGTCCAAGAAAGAGATTTCCCATTCCTAGGAATCTGTTACGGCCTCGGCCTAATGACTGAAAGGTTGGGGGGCCGCGTCGGATACGAAATATCTGAAGACATTTCAGCCCCCATTCTCACAATCACAGAGGAGGGCAGAAAAGACCCCATTCTGAATGGCATTCCAGACCATTTCCGCGCCTACTTGGGGCACCACGAATCCGTTTTGGAATGCCCACAAGGAATGACCCGCCTAGTTGCAGGTGAGATCGCCCCCGTACAAATGGGGAGAGTCGGCAAAAACATCTACTTGACCCAATTCCACCCCGAGCTGGATTTCAACGCGATCAACCTGCGCATCGACGTGTTCGCGGACTTCGGATACTACCCACCTGAGGAGCGGGTGGCCGTGGAAGAAAGAGTGAGAGGCGTTGACGTCTCACCCTCACACTTGGTGCTCAAAAACTTCGCGGACAGGTTCGCGGGCCGAGCCGAAGCAACCCGATAGGGCCGCCCACAAAAAGCGCGTGCTACCAGTCGCCCTCCCCGCGCAAAAAGTCGTGCAACCGCGCACGCTCTGACACATCCGCCCACATCAAAGGCTCATCCAAGAGCTGCCCAACAACCTCATCGGCCTCTTCTTGACTGTCGGAGGCGACCGCCTTCTCGCTGAGGCGGCGTCCCCCAACGTCATCCACATAGAGCGCGTCAACGCGTTTCCACGTGGTAGGGGGCCTCTCCGGGTCTTCAACGAAGGCCGACGCAATCAGACGGGCGGGGACTTCGCCCCCATCCCGCGCCCTCTCCAGGGAGGCCAGTCCCGCGTCATCGAGAGCCGCAGCACTGGCTTCCTCATAGCCGTCTTCACCCTCTGGGACACTGACTTCCACCACCCCCTCCGTCGGGGGATTTTGGCGGGCGAGGTCCGAAACGGTGAGCGGCGTGTAGATCTGCACTAAGCAACCTTTCCCACAGTTCGGCGGCCACCTAACCCCTTCGTGACACAGTGATCCACAGCCGCTCCAAGCATCCACAATTCACTTTAGTGGCTGCTAGCCTCTGCTGCGCCAGCAACTCTCATGTACGAATGGATCAGCCGGTGACTGGATCAACAGATGACTGCAATGAAGGAGAAAGAAGAACATGCGACCGTCAAATCCCCTAGGCCGGGGCTCCCCCAAGAGGTGGGTTTCATGAACCCCCAAAACGTTAGAACAGATGAACGAACGCGTGAGGGCAGGGACGCCGTACACGCTTACACCGGCCTCTACCCCCCGCCACCGAAGTTCAAGTCGAACCTGCGAAGACCCTCCGCGGGGGAAGCTGGACTCACGCCCGTGGTCAAGAGACGCACCATTCCTGTGGGGGACCCCAATCCGGCGGGTGAGGGATTCCCTGCGAAACTGCCGGAAGCTGAGAACTGGGCGAAAGCGATAGCGGCCGCCAGCGTCGACGTTGTGGCCCGGCGCAGAGATCCACGCAGTCTGAGACGCTGGTTGACGCCCGCAGCATTCGAGCTGCTCCTCGCCCAACCGCCCCCACGTTCCCCCAGTAAGGGGTCACCCGCCCGCCCTGTAACTGCCCGCGTCTTCAAAGTTGATGAGCGCACGGCAGAGTTCGCAGTGACAGTGTGGGACGGAGAACAGTTGAGAGCAGTTGCCGGCCGCCTAGAAAAGCTGCGTCAGCGTTGGCTCACCACAGCCTTGCAGGTCGGCTGAAGCACCCAGAGTCTAGCGGCGCCCCCGCTTGCCTCCCCCGCCCTGTTGACGGCGAGCCTGCGCCCGACGTTGAGCCCTGTTCAACTGTGGCTGGGAGGCGGGCGCGCCCTTCGTGGCCCCACCCGAGCCGCCGGTCTCCGCTGGACCCTTCTGAACCATTTGCGCAGCTAGGCCCTGCCGGCCCACGTTGCCCATCACGGTGTTCCCACGCCTGGGCGCCTGGGCTGCCTTCGCGGTCCTCTGGGACCTCTTAGGGGCTTTCGCCGCCTTCGCGGTCTTCTGCCCAGCCTTGCGTTGTTCAGCGGCCTTCTGCGCCTGTAACGCTTTGGCCGTGTCAACCTGTTTGGCGGCCTCAAACTGCTTCGCAGCGGTGGCAGCGGAGAACTGGTTGACGACCACGGCGCCTTGACCCGGGACGGCCACCGGGCTCGCTGAGCCCTGATTGGACGCCGCCGCTGTCACCTGTTCTTCACGCTGCTCGTTCGCCTTCTGGAACTGCGCCATGTAGGAGAACAGTTGTTGCACCGACTCCTCTTGGATGCGTTCCATCATGGCCTGGAACATTTTGGCGCCCTCGTCCTTATATTCGACGAGCGGGTCACGCTGACCCATAGCGCGAAGGCCGATGCCCTCTTTCAGGTAGTCCATTTCGTAGAGGTGCTCGCGCCACAGCCGGTCGACTGTCGCCACGACAACGCGCCGCTCCAGTTCGCCCACGGGGTCTTCACCCAACTGTTCGAGGGCGACAGGGTTCTCCTTCAACGCCTCAGCGGCCTGCTGGTACGAGGTGCGCAGGTCCCCACCCAACTCGAACGCCAAGTTTTCCGGGGTCAAAGACCGGACGCCCCCGTACTCTTCAACCACGTCGTCAACCGTGATGCCAACCGGGTAGTAGCCGCGCAACTCGACCCACATTTCGTTCAGCGGCCAATCCTTCGGGTCGTCCGCCGCAGTGAACTGGGCGACGATCCCCTCAACGAGAGAATCTTGGAAGTGGCGGATCTGGTCGGTGAGATCCTCCCCCTCCAGCACGCGGGCGCGCTCCTCGTAAATCAGTTCGCGCTGCCCAGTCATCACGTCGTCGTACTTGAGGACGTTCTTGCGGATCTCAAAGTTACGTGCCTCAACCTGGCTCTGCGCCGACGCGATGGAGCGGGTCACCATCTTCGACTCGAGTGGCTCATCCGCCGGGTACGCCCCCGACTGCATGATGCGCTGGGCAGTACCAGAGTTGAACAGTCGCATGAGGTCGTCTTCCATCGACAGGTAGAAACGGGATTCACCCGGGTCCCCTTGACGGCCGGAGCGGCCCCGCAACTGGTTGTCGATTCGCCTCGACTCATGCCGTTCCGTGCCGAGAACGTAAAGGCCCCCAAGGTCAACGACCTCATCGTGTTCTTCGGCGACGTCGCGCCGCGCCCGCTCTAGGGCTTCCGCCCACGCTTCCCTATATTCCTCCGGGTACTCCTCCGGGTCCAAGCCTTGGCTTCGCAGGTTCGCTTGCGCGATGAACTCCGCGTTGCCGCCAAGCATGATGTCCGTGCCACGACCGGCCATGTTGGTTGCGACAGTCACGGCGCCCTTACGGCCCGCCATCGCAATGACCCCAGCCTCGCGCTCGTGCTCCTTCGCGTTCAAAACCTGCCTGGGAATGCCCTCTTTTTTTAACAGGTCAGCGATGATCTCAGACTTCTCAACGGAGGTGGTGCCGACGAGGACGGGCTGGCCCTTCTTATGGCGGGCAACAATGTCGTCGATGATCGCTCGGGTCTTGCCCTCCATGGACGGGTAGATCAAGTCCGGCTGGTCTATGCGAACCATCGGCCTGTTCGTTGGGATGGGGATGACACCGATGCCGTAGGTGGAGGTGAACTCGGCCGCTTCAGTTTCAGCGGTACCAGTCATGCCGGCTCGAGAGCCCTCTGGGTACAAGCGGAAATAGTTCTGCAACGTGATGGTCGCTAGCGTCTGGTTTTCCGCTTTGATCTTCACGTTCTCTTTAGCTTCGATCGCTTGGTGCATGCCCTCGTTGTAGCGGCGCCCCGGGAGCACGCGTCCCGTGTGCTCATCGACAATCAGGACCTCACCGTCTTTAACGATGTAGTCGCGGTCGCGTGCGTAAAGCTCCTTCGCTTTGATCGAGTTGTTCAGGAAACCGATGAGGGGTGTGTTCGCAGCCTCGTAGAGGTTTTCGACCCCCAACTGGTCTTCAACCTTCTCAATGCCCGGCTCCAAAATACCGACGGTCCGCTTCTTCTCATCAACCTCATAGTCGACCTCAGGAACCAGCATTCTCGCTATCCGCGCGAACTCAACATACCAGTGGTTCAAGTCCCCGGACGCGGGACCAGAAATGATGAGTGGGGTTCGGGCCTCATCGATAAGGATCGAGTCGACCTCGTCCACAATCACGTAGTTGTGGCCGCGCTGCACCTTATCTTCCGGGCGCTGAGCCATGTTGTCACGCAGGTAGTCGAACCCGAACTCGTTGTTCGTTCCGTAAGTGATGTCGCGGCTGTACATTTCGCGCCGCTCAGCGGGTGTTTGACCGTTGAGGATACAGCCCGCTGTGAGACCTAAGAACTGGTAGATGCGGCCCATCATTTCTGATTGGTATTCAGCGAGGTAGTCGTTCACGGTGACGACGTGAACGCCTTTACCTTCAAGGGCGCGCAGGTAGGACGGCATGGTTGCGACTAGGGTCTTGCCCTCACCGGTCTTCATCTCCGCGATGTTGCCCCCATGGAGAGCCGCACCGCCCATCACTTGCACGTGGAAGGGGCGCAAGTGGAGTACCCGCCAAGCGGCCTCACGGACGGTAGCGAACGCCTCCACCATGAGATCGTCGAGAGTTTCCCCAGCCTGCAGGCGCTCTTTGAACTCCGCCGTTTTACCTTGGAGTTCCTCATCGGTCAACGCTTTGAAATCTTCTTCCAAAGCATCAACTTGGTCTGCTATTTTCTCTAGCCGGCGCAGCTGCCTGCCCTCACCTGCCCTGAGGATCCTGTCAATGATCGACACTTGGTCTCCTTGTCCGCAAACGGCACTTTCTTCACCCTACCGGGGCGCAACCCACATTTAGTCTACGCATAAAGGTGAACGCGACAACGGTGGGATCCTCCTCCCACCCACTCAAGGTGAGGAGGATCCCACCGCCGACGTCAACCTGAAAGCGCGTTACTCTTCCACGACTTCTTCAGTTATCTCTTCAGCCTCCTCGCCCGACACCTTCGTGTTCAAGCGGAGAATGCCGTACGTCCACCCCTTCCGGTGGTAGGCGACGCAGGGCTGCATTGTGTCCTTGTCGACGAAAAGGAAGAACGGGTGCCCAACCAGCTCCATTTGGTAGAGCGCTTCCTCCACCGTCATCGGCTGCGCCTCATGAACCTTCTGGCGGACGAACACGGGGGAGTCCCCCATCTGCTCTTCTCTTTCTTCACCTGGCTGGAGATCCTCCGCCGAACGCAACACCCACTTCTCTGCGTCCCTAATGTCCTCTTCCAAACCCTCTTCTTCAACTGTGGGGCTGGGGAAGAACGCGGGTTCTTCGAACTTGTAGCGACGGTGATCTTTAGCCCGATCACGCAGTCGACGTAAACGCTCAAAAAGTTTGGCTGAAGCTAAGTCGACGGCAGCATACCGGTCCGAGGATTTGGCCTCAGCCCGAATCACCGGTCCCTTTCCGTAAACGGTTAGCTCGATGCGTTCAGCCTGTTCCGCTCGTCGCGGGTTGTTCTCGTGACGCAACACCACCTCCACGCGTTGAGCGCGAGGGTAAAACAGTTTCACCTTCTCCAGCTTCGACTCCACGGTCGAGCGAAAGTTTTCGTGAATATCAGCGTTGCGGCCAGTGACGACAATGTCCATGAGGGTCCTCCAGGAAACCAATGGATGAGTAAAGACGGGTAGGACCGCGAACTGCGGGCCTATGCGAAGGAGAGCCACCACCTCCTTGCAGTCCAGCGATCCAAGTCCACTTGGATAAGTACGGAAGCTTAATGTTACTTGAGTTACCCCACTTTAACACCGGTTTAGCCCCCTGTCAGAGCGCCACTGCGAGGGCCGCCGTAGAAACCACATTTGGGTGCAAAAGCCTCACCATCTCCCGCATGGTCGCCCCCGTAGTGACCACGTCGTCCACCAAGACAACCGGCGCCCCCTCAGCAGGTGGAAGTTCCAGTTGGAGCGCCCCACTGCGCCCAAGCCTCCTCTGCTTCTCAGACCTACCCGCCTGCGACCTGCGCCAAGACCGCAACGAAACCGCGTCCACGACCACCGCCCCCACCCCCACCCGCGTCAAACCGGAGGCCAACCCCTGGGCTATCGTGGGCACAATCTCCATCCGTTTTCGCTTGCGCGCGTGGGACGGTGGCGCCCCAACCACCCACACTTCACTAGGCGGGAACCCGCCGCGGTGAGCTATCCTCCAGCCGCCCTTCAACTGTTCCCCCACCGCCTCACCCAAGGCGTTTCCGGCGGCCCACAGGAACCGGTCCAAGTTGTGGTTCGGGTCGTGTTTCGCCGACAAGACGACGTTGCGTAGGGCGCCCTCGTACTTCCCCAAACCGAAAAGTGGAGCGTAGGGGACGCCAGCGGAGTCCTCCAAAACCATCTCAGCGCTGACGCGCGTGGCCATCGATGCGCACTGGTCACAAAGCTGAACATCCCACTTGTGGCAGCCGGCGCACTGGACGGGAAACACTAAGTCCATGACGGCGCCCCACGCTTCACCCACCACCCCCTTTTGGGTTTGGGCCATGCTTCCGGTCATGAACCCATGATCGTGAAGAAGGAAGCGGCAGCGCGCGCGAGAGGACCCTGGTTGTGGAGAACAGCTGTGAGCCGCCCGGTTCAGTCGTTCAGGAACCCAGCGACACTTGAACCTGGGGCGTTTCAGTTCACCCGGGGAAGGACACCTCCGCGGGGCCAGAGTCAACCAGGAACCAAGAAGCACCCGAACGCTGATAGATAGTTCCATCTTCGGCTTGGACATAAACGGGTCCGCCCGCTCGCCCCGCCGTGACCCGGACAGCGCCCTCAGGTGCGCTGACCACCTCTTTCCAACCGCCAATCGGTAGGGTCTCCACGGTCATCTCCGCCCCCTCCGCGTGCGACACGAGGGCCTCCAAAGTCGTGGACCCATGCCAAGTGACGTCAATGGTGGAGGGGTGGGCGCGTTCCTCCTGGTACAGGTCAGGGACTTGTGGGGCGCTATCCGCACTCGTCTGGGAAACGCCACCAACCCAGAGGGTTCTCCCCTTCGAAGAACCGGCGAGAAGTGCCACCCGAGCCCCATCTGGCGCCACTTCCACTGTGAGGAGGTCTCCCGCCACCTCTTGGGGCAGGCTGACGGTGTGGGGCTCTAAGTCGGGTGAGAACACCTTGAGTTCACGACCGTTTTTGCCGTCGACCGCGACCCACACGTTCCCTCTCCGGTCAATGGAGGGTTTCGAGGGGTTAGAAACCTCTTCGACCTCCACCACGCCATCCGACTTGAGAATCGCTAAAGACTCCCCATCTTGAATCCAAGCGATTGGGCCCTCCCACACGGGGGAGGCAGCGGGGTCACTGGGGTCCTTGCCAGCCACAGTCTCATCAGCGAGGACCCGCCAGTCGTTTGAAGACCCGGTGACGATCTCGCCGTCCTCGACCCCGATGAGCTGGTCCACGACGTAGTCGGGGCCTTCGGGGAGGGGCCCCTTTTGTCGGACACTGTTTATCTGAACGTCCACCGACGAAACGGTGGTCGCTTGCCGTACCGTCTGGATCACCGCCCACGTCAACACCCGCTTCTCAGCGTCCTGCAGCTCGGGGGTTCCCGCCAAGTCAACGACAGCGGACCCGTCCACAACTTCCACGCCCCTCAAAGGAATGGACCAGCCCTCAGCGAAGTTGCCAGCCACAGCAGGCGCAACCGCAGGTGAAGGGCCGCCAACCAGCCCCTCTACGAGGAGAGTCGCCTGTTTGGGAGTGCGCGGATACCACCTCGGGTCCGCGACCAGTGCGACACCGTCTTGGGAGGGGAAATACAAGTCGACCGGTTGGAACGCCGTGTTGAACGCACTCTGGGACAACAGCACCCCGTCGTCCAAGCCAACTATGCGCCACTGTCCGTCCTCGTTCTTCGCCAAGTCGAAGCCGAGTGAGGCGACCCCCGTCTTCGGGGATTCAACCAGCGTCCGCTTCGCCTCCAAGGTCCCCATGGTCTCCGCTGTCACCGTGACGCTTCCCACGTCCCCTTCTTCAGTGACCTGAACTTTTGGGGAAACCTCCGTGGGGAAGATGATCACCTGGTCGCCGGGAGTCCACTTGAGGGACGCTTCCGGCGTGAGGTAGAGGCGCGCTGTTGCGAAGTCGTCGTACACTCCGGCAGCGCAAGCGCGGAGGAAGTCTTCGATGAGCCCTTCCGGGTCTGAGTCCTCTCTGGGCCCGGAACCGAACTGGCTGATCGGTTCCCGTGGCGACGTTTCGAATGCGAAAGAGTGAGGGTCTCCACTGGTGGGGAGAGAAGTGCAGGCGGTCGTCGAAGCGGCTGCAGCTAAGGCGAGGGCGAGTGTGAGCGCTGTTCGGAATTTCATGAGTCGTCCTCCCAAACAATGAGGGGGAACTCAGTGACTATCCCCTGAGCCTCCCTCGGCAGGGTGACCACGAAAGATGACCCTTTGCCGGGCTCACCCCAAGCGTTGATCACTCCCCCATGCAACGCGACGTCCTCTTTCGCGATGGACAGGCCGAGGCCAGTGCCACCCGTGGTCCTCGTCCGAGACGGGTTCGCCCTGTAGAAGCGATCAAAAACGCGTTTCACCACGTCGGGACTCATGCCGACCCCCCGGTCGCGCACCCGGATCGCCACCGCGTTCTTTCCCGCGGCGACAGTGACTTCCACGGGTTTCCCCTCCGCGTATTCGCAGGCGTTCACCACAAGGTTGCGCACCACGCGTTCCAAACGGATCGGGTCCACGGGGACAGAGGCTTTCTTCGGTCGTTTCCCAAGTTTCACTTCCACGCCCAGCCGCTCAGCGAGTTCGCCGTTAGAGTCGATCACCTTTTCGACGAGGGCGTACATGTCGGTGGACTCGCCCTCCAACTTCGCTGACTGCGCGTCGTACCTGGAGATTTCGAGGAGGTCCGCGAGCATCTCTTCGAACCTTTGCACCTCAGAGTGGAGGAGCTCCGCGCTGCGCTTCGCTGCTGGCGGCAGGTCCTTGCGGTCCTGGTAGATCATTTCGTCCGCCATGCGGATGGTGGTCATGGGGGTGCGTAGTTCGTGGGACACGTCGGACACGAACCTCTGCTGCAATTCGGCGAGAGCATCATAGTCGTTGATTTTCTGCTGGAGGGACTCCGCCATGTCGTTGAAAGCGTGGGAAAGCCTAGCCGTCTCATCCCTCCCCTCAACTCTCAGTCGCTGGTCGAGGTCCCCACCCGCAAGCGCGGACGCTGCGTCCGCTGCGGCTCTCACCGGCCGCATCTGCCTGTAGACGAGGAAGAAGGTGAAAGCACCCATGACGAGGAGTACGGGGACCGCACCCATTGCAAGCACCCTCAAAACGGTGCTCAACGTTTGTTGCTCAGCGGCTAGGGAGTAGACGACTGCCATCTCGTAGACGCCGGCCAACGGGATCTCTACGAGGGCGCCAACGAGGATGCCGGGAACCTCTTGGCCGCCTTGGTCTAGGGCCACCGACTGCCAGATGCCCTCTTCCAAGGAGAGCGAGTTGCGGAACTGTTCCGTGACCAAGTGTTCGTGGTCGGCGCTAATGTACTCGTTGATCCGGAAGGCTGGCTCGGCCTCTGGGGAACGTAGAAGTAGCACGCCGACAGCTCCGGCGCCCGCTGCCGACTCACTAATCGAGTTGAGAGATTGGGTTACGACCTCCTGCACTTGGTCGGGGGTGGACGCGGTTGACCGTTCGAGTGCGGCCTGCATTTGCCCGAAACGCACTGAAGCGTCCTCGAGCACCAGGTCACGCCTGTTTGAAAACAGGTCGGCACGTAAGGTGGTGGCCACCCACGCCACGAAGATCGACAAGAAGGCGATGAAAACTAGGGCTATCGTGATCGCCATTTTCATTGAAAGCGACCGGGTCACGAACGATTCCCTACGCGGCTGCCTCAACCTTCTACTCACCTCGCCCACCAAGCGAGCCCGCCAACCAGGCCACTAGGAGCTGGTGCCCGCCCGGTAGCCCACTCCACTCACGGTGACGATCAGTGAGGGGGTGTCTGGGTCCCGCTCTATCTTTGAGCGGAGGCGTTGAACATGCACGTTCACCAGCCGCGTGTCCGCCGCGTGCCTGTAACCCCAAACCTGTTCGAGTAGCTCTTCTCGACTGAACACTCTCCAGGGGGCGCGAGCCAAAGCGACCAGTAGGTCAAACTCGAGGGGCGTCAGGCTCACAACTTCCCCGTCCCTCGACACTTCGTGTCCGGACACGTCAATCTGGAGGTCCCCCAGTTCTAGGACCTCTTCAGCGACGTCCTTGTGGTCGCGTAGGCGCGCGCGGACGCGTGCAACGAGTTCTTTCGGTTTGAAGGGTTTCGGCACATAGTCGTCGGCCCCCGCCTCCAACCCTGTCACCACGTCGGCCGTGTCACTACGGGCAGTGAGCATGACGATTGGCACGTTGGACGTCTGCCGGATCTCCTCACAAATCTCAAACCCGTTCTTCCCAGGCAGCATCACATCCAAAAGAACGAGGTCCGGCTCATGTCGTTTGAAAGCTGTGATGGCTTCAGCGCCGTCGTAGCAGTCAAAGACCTCATAGCCTTCAGCCCGCAAGACGATGCCTATCATCTCGGCGAGCGCCGCGTCGTCATCTACCACCAGAATCTTAGATCCCATGCACTGATGTTATCGCGCTTACGCCCCACTCGCCCGCGTCGCAGAATAAGGGTATGAGCAATGACGCCCGAACTTTTCAGAGCCAACCCGACAGAGGCGAGGACGCCCCCACAGGTGAACAGCTGCCAAAAGAGCCCCAAGATATTCCGAAGTGGGCTGTGGGTGAGCCGGTGGCCACCGCCCAAGACGAACCGCCCGTCATCCCTCTTTCTCCGACAGACGTGGGCAAACTACTGGATGGCATGGTCAAAGCGATCCGAGCCAACGGTGGGGTGATGTTCACGATCTCATTCATCATCATGACCGTCATTGGCGTGGCAGCTGGGGTCTTCGCTGTGTATGCCGGTGGCACCGTGGAAACCCACCTCGATGGCACGGGAGCCGCCTTCCGTGTCGAGGACTCCTCAAGCTGGGCCGCAGAACTCGAGTTCTTCATGACCGCACTCCCAGGCCTGTCTTCCGTGGTGGTCGCCGGCGTGCTGGTCCAGACGGTGGCCAACGCGGTCATCGGCCGCAAGGTCACGTTGGGACAGGCCCTTCACCTGTTGAAAGGTCGCATCTGGAGGGTCATTGTCACCTCTGTGCTCACGGGGATCATTGTTTTTGGGTCCGCCGCGCTCCTCATCTACGTCTCCGACATTGTTGAACCACTGTTGCCTGACGCCTTCATCCTGACCATCCTCTTCCTGCTTTACTATTTGGCGGGGTTCATCGTGATCCTTCGGCTGAGTATCCGCCTCTACTTCGCAACCATGGTCGCGGCATTGGAGAAGGCGTCACCCTTCGTGGCACTCAAACGCTCTTGGCAGTTGGCGTCTGGAGCGTTCTGGCGGATCTTCGGGCGCGTCCTCGTGCTCTTCACAATCACGGGGGTTGCGACAGGCATCCTGTCTGGGATCACCGGCCAGATCGGGCAGGCTTCTTCCGGGGCCGTTGGCTCGTTCACATCCGTGTTTCTTCTGTGTCTCACCGCTGCGACCATGATGCCCTTCTCCGCCGCATACGACTCCCTCATGTACTTGGATGAGCGGATGCGCCGCGATGACTACGGGCCCGTCCTAGAAAACGCTTGGGAGGTCGGCCGGTAGCATCCGCGGGCAAGCCGATCAAGCCCGCCCGCGTGCGCCGCCGTGCACTGATGTCAGCCGCGCTTTCGCGTTGCTTCTACCTGTAGCAGAATGGGGGCCATGAACTACAACGACGAACGATTCCAACCGCAAGGTGAAGGCGATGCGGGGCCTGCCTTCAATGGGCAACAGTGGAGTGCATCCGAGCCTCCACCGGCGTGGGCTGCGGGCGAGCCGCTGGCTGTCCGCCCCGCTAAACCACCCATCATTCCTTTCCAGCCCCTAGATTTCGGTGAGCTGTTGAACGGCATGGTCGCAGCGGTCCGAGCGAACCCGAAAGTCATGTTCACTATTTCGCTAGTGACGATGGCCGTCCTCGGCCTGCTCGCCGCGATCCTCTCACTGTTCACCGACGCGGAGACCTCCATAGGGGTCGCGGGCTCGGGAACCACCGTTACTGTCGTGGGTGGCTCCACGTCAGTTTGGGCGCAGCTAGCCGAACTGCTAATGGACTTGGTTGTGCCCGCAGCTTCCGTGCTGGTCGCCGGCGCCCTTGTCCTGTCCGTGACGAACGCGGTCATCGGCCGCGACTTGAGCCTCGAAGCGACCCTGGGCCTCTTGAAAGAACGCGCTTGGAAACTGATTGGCACAGCCCTCCTAGTCTGGCTGATAATGTTCGCCACCATCGTGGCGTTCATCCTGGTCGGCGTGATCGTCGCAGTGGTGGCTTTCGACTCCAGCGGGAACGTCTCCGCGGGCGTCGCACTTCTCGGGGGCCTTTACGCTCTAGTTGGCGTCGCCGTGGTCGCGTGGCTGTCCGTGCGCCTCTACTACTCAACGATGGTCGCCGTCGTGGAGGAAGCCTCACCCGGCCTAGCAATAAAACGTTCCTGGCAGCTCACTACCGGCGCGTTTTGGCGCACGCTGGGCCGCGTCATCCTCCTATCCATCATGGTGGGGATCGCCACAGCCATCCTCAGTGGAATCATCGGCTTCGCCACGGCTTTCATCCCCGGGGCGTTCGGCGTTTTCCTAACCGTGTTCCTCGGGTCCCTGGTGTCCGGGGCGGTAATGCCGTTCTCAGCGTCCTATGACTCTCTCATGTACGTGGACCAGAGCATTAGGAGCGAGAACCTTGGGCCCGCCCTGCAAGCCGCTTGGGAGGCCAGCCGCTAAAACCGGGGCTGAAACCCTAAGAGGGTGAAACCCCAACTAGGCAAGAAAGATTAGTGCCCCCGCCCGCTTCCACTGCGGGTGGGGGTTCACTCTTCCTGCTCCCCAGTGATCACTTCAAAACGCCCCCCACGTTTTGGTGGGGCAAACCTGCCCGCCCCAGGCCCAGGATGATTCATGGGGGGAGCAACATGTTCGCGCTCTTCTGGCTGCGTTTCAGCGCCCGCAACATCCCGTATCACCTCAACGAGGGCAAGCAAATCATCACCTGATGGGGGCGCCGGCTCAAACTTCGTTTGCAACCTCATGACCTGCCACCCGCGGGGCACCGTCATCGACTCCGCGTGCACCTCACACAAGTCGTAAGTGTGGGGTTGAGCGTTGGTCGCTAAGGGACCCAGCACGGCCGTCGAATCGTGGTAGTCGTACGTGAGTGTCGCCACCGCACTTCTGCTACACCCCGGCTTAGAACACTTACGCACCCATCTCCCCTTCCACCGCGCCGACATCATGTTACCGCCCACCACCCACACTTCGCGCTAACCTTGACCCATGGTGCCTCAAAGGATGTCGTTCGGAGACGACTGCGTAAGGGTGGTTGCGCGCAACCACTCAGCCCAAACCATTTGGAGAGAACCAACCGCCGGCGCACACAAAGACCGCCACGGCCGTGGACTCCGGGGGCCCCTCCTGTTCCCCGCCCTACCCGGGTGGTACACCCGCAAAGAACAGTTCCACCACGAAGTGCAGGTCGCGCTCAGTGAACTGGTTGCGAAAGTGCCGGAGGTCGCCACCATCGAGTTCGGTGTTCAAGACGTTCCCCCCTCAGACCCGGCAGAGTGGGAAGACCACGACGTGGTGCTCGCACGCGTCTTCCCCCGCGACCGCAAACGGGGACTCAGCGACCGCATAGTCATTTACCGCAGGCCACTACTTGGACGGACACGCCCGAAACTTTGCCGGACGCTATCCGAATCGTCCTCGCCCAAAGAATCAGTGAAGTGCTGCTCGTCTCCCCCGGTGAACTACTCGGCTACTAGCGCCACCGCTGCGCTCACGACCAGACGAGACGCGTGTCACAAAGTGGGGAACAGGGTCACGAACCGCTGCTGAGAAGCAGTGCCCTGACCCCCCAGCGCTATGGGCACAGTGAGAGTGCCCCGGTCAGTGTCCACCACCACCATCTGCGTGATAGCGATCGGTTCAGTGGAGGAGACGGGGGTGGGCGTTGAGCCCTGGGGGGCGGCAACGGAGACTGCGCTCCCACCAGCCACCTCCACTGTCTCATCCCCGTACGTTACAGAAACCGCGCTTCTGCGGGGGTTCGCGAAAGTGACGGTCGAGTCCTTCACCTTCGCTCCAATGGACTCCGCTGCCTGCTCCACCTCTTCACTGGTGGGGAGTGTCACGTTGGTGGCTAGGGTCGCGCCTGTCAGGTAGGCGCGCGAAAAGTAGGTGGCGTCAGTGACGTCCTCGTGTTTCTTCCCCACCCTCACCATCGTGGCGGCAGCGAAAATCGGGTCGTCAGCGTCAACCTCTATCGCTTTCGTGCCTTCCGGGAGAGACGCGAGGGAAACCGTGGAAACCGACCGGCCGGCGATAGTTGTCGTCGCGGCTCCCCCCAAAGGTTCATTCCCTTCCTCAGTGAGGACAGTCAGCGCAGCTTCCACTGGATTGGTACCGGGGTTGAAAATCAGCAGGTTCTCCGCGCTGGCACGGTCGATTCCCGCGATGACCTGTGGGGTGGAGGCGGCAGACGCTGGAGTGCGCGCCACCCCCTGGGACACTTCCCCATCCAAACCGGATGTTTGCAGCCACGCGGCGACTCCCGCGCCGTCGCTCGTGATCTCCACGGCCACCACCTCCTGGTCCGCCGCAGCGATCGCGGGCACCACGACCGTCGTTGAGTTCGCGGGAACCACCTCCTGCAGGGGGGCTTCCAGTAGGGGCCCCAAGGCCCCGTATAGGGAGATCTGGCTTTCCACCGACTTGGGGGAAGGGTTGGACAGGATGAGGACTGACCTTTCTCCCACCACGGTTGAGCCGGGCATCGCCAGCAGGTGGCGGGAGGGCAACATGCAGCCTTCCACGAGCATGCCAGCCACGTCCCCCGACTGTGCTCCGCTGATCACTAGGCCCGTTTCGTCACCGGAGCCCACCAGCTCCACTTCCCCGCCACCGCTCATGGGGCTGGAGTCGGTAGCATTCGAGGTTCGGGTTCCACCGGACTCCGAACTGGAGTCCGGGTCGATGATGCCCGGCGGGCATGCGAGCCGCACCCCGTTGAGCTCCACATTCACTTCAAAGACTTCACCAGTGGACCTTTGGGGGGCGACGTTCGCGGGTGCCACCGCCGACCAAGCCATGAGGGCGACGCCAACCCCCAGCCCCACGACGCTGACCCCCACTTTCAGCGGCCAAGAACGTTTGCGTTGTTCGTCAGACATCCCGGTCCACCCGCCCCTCTTCAACGTCTTCTTCATCGAGGCTGGTTGTGGGGGCTTCGGGAAGTTCGTCCTCCCCCGCGGCGCTCACCTCAACCTCTTCCCCAGTGATTTCTTCCCCGGCAGTTTCTTCCTCGACAACCTCTTCCAGGAGGTCTTCTTCGTGGGGTGTCGCCAAACGGGTTTCGACCGGGTTTTCAATCGGCACGAGGACGGCTGGGCGGACCCGCCACGGAATCGCCATCACCAAGGCTGCGACACCGAGGAGAGCCAGCGCCCCCCACCACCACAGCAAGTAAGGGGCTTGGTAGGTGATGTCTAGGACGCCTTCCCCGGCGGGGATCGTGAACGCTTGGCGCCAAGCGCCCTCGCCCTCAAGCGCGACGGGTTCTAGGGAGTCGCCGTTGAACGTCGCCTTCCAACCATCATCTGCGACCTCGGAAAGAACCAGTGTTGAGGGGCCCTCCACAACGATATTTTCGTGAACGTGGACAGCTCCCGACTCAACCGAAGAGACTTCCCCGTCGGAGGACTCGATTGAAACTCGGGAAGGAACCACGTCTGCGGGTCGCACCCGCCACAGGACCCCGCCTTCCACACTCCCGATCCGCTCCAAACCATCCACAGCGTCCAACGTGTTCGTGACTTCCTGGGACCCACCTGATGAGGTCGCAACCAGAACTGCGTCAACGGCGTGCTGCGCTAGAACGTTCGCTGCATCCGGGGACGGGTAAGTGGTCAGGGCTGCGACAGCGGAAGCCAGCGACGTTGATGCTAACTCCCCATCACCGCCGGAAGCGTCCCAGTCGCCCGCGAAGCCTAGGTCGGCGAGAGTTATCCCCGGTCCGCGCAACAGGCCGGCGCGCACCTGCCGCCCCGTCGCATCGATAGTTAGGAGGCGAGCTCTGCGCCCATCCTCCTGGGCTTGCATGGAGATGCGGGGAATCGGTGGGGACGCCGCGGGCTCAATGAACTGGGTCCCCTTCCCTATCAAAGCAGCCACAGTTGAAGCCTGCGCCCGCCGACCGTCCTCGGTCTGGGCGTCCTGATTTTCGGTGCCCCGCTCCTGAGCGGATTCTCCTGGGCCAGATTCTTGCTGAGCAGATTCTTCTGGGGCAGGCGCTTCTTGGGCGCTGGCCTCTTCAGAGTCGCCTTCTTCAGCGTCGGCTGATTGGGGGGTCTCCGTGGAGCCGAGGAACACGTTTCCCCCTGTTGCGGAAACCTCAGATTTGGGCGCCCAACCGTGGAAGGGACCCGTGGGGCCGAGGATAAGCAGCGCCGTGACTGCACTGACGCCGGCGATGGTAGCGAGCGTCGCGGGTAGCCTCCGCGCCCACTTGGCCCGCCGAACTTTCCCAGGCACCTTGTGGGAGTAGGCGGGCAGAGAATAGTGAGACTGGGACGCTGGAATGGCAGCCAAGAACGCTAAGTAGCCGGCCACCATCCACGCGTAAGGGACCCCTGCGACCCCAACCGGGTGGCTGCTCTGTGCGACCACGACGCCAAGGAAGAGCAATCCCGCAAACCAGAAGGGAAGGACGCGCGTGGGAGGAGTCTTCCGCAACCAGTCGAACAGCAAGATGACCGCGCCCCACGCCAAGGTGGCGGCGCTTCCCGCCAACCCCACGTAAAAGACGATGGGGAGAAACTGTCCTGCCGACAAGGCAACAGAAAGGTTAGTGCCCTCCGCCGCCACTGGCAAAACCTTTGGAAGGCCGAGAGCCGTAGTGAGTCCCTGCGGGCTCGCTATGGGAGAGCCCAGCCACGACAAGAAAGCGTCCGCGCCACCGCGTGCCGCGCGCGCCACCGACGGTGCAATGAGTGCGGTCCCCGCCAACACTGGGAGAACCACGCTGACTGTTTTTAGGACCTTGCCGGGGGGCCGGCCCGCATGAGGATCATCCCAGACCCTCCGCTTACGGGAGGTCGCAAAGACCAGCAGCAAAGTGAACACAAGGATGATTGGGAGGGCCATGGGGGCAGCCGCCGCGGCTGCCGCCGTTGAGAAGGAGGCGAAGGCCAGCCAAGCGACCCGGTCAGTGATCTTCACCTTCACCACGTCATTCGCGCCCCCAGCGCGCAGGGAAACTCTGGGCGTCAAGGCCCGCCACAACCCCACGAACACGCCAGGCAACGCTAAGAACAGGATGATTGAGGCTGCGTCCCCTTCAATCAGCGGAACTAGGAATACGGGGGAGGCCGCCCACAACACCCCCACAGCGAACCTAGTCACCGGCGAACGCGTCAGCGAACCGGCGACAGCCCACCCACCCCAAGCAGCCAACGGGAGGGCCGCGAAAAAC
>CAYFUO010000020.1:0-4629 GCA_964346255.1 uncultured Actinomyces sp. | reverse complement strand
AAACTGTGGGTTCGCAGCAGGTCCAGGGCCCCCACGTCGTAGGAGACCGCAACAGGTTCCCCCTTGTCCGACCGAATCCGGCGGGACGTTCTCTTCTGAGCGCGAATACCCTTCGCGTCTGCTGTGAGAGGGTTCAGTGTGGCTCGGGGGACCACGGACACTTCAGAGATCCGCCGCCGCGCACGGAACAGGGCGGGCGTCATCCCCAACACTTGGAAGTAGCCGGAAACCTCGGCTCCAGCCAACCCCGCCTTCCCGGCGCCTAAGCGTGCGGTGGCTCGACCAGCTGTTAGGAAGGGCAGCCACAAGATGGTGGGGAGAACCATCCAGGCGGGCAGCGCAGCCAACCAGTTGTAGAGCTGTTCAGCGCGCCTACGAGAAAAGGAGCTCTGCCCGCCGCCCTCGTGACCAAAAGAAGATTGGGCGTGTTCCACCCGCGCTTTAGGGGCGACAACGACTCTGTGCCCAGCCAAGTGAACGCGTCGCCCAAACTCAAGCCCATCACCGAACGGGCCCAGTGCAGGATCCAACCCACCGATCTCGTTCCACACCTTAGAGCGCACCAACGCACCCGCAGTGCCGACGGCGAGAACGTCCTCGCGCGCGTCGTGTTGCCCTTGGTCTATCTCGTCCGGTTGTGAATAGCCCAGTCGCCGCGCACTCTTCGTTGCGTCAGTGCCTAGGGAAAGTAAGCGTTCCTGGGCTCCGTATTCCACCTGTTTAGGTCCGACGACCGCGATCATCCTAGAACCGATGGTCGCATCCAGCAGGTACCTCAGGGCGCCCGGCTGCGCGACCATGTCGTCATGCAACAGCCAATACCAGTCCGGATCTTTACCGCCCGCCTCACCCAACCCACGGTTGATGGCTTCACCAAAGTTTGAGGCACCCGGAGCGAACACGCGGGTAACAACAGTGGGGCAAGAATCGTCCTCGCCGTTCACCGCAGAGAAAGGTTCTCCCCAAGGGAGCCCCAGAGCGCCTGTGGCATCACCGTCGACGGAGGCATCGACGACCACCAGTCTTTCAGGGGGGACGCTTTGGCCACAAACGGAGGCGACCACCTCTTCGAGGCTCGGACCCACATAGTTGGGGGCGTGGTCGCGCGCCACAACCACAGCCAACACGCTTGCGGTTGCTCGCGGAGTAGTTCGATGGGCTTCTTGGGCGCTCAACGTTTCGCCACTCACCCCAGTTTTGGGGTCAGGCGTTTCAGGAAGCTTCCCTGCGGGCCCTCCGCCGCTCCCTTTCAGAGAGTCCACCCCAGATTCCGAACCGTTCATCATTCATTAGAGCGTACTGCAGACATTCGACACGAACCGAACACGCCGCGCACACCGCCTTAGCTTCCCGGGTTGACCCACCCTTCTCGGGGAAGAACGCGTCAGGGTCTGTCTGCGCGCAAAGCGCGTCACGCTGCCAGGCGAGAGGCCCATCTTCAGCATCTTCGAAAGGGGTGGGCTCAGCGCCCTCGCTGAACCTGATGCCGCCCTCACCGAAGATGTTCCACATATTGCCCCCCAGCAGTCGGCCCGTTTCCTAGTTTCGGGCCCCAATCACACGTATGTAGTTTAGCCCTTTTCCGGGCACTTTGGCCTAAAGAGCTTAAAATCTGGGGACACTCCCGCGTGTTCCGCATGGTTTCACGCTTCCACCAGCTAAGATTCACCAGAATCTTGGACCGTTCCAGGCGGAGCGAACCGCGTAGTGTGTATGCTCCTTCCGTGAGCGAAACCCAAAAACCAAAGTCGAATGGTGACCTCAACGCTGAGCGGCTAGCAGCCCTGCTGTCCGACAGGCCGGGCCCCGTGCTCACCTGGTTCTCCCCACGCACCGCGACAGAAGTAGTCGAGGGGCAGGGCAAGGCGGAGGACGCGACGCCTCGGGAGCGCGTGGAACTGAGCGGCCCAGTGGCGCGGCGGTGGCTGGCGAAAACCGACAACTTCCTAGACCAAGAGTTCCCGTACGGCGCGGACACATTCGCGGTCGACCTTCCGCAACATTGGAGGTCCCCCTTCTGGCTATTGGCCCCCTGGCTGCGGGGAATGGAGCTGTTTGACGCCGACCGGGCCGCTGACGCTGACCTAGTCGTGAGCGGGAATGTGGCTTTCTTGGGGGACTTGGAGGACGAGGGCGCCTCCGGGACCTTGGTCGCCCAGACCGCCGACTCTTTTGCGTTGGCATGGCCAGGTGACCTACCTGCGGGGGTATTGGATGGCACTGCTGACATCCTCTCTTACGGGGACGAAGTGGAAACCCCTATGACGGCCCCCGCTCATTCCGTCCTGATGGAAAGGTCATTCGACCAAGGACCCCCTGAGGCGAACGGGGACCACGCTTTACGCCTTTCTGATCTGAGCGCCGTGAACTATTTGGGGGCGGAGGGGCCGCCGCCCGCCCTCGGGTCTCTATCCGGTGAGCGTGCACTGGTCACCACAACGAGCCTCCCCATGTTCTCTGCTCAATTGTTGCAATTGTGGTTGGCAGGCGCGTCGGTGGTCTGGGCGCCGGGTGGGGACACAGACGAAATCGCGGTAGTTGAACGCGTCACCATGGAAGTGCCCAACCCAAAACAGTGAGACGAGTCCCACCCAACTTCGGGTGGGTTCACCAGACTCCTAGGATGCACGCTCCCGCCAGCAACACTTGGTCGCTGCGTTTCCGGCGGATTTGACCCGCCCTCCTCAAAACCCCCAGCCTCCCCTTCGCTGACAGGTCTTCAAGGTCTCGCCTCAAGTCTTCCAAGTCATCCAGCCAAGCTTGAGGCCGGTCCACCTGGGTGCCAACCCTGCGGGCAACTTCAGCGGCGACCAGAAACTGCTCGCGGTAGTGGCCAGACCGGAGCTTCAAAAAGCGGGTGAGGGCAGCGCGAGGGCCTTTGTGTGCCCCCAAAGCGTTTTGTGAATGCTGCCGGTAGGCAACGTGGGGCCTAGCATCAATCGCCCACTTCATTCCCGCAGCCCGCACCACCACGTACGCAAACCAGTCGTGCAGCGCTACCCCTTCAACGCCCCATCGGCGCTGATAGCCAACAATGAGGCGCCACGCCTCGAACGTGAGCAAAAACGTGCTGCCTGCACTTGGCGCCTCAAAAATGTAGTCCCACGCGACCTGGTCCTGGTCTTTACGTAGAACTTCTTTCCTTACAGTGCCGCGGCGCCGCGTGAAAGCTAAAACGTTTGAGGAAACCGCGTCAGCGTCCTCGTCCCGCAAAAACTCCACTTGGGTGCGCAGCTTACCGGGCCACCAAATGTCGTCCTGGTCAGCGAAAGCGGCGAACTGTCCTTCCTCGACCTGGAGGTTATCGAAGGCGTACATGAAGTTGGCGGCCACCCCAGGCTCACCACCGCGGGGCGGCAACAACGTGACCCTAGAGTCCCTCGCAGCGATGTCCGCCAACCATTCACGGGTGCCATCCGTTGAACCGTCATCAGAGACAACTAGGTGAACGTCCACTCCCTCTTGGGTGAGGACGCTGCGCACTTGGCTTTCCAAGTACTTCTTGCCTTGGTACGTGGCCATGGCCACCCACACGACTGGACGAGAGCTCAACATGATCAGGTGGTCGAAGACAAGAAGCTAATGCCCTTGAGCCGCGTACTTCGCCTCTACTTCTTCTTTCTGTCCAGCCCACCAGTCAGAGTTGTCCGTGTACCACTTCACGGTCTCTTCCAACCCGTCTTGGAAGGAGGAGAACCGCGGGTACCAGCCGATCTCCTCATTCAGTTTGCTTGCGTCAATCGCGTACCTGCGGTCGTGTCCCGCCCGGTCCGTAACATGTTCGTAGTCGTCGGCGGGGTGCCCCATGATTTCGTTGATCATGTGAACGACCTCTTTGTTGGTCGCCTCACCGTCCGCACCGATCAGGTATGTTTCCCCGATGCGGCCCTTGTTGACGATTTCCCACACGGCCTCGTTGTGGTCGAGGACGTGAATCCAGTCGCGAACATTCAACCCGTCCCCGTACAGGCGGGGACGGATCCCGACCAGCCTGTTGGTGATCATCCTGGGGATGAACTTTTCAATGTGCTGGTAGGGGCCGTAGTTGTTTGAGCAGTTGGAGATGGTCGCGGGGATACCGAAGGAGCGCACCCACGCGCGCACCAGCATGTCGGAGCCGGCCTTCGCCGCCGAATACGGAGACGATGGGTTGTAAGGCGTTTCGGGCGTGAACTTTTCGGGACTATCCAATGGG
This sequence comes from uncultured Actinomyces sp., assembly GCA_964346255.1. Classification (GTDB taxonomy): domain Bacteria; phylum Actinomycetota; class Actinomycetes; order Actinomycetales; family Actinomycetaceae; genus Scrofimicrobium. Next base: position 434 of record CAYFUO010000020.1, on the reverse strand, counting down.
AGGTCCCCGTACACTTCGTCGGTTGACACGTGGTGGAAGCGGGTGCCGTGTTTGCGGACAGCCTCTAGGAGGACGAAGGTGCCGACAAGGTTCGTGTCAATGAAAGGTTTCGGGCCCCAGAGGCTGTTGTCGTTGTGGGACTCCGCGGCGAAGTGCACTACGACATCCGCGTCTTTCACCAACTGGTCCACGACTTCGGGGTCGTCGATGCTCCCCTTCACCACGGTGAGGCGGTCCGCGTGTTGAGGCGCGACCTCCAGTGATTTCGGGTTCGCGGCGTACGTGAACGCGTCCAGCACGGTGACGTCCACTTCCGGGTGATCCTTCAACATCGTGTGCACGAAGTTGGCCCCGATGAAGCCGGCCCCACCTGTAACAAGCATCTTCACGAAAAGTTCCACCTTCCCCGTTGGTCCCAGCACCGCTTAGTCTAG
>CAYFUO010000019.1:0-23766 GCA_964346255.1 uncultured Actinomyces sp. | reverse complement strand
GGTCCGGGATCGTAACGGTTGGACATCAGTGTCTCCTTATGGTCGGTGGGCGTTCGCCCCGCTTTGGGTTTTGGTTTTCTAGTTGTCTGTTTTAGCGCCGTGAGTGGAGAGGTAGTTTCCGACGAGGTCGTTGAACTCTTTCGCTCTCTCCACTTGGGACCAGTGGCCGCATTGGCTGAAAAGGTAGGCGTCAGCGTTCGGGATCACCTGCATCAAGTCCCACGTCCTCGACGGTGGGATCACCACGTCTTGCATCCCGTGAATGAGCAGCACAGGCACCTCAAGTCGGGAGAGGGCGTCGAAGTCGAGGGGGAAGTCGTAACGGTCCCGGTCACGGGCCGCGACGACCTGCGCCAACCGGTCTGTAGCCGTGTCGTTGAGCGCGGAGTCGTAGCGGACCCTCACCAACTCGTCAGTAACCAGCGACTTGTCGACGACGAACATTTCTAGCGTGTTGCGGATGCCCTCTTCTGTCAGAACCGGGTTCGAGTGGCCTTTCAGGGCGCCCGTCAGTTTCGCTCCGCCAGTCCCCATGGAAACCACTCCGAGGAGCCTCTCCGGATAGTCGATGGCGAACTGGAGCGCCAACCATCCACCCAGAGAGTTGCCAACTATCCAGGTCTTCTCGATTCCGAGGGCGTCCAAGACGCGCACGGCATGCTCCACCCACTGGCGGATCCCATACTCAACGTCGTCTGGGACGACGGTCTGCCCGTATCCGATGGAGTCGATCGCGATGACCCTGCCCCTCTTCGCCAAGTCGGGCAGGTTCAGCCACCAGTTCGCTGCGGCTGTCACCCCAGTCCCCGAGCCGTGGAGGAACAGGATGGGAGTCCCGGAACCCATTTCGTGGTAGTGCGTGTACTCCCCCGGAGCGGTTTCCACCCACAGGTCGTCAAGACCGAAGAACTCATCCGTCTTGTAGTCAAACTTTTCACTCACAGCTTTTCTCCTTTCGCTGCCGCCATGTCCAAAGCGATGTCCATCAACATGTCTTCTTGACCGCCAACCAGGCTGCGTCTCCCCGCTTCAACCAGAATGTCTCTGCCATCCAGGTTCAGTGACTCCCCGATTCGTTCCGCGTGCCGCAGGAAAGAGGAGTAGACGCCGGCGTAGCCGACAGTCAGTGTTTCCCGGTCCACCTGCACTGGCCGTTCATGGAGGGGGCGGATCAGGTCGTCGGCAGCGTCCTGCAGTGCGAACAAGTCGTAATCGTCACCCCAACCCTTCAGTTCCATGACGGCGACAAGAGGTTCAATGGGGGTGTTCCCCGCGCCCGCACCGTGTCCCGCCAAGGACGCGTCCACCCTGTAAGCCCCCTCCTCCAAAGCGGCTATCGAGTTCGCTACCGCAAGCGAAAGGTTCTGGTGAGCGTGGATCCCGATCTCTGTCTCCGGTTTCAGGACGTCTCGGTAAGCGCGGACACGATCCTTCACGCCATCCATGGTGAGGCGACCTGCCGAGTCCGTTACGTACACTGCGTCAGCGCCGTAGGACTCCATTTTCTTCGCCTGCTCCGCCAACTCTTTAGCGGGAATCATGTGGGACATCATCAGGAACCCGGCGACGTCCATGCCCAGTTCCTTCGCGAAAGTGATGTGCTCCCAGGACACGTCCGCCTCCGTCGCGTGGGTGGCGACCCGCACGGACCGCACGCCAAGGTCGTAGGCTTCACGGAGCTGGTCGGTGGTCCCGATTCCGGGGAGGGTGAGCGTGGTGAGGACAGCGTTTTCAACGACGTCAGCCGCAGCTTCGATCCATTCTTTGTCGGCGTGTGAGCTCGGCCCATACGTCAGGGACGCGCCACCCAGTCCGTCCCCATGAGCGACCTCAATGGCGTCGACACCTGCTTCGTCTAATGCCTTCGCTACTCGGGCCACGTCGTCAAGGGACATTTGGTGCCTGATGGCGTGCATGCCGTCCCGCAACGTCACGTCCTGCAAGTAAACCTTCTTAGTCATGGTCACGCGTCTTCTTTCATGTCTGGTCCGGTAGGTTTCGCTTCTCTGGCTTTCACTATCGCTTCGGCGGTTCCAACGGCGGCGCTGGTGATGATGTCCAGGTTTCCCGCGTACGCCGGCAAGTACATGGCGGCGCCCTCCACTTCGAGGAAGATCTGGATGCGCGTGTACTTGCCACTCCGGTCGTCCTCGTCGAGCAGCCCATCCACTTCCGGCCCCAAGTCTTCAAACTGGACGCGTTGCTTCAAGCGGTAGCCGGGAACATACGACTGCACGTCCTCCACCATTTGCTCCACGGCGGAAGTGATCTTCGCGCGCTGCTCCTCGGTGAGCCGGTCGACAACCATCATCACCGTGTCCCGCATGCTCACGGGAGGCTCAGCGGGGTTCAAGATCAGGATGGTCTTCGCCCGGGCCGCGCCACCCACTTCACGTAGGGCCCTGGACGTGGTGCGGGTGAACTCGTCAATGTTTGCGCGAGTCCCAGGCCCCGCAGACTTGGAAGAGATTGAGGCCACGATTTCGGCGTAGTGGACGGGGACCACTGATGACACTGCGTTGACCATGGGGATCGTCGCCTGCCCACCACACGTCACCATGTTCACGTTGTTGGCTTCCAAGTTGTCGGCCAAGTTCACTGCTGGCACGACGTGGGGCCCAATGGCTGCTGGCGTCAAGTCCACCATCATTTTGCCGGTCGGCTCCACCAACCCGAAGTTGTGGATGTGCGCCCGGACGCTGGTCGCGTCGAAAATGATTTCTATGTCCTCAAACTCTGGGAGAGCCATCAAACCTTCAATGCCCTCAGAGCTGGTGGTCACGCCCTCCGCTCGGGCGCGCGCCAACCCGTCAGATTTCGGGTCGATCCCGACCATCGCCGCAACTTCAAGCACGTCGCTCAACTGTTGGATCTTGTACATCAAGTCCGAGCCAATGTTGCCTGGACCAACGATTGCTACTTTCGTTTTCATGTCACCTCTCCGATGCCGTCGCAGTGACGGTTCCTAAGCCAGAAATTTTTGCTTCCACTGTCGCTCCCGGGGGGAACAGCGCCATCGGTCCGAGGGCGCCCGACAACACCACTTCCCCGGCGCGCAAGGGCGCGCCCAGTGCCTCCGCTGTTTGCGCAACCCAGATGAGGGCGTTCCTCGGGTCCCCCAAACACGCTTCCCCGTCACCCACCGAAGCGACCTCGCCGTCGACCGTCATTTCCATGACCACCGACTTCGGGTCCAGTTCTTCGAGAGTTTTTTTGGTCGTCCCCAAGGTGAACAGGCCCGAAGACGCGTTGTCGGCAACCGTGTCCACGATCGTTATCTCCCAGTTGGAGATCCGAGAGTCAACTATTTCGAGTGCTGCCACCATGTAGTCGACGGCCCCCAAAATCGCTTCGGGCGTCGCCGTTTCAACGTCTTTGCCCATCACGAAAGCGATTTCTGCTTCGATCTTCGGTTGAATGAGGCGGCTCGAATCGACGACCTCTTCGGGGGAGACTTCCATGTCGGCGAGAAGGACACCGAAATCGGGTTGATCCACACCCAACTGCGCTTGCACCGCCGGAGACGTGAGCCCAACCTTCCTGCCCACCCGGGGGTTAGTGGGGCTCTCCAAGTCGCTCATCACCAACTCTTGCACCTCGTACGCCGCGTCCAAGTTGTCATCGAGTGCGACCGTTACGGGCGCCACCGACGCTCTGTCCTTCAACGCCTTCAACAGGCGGTCCGCCACTTCCCTTTTCGCATCAGACATTTGCGGCCACCTCCTCTTCAGCGACTTCTTCGACCTCGACGTTCGCGCCCGGGGGTTCCTCGCTCAAATGCAGTGCCTGAGCGATCCCGTTGAGAGCCTCACCCGCATCTTGGGTGACCGTCGCTGCAGCGACGAAGCGGTCGGGGCGCAGGAAAACCACTGAGGTGGGTTGACCGTCAAACCACGTCTTCAGCCGACCGGTTACGTCCCCGATCACGACCGCGTCAGGGTCCTTGGGGGCGTCGAGGCCCATTTGGACCTCTGGGCGGATGGAAACAAGTTTCGCGCCCAAACGGCGCAGCAGGTCGCGCTGCTCTTCGTTGAACAGTCGCTCCGGGTTCCCACCCCACTGGAGGACCGCCCACCCGTACCCAATCTCGTCGTCAAGGAGTCGCACTTCGCCGTCTGCGCCCTTCACCTTCGGCTGGATGAACTGTTTCCCGACTGGGGAGAGCTTGTTTGGACTGGACTTGAAGATGTGCAGTCCCCTGCCGTGCTTCGCGTCCGACACCCCTGGAGTCAGGGTTGCCGCATCCACGACTACTCCCTGGCTGTAGTAAGGCATCGGCTTGTAACGCATCTGCGCGAAGTAGTCACGAACCGGCGGCGCAGCATTCAAAACTTTGGCGGCCCCATCCCTCAGCGCCACCACCACCTTGTTCGTCGGTTTGACGACGTAGCCGAACGAGGTCGACAAGTCGATCATTGCCTTCGCGTGGCTGTGTCGCTCCTGGTAGTAGGTGTCGAGCAGCTCTGGGCTTGCGAGCCCCTTCACCACCATCCCCAGCTTCCAAGCGAGGTTCGTCGCGTCACGTTCACCCGAGTTCCACCCCTGCCCCTGCCAGACGGGCATCAAATGTGCGGCGTCGCCCGCGATGAGCACCCGGCCCTGCCGGAAATCACTGGCGATCCGACTGTGGTGGGTGTAAGCGCGAGCGCGGATTATGTCGAGGTCACTCGGGTTCGGAACATGCTTGCTCAGCAGCCGGTTCAAAAAGACGGGGTCGTCAGCAATGTCGTCTGGTTCGTCCTCGAACAGCATGAACTCAAACCGCCTGATATCCATGGGAAGGCCAAGAGACACGTAAGGACGCTCAGGGTCGCCACCCAAGTAAATGTTGGGTGTCCCTAGGGGGTCGTTGGCAATGTCGACAACCAGCCAACGTGTCGCCGGCGACTGGCCGTCGAAAGTGACCCCGTTACGCTCCATGCGTTTGCGTGTCTGGCTGCGCCCACCGTCAGCCCCCACCACGTAGTCAGCGCGATACGTGTAAGTTTCACCGTCGCCACTCACCGCCGTCACCGTCACGGACTCTCCGTCGTCGACCAGGTTTTCCACCCTCCGGTCAAACTGGACATCCACGTTTTCGAAGCGCGCCAACCCCTCGTACAGGACGCGGTCAATCTCAGGTTGGATGAACGCGTTGCGGCGCGACCAGCCGAACTCGTCCGTCTGTGGTCGGATCTCCGTGATCAAACCGCCCTTGCCGTTCACCAGCCGCATGATGTGTGAGGGCGTCGTGTAAGGCAGCGCCGCGTGCACCAAGCCCATGGTTTGCAGGGATCGCAGTGACTCGTCGTCAATCCCCACGCCGCGCGGGTAGTCGATCAGCGACTCCAACTGTTCGAGGACGATCACGCTCACGCCCTGCAGTCCTAGAAGGTTCGCCAGGCTGAGACCCGCGGGCCCAGCGCCGATGATGATCACGTCCGCTTCTTGCACTTTTGTTTCCGTCATCCTTGACTCCAACCCTTTGTCGCACTTAGTGCACGTTGCTGTGTGCTAGTTGCAACATATGGGGGTTGTTTGCAAAAGACAAGGCCCCCTAATGTGCGCTACACAACAAGCGGGTGAAAAATGGGGCACGAAAAACCCCCAAGCCGAGTCAACTTGGGGGCGTTTTTGGGTAAGAGGAAGCCGTCAGTCCGTGTCGCGCGCACTTCCATCCCGGCGGGCAATTTCAGCTTCGAGCACTCCAGCTACGCGTTTCACCGCTTCAATGGACTCTCGGACCACGGCCTCCCTGTGCGTGATGACGTTTACGCACAGGGGCATCCCGTTTGGGCCCCGCAGAGGGACCGCCAGACCCCAAGCGCCAGGTTCCACCTCGCCCTGAGTGATCGCGTAGCCGTCCGCTCGGATCTGGTCAAGGGAAGCGTCCGAGGCGTGCTCCGGCATGATTGAGCGAAGAGCCTTCCCCCCGGCCGCCAGCTCCAACGAATGAGTGTCGCCCTCCGCGAAACGCATCTGGAACATGGATTCTTTAGGGCTGCGGCTCACTAGAGCGATGGCGCGGTCCCCTTCAGCCACCAGCAGGGTCACCGTGGCGCCAAGATCCTCCGCTAACACCGCCAACAAAGGCTCGGCCCCGTCCTTCAGCGAAGTGCAAACCGCCGGAACGAAGTTCATCAACCCGACAGAACCCCGGTACTTGGCGTCGCCGCCCTTCGTGAGGAAACCCGCGGAAACAAGGGTGACCAGCATCCGGTGAGCGACGGTGCGGTGCACGTCTAAGATTTCGGCGACCTGTTGGGCGCTCAACCCGTTCTCGGAATCGACGACGGCCTTCAGCGCATCCAACCCCCGGGCTAGAGTCTTGGCCCCAGCAACCGGCTTCTTTTCGGACTTAGGTTTCTGGGTGGTCTGGGGCTTGGAGGGCCTTTCAGAGGCTGTGGATTCGCCTGGTTTCGCCGAGGAGCTGGTCGCGTTCATGGGGCCATTGTCGCACAGGGCGCCGGACGGCAAATGCAGCAATTGAGACATAGGTCCTAGGTGGGAAGGTATTGACACGCCAAGAAATCTAACTCACAGTTTAGGTATCGCACTTGGGAGTGCGGCATATGCACGCCTCTTTCTGGCTGCGACCACGTATAAGCCGAACAACGGAGTTTTAACATGGCGAACACTCACTCCCCACCAGAAACTAAAGAAACGATCAAGAACCGGAGACGAGCTCAGGTCTCAAGCTTCATCGGCACTTCGGTAGAGTTCTACGACTTCCTGCTCTACGGAACAGCCTCCGCGCTTGTCTTCCCAACACTCTTTTTCCCGGGAACCGATCCCCTGATGGGGACCCTCGCATCATTCGGCACCTTGGCGGTCGGCTACTTCGCCCGGCCCCTTGGCGGCGCTATCTTCGGCCACTTCGGCGACAGAATAGGCCGGAAGACGATGCTGATGATCACCCTGTTCATGATGGGCGCCGTGTCGTTCCTCATCGGACTCATGCCCACCTACGCCACGTTGGGGGTGTGGGCGCCCATCCTGCTGATCACTTTGCGTCTCATCCAGGGTGTTGCTGTTGGCGGCGAGTGGGCTGGCGCAGCGCTCATGTCCATGGAACACGCCAAGCCAAAGTCGAAGGGTTTCGCTGGATCCATTGTCGCTTCCGGCGGACCCATGGGAGCTGTCCTCGCCACGCTAGTGTTCACTCCCTTCTCTATGCTCCCTGAAGCCCAGTTCTTCAGTTGGGGGTGGCGGGTTCCCTTCCTCTTGAGCGTCGTCCTCGTCATCATTGGCTTCTTCATGCGGCGGAACGTGACGGAAACGCCTGAGTTCCAGGCAGCGCTGGAACGCGCCAAGGAGAACCCACCGGAGCAGATCCCGATCGTCTCAGTGTTCTTCAAGAACTTCCCTCAAGTTTTCTCAGGAATCCTGGGAGGTTTGGCGCCCCTGTTCATGCAGTCGATCTTGGCAACGTTCTTCTTGACCTACGCGGTCAACGTTGGTGGTTATGATCGCCCCTCCGCCCTGTGGCTGATCACCATCGCGAACGCCATCCACATTTTCACTATCCCCGCGTTCGCCATTCTGTCTGACCGCATCGGGCGAAAGCCGGTCATGGTGACCGGCGCTGTCGCTGGTGTTCTACTGATCTACCCGATGTTCTGGCTGGTGGGCCTTCACAACAACTGGGCTCTCCTAGCTGCGTTCATCATCGGTAACCCCCTGATCCAAGGCATGATGTATGGGCCGATGGCAGCCTGGATTGGGGAGAAGTTCCCGGCTGACATCCGTTACACGGGTGTCGCGGTGACCTACCAGCTGTCCACCACTTTGGGTGCGGGCCTAGCTCCACTTGTCGCAACTTCGCTGCTTGCGGTGGCGGGCGGCACCAGCCCCATCTACGTCATCTGGTTCTTCATCGGCTTGGCGGCGCTGTCTGGGGGCGCCTACCTGTTCTCCCGTGACAGCTCGAGGGATGAAGATGAGCTCGCCCCGGAGGACATTGTCGACGCGACAGACCCGGATCTGCGCGAGATCGCTTCCATCGCGGTCTAAAACTGTCGGAAGCACGTGGTCCCCCAGAACTTACTCCCCTGGGGGGCCACACTCATTCCGAGTTTCCCAGCCGACCCCAGCCTAGCTCGGTCCGCTCCCGCCGCCCCCCGCTCCAAGTTTGGGCACCTTGTAGGACATCTGCCCCGTCCCAACCGGTCCAAACAAGCCACAACCCTCCCAAAGACGTGAGACCGCAAGATTCAGGTGGCGCGTCGGCGCGGTGAATAGGTGCGCAGTGGACTTGAGCCCACCCCCGCGAAAGGTGAGCAACCTAAGATGAGGCCATGAAACGTCTGACAAAATGGGTGTTCTCCCAGTCGCTGTTTCGCGCCTACCTCCTCTACAACGATCACGACGGCCCCATGTTGGCGGATTCCATCACTTACCGCGCGTTGTTCTCCGTGTTCGCATCCGTGCTCCTCGGCTTCTCCGCGGCCGGGCTCTGGTTCGGGGGTAACCCGGAGGCAATGCAAGCCTTGAGCGCAGCCCTGAACCAAGTGATACCTGGGATCGGGGACGTCATCGACACGGACGCGATCTCCCAGCCAGTGAGCCTCACCTTGACGGGCATCATCTCCCTGGGTGGTTTAGTGGCCGCCGCGGTGGGGGCCGCACGATCCATGCGGTCGGCACTGCACCAGATCTCCGACAACGAGTTCCAAACGGCCCCGTTCATCCCAGTCTTCTTACGCGACCTGGGGGTCGCGGTTGGCATCGGCCTACTGGTCGGCTTGGCCGCCCTCGGATCTTTTGCTACATCCCTCGGGCTGGGCAACATCGCTCACCTGTTGGGTGCCTCCGAAAGCTCAGCCGCGTTCAACCTTGTGGGACGCACAGCAGGCGCCCTAGTCATTTTTGGCATCGACATTCTAGCGATGGCTCTAATATTCACGTTGCTGTCAGGAATGGACGCCCCCAACAGGTTCTTGTGGAAAGGCAGTGCTCTAGGGGCTTTCGGCCTACTGATCCTGCAGGAGTTTTCGGGACTCTTCGTGTCAGGCGCAACCTCGAACCCACTGCTCGTGTCCTTCGCAGCACTGGTCGTCCTACTGCTGTGGATGAACCTGTCAGCCCAAGTAATTCTGATCGCCTCCACGTGGATCATCCTGGAAACCTGGGGAGAAGCGGGCGACGTACGTTCCCTGAAGGACGCGGGCAACATGGACGACTGGAAAGTGATGGCAGCGAAAGCGAATGTCGCCTCAGCTGAAATGTCGCTGCAACGCACTGAGAAAAACGTCGCCAAAGCGCAAGCGAAACGTCGTGAAGCCATCGAACACTTGAAAGCTCACTCAAGACACCAGCCCTCCAGTGAACAGCCCAGTGAAAACGCGGCGACCACACCCGAGAAGTAGAACGCGCAACGATGAGCCTCCCATTTCGAAATGGTGAGCAACTTTGTAGGATGAGGTCATGGTTGAATATCGTTTCGTTGGGGACTCCGGCCTCAAAATCACGGAGATAACGTACGGGAACTGGATCACGGCGGGACTCCAAGTCGAGAAGGAGCGGGCGACAAAGACGGTGCACCGCGCCCTCGACCTAGGGATCACCACGTTCGACACCGCGGACGTTTACGCGAACCGCGGCGCAGAAAAGATCTTGGGCAAAGCGTTGAAAGGCGTTCCCCGCGAGGATCTAGAGATCCTCACAAAGGTTTACTGGCCCGTCGGCAAGGGCGGGGCGAACAACTGTGGCTTGTCCCGCAAACACATTTTTGATGCCCTCCACCATTCACTGAAAAACCTGAAAACAGACTACGTAGACCTGTATCAAGCCCACCGGTTCGACTACGAGACACCCCTTGAGGAGACGATGCAGGCGTTCGCCGACCTCGTCCGACAAGGGAAAGTGCATTACATCGGGGTTTCTGAGTGGACCGCGGAGCAGATCCGAGAAGGCCACGCGCTGGCGGCCGACCTCGGAATCAAAATGGTGTCGAACCAACCCCAATACTCAGCGCTGTGGCGGGTGCCGGAAGGCAAAGTGATCCCAACCTGTGAGCAACTGGGGATGTCCCAAATCGTCTTCTCCCCCATGGCTCAAGGGGTCCTCACCGGGAAGTACTCGCCCGACAGACAACCGCCAAAAGGGTCACGCGCCACCGACGACAAGGGTGGGGCGAAGTTCATCGCAAAGTTCATGACACCCGAGATTCTCAGCGCGGTACAAGACTTAGCACCGATCGCTAAAGAGGCTGGCCTGACAATGGCCCAACTAGCCTTAGCTTGGGTGCTGCAGAACCCGAACGTTGCGGCGACGATCGTTGGGGCGTCCAGGCCCAAACAGTTAAACGACACGGTGAAGGCCTCCGGAATCAAACTTGACGCTGACACAGTGGAGGCAGTGAACTCGGCGCTCCACAACGTTTCAGTCACGGACCCCAACAAAACGTACGAGGTTTCCCCGAAACGGAGGCCCTGCTAGCACGCGGCCCCAGCTGGCAGGCGAGAAGTGCTAGAGAGGCGTCTTCTTGGGCGTGGAACAGCGCCCGGAGCCGTGGCACCCGGATAACATGAGCACATGAGCGCTTCTGGAATGCGGGACGTGGTTGCGGCCCGCGGCGTCACCAAAACGTACGGGGATGGCCCAGCGGCGACCCACGCGCTGGGCGGAGTGAACCTCAAGGTCCGCGAACGCGAGCTAGTCTGCGTGATGGGAGACTCCGGGTCCGGAAAGTCGACCCTGTTGCGCTGCCTGTCAGGACTGGAAACCCCCTCCAGCGGGTCCGTGATCTTGGGGGGCAAAGACTTAGGTCACATGAATGAGGGTCGCCTCGCACAGCTCAGGCGTGAAGAGGTCGGCTTCATTTTCCAAGAGTTCAACCTACTCTCCTCCCTCACCGCGCAAGAGAACATTCTGTTGCCCTCCGCCCTCGCGAAACGTGAGGTAGACGCGGACGTGTTGGACACCGTCCTCGCAGGTTTAGGTTTGGGTGACTACCTTCAGTACAAGCCCGCCCAATTATCGGTGGGCCAGCAGCAGAGGGTGGCGTGCGCGCGAGCGTTGGTGGGGTCCCCCACCATCATTTTCGCCGACGAACCCACTGGCAGCCTAAGCACCCAGCAGGGAGCGAAGGTGCTCGAGTTCTTGGTGGAAGCGGTTGAAACGTTCGGTCACTCTGTCCTGCTTGCCACCCACAGCGCTCAAGTTGCCGCGTGGGCAGACCGGGTCGTGTTCTTGAAGGATGGCGAAACCGTTGGGGAAATGAACGCCCCCACTCACGACCGCATGTTGGACGCGCTACGACCTGAAGGGTCTCGCACCCAGCGGCACGATCAGCCCTCGAAGCCGGTCGCCACCAGTGAGGAAGCCTCCGGCCCCGAACCCACCCCCGCTCCCACCACCGAAACAACTCCAGCTGTTCCATCACCAACCCCGATAGCCCCGGCGAGGGGCCCCTTGAAGACGCCCGCCAAGCCTCGACGCCCACTGAAGAGCGCGGCGGTCACAAAGGATAAGACCGTGCGGGAAGCGGGACTTTGGGTGTGGGAGGAAAGTGAGCCGCTGCCCGGCAGTCTCGCCGAGTTGGCGCCGGCCGCGCGACTCCCCCAAGACCAAGAAGAAATAATCACGCGGGCGCAACGAATCTTAGCGGACCTGCCCGGGCCCGTCACCGACCGGGAACCGTAGATCACACGCGCAAACAAACCTGAATCAACCTCGCGATTTTAATGCGAGACTTGGACCAGACGCTATCCCTAGTCCCCCTTACGCGGGCGAGGGCGACGAACCAAGAGGAAGAGGAGAGCTGCGAGGATGACCTCCACCGACAACAGCGAAGAAGTGATAATCACCGAGGAAGTCATTTGGATTGAGCCTCCTGCTGCCCCGCCAAGAGAGAAGCGCCGGCGCAGGGCGGCGACCCCACCCGCTCCTCACCCCTCCATGCAGGACCTCGTCAAGCAGTTGATGGAAGAGGGGAAATCTTACGTGACCGCCCAAGTGGAGGTCGCAAAGATAAAGGGCATGGAGGCCGCCAAGTCTTTCTCCGTGGGCGCCGCGCTCCTAGTGATGGCGGTCCTGTTCGCCCTGAACCTGTTGTGGTGGACTTTCCACACTGTGGAGATGGCGTTGCTTGAAGCGGTCGCACCGTGGCTCGCCTCACTGATCACCTGGGGCATACTACTGGTTTTGATCATCGTCTTCGGCGCTGTCGGCGGCCTACTGTTGAAGAAGGCAAAAGAAGAGGCACCGAACCCAGCCGCGATCTTGAAGGCGGACGCGGAAGCAGTCAAGGAAGGACTTGAGAAGTGACTGATCGTTCAAACAAGGAGACCCTGGACGCGCTGGGTGCGGCCTCCCAGGAAAGCCAGCAGGCCTTCATTGAGACGCTGCAGGAACTGACCTACGAGCTGCAGCCCGAAGTGCAGTTGAACCATTTCGCCGACAAAGCGCGGTATGAGGCAACCAAAGTGCTCTACTCAGCTTTGGACACTCTGGACGCGGCGCGCGAGGGGGACCCTGACGCCCGCCAAAAAGTTCTCCAGGTCGTTGGGGGAGCCGTCAGCGTGCTCTGCCTTCTACGGTTCCGCCGCAGGCACAAAGCTAAGAAGCGTGCGCGTGAAGCCGCGAAGGCCGCGGCTGAAGCGGCAACGGCGGCATCTCAGGCTGCCGCGCGGGCAGAACATCTTGCTGAACAGAGCGAAACTCACGCGCAGCGGAAGCGCGCGGCGAAGAAAGCCCGTAAACAGCAAAAGTAACTTTGGTCGCCTTGGGCGCCGCGACTGCTGCTTATGGAAAAATGTTCTCGCCTCGCGGTAGAATGTGGGCGCGATTGAAAGTTACATAAACCAGGGGACCGCGTTCGCGGACCCGCTAGATTCAAGAGGGGGTCGACCCCATGGGGCGCGGCCGTCAACGGGCGAAACACATGAGGGTGGCTAGGGAGCTCAAATACCAGAGCCCCGAAACCGATCTCAAGGCATTGGAACGCGAACTGGCATCAGCTAGGTCCGGTTCAGACGTGGAAGAGACACGTCGCGGAGAGTGGGAAGACGACTCCGGTGAGGACGACTATTCCTCTTACTCTGCGCGTTGGGACGACGAAGACCGCTGAGGACCCTCCCTTTTTGAGTCCTCCTCCAACTCATCGACGACCAGCATCGCTGTCTTAGCGAGCCCATCCCGGTACGCTGCTCTCCCAAGCATGTGGGAGCCTACGGGTGCAGCTATCAGTTGGATGCCGAGGATGAGGATGCAGACACCCAGCCACGCGAGGGACCGCATCATGAGGACGATGCCGACGCACAGCAGCATGAGGCCCAGCATTTGGGGTTTGGCGGCCGCGTGCATGCGGGAGAAAAGGTCGGGGAGGCGCACCACGCCGATCGCGGCGATCAGGGTGAACACTGCGCCCCCCAGGATCAGTAGTGCTCCCAGTAGGTCTAGGGCGCCCTCCCACGCTGGTTGAGACGCCACCTGGCTTACGAACGTGACCATCATTGGGGGCCTCTCCCTTCACGTTTGCCGCCCGCCAACCACCGGTCCCACCAACGCTGTTCCGAAGTGTGAGACGCTGGCGCCCGTTTTCTGCCGCGTTGAGAACCGCCTGACATGAAGCGGGCGACCGTGACAGTTGAGAAAAATTGGGTCAGGACGAAGACGATCATCAAAGCGACCAAGTCGACGCGGGCTTTCCCGACGATCATCACCCCAATGATGACGATGGTGGACGCGGCGAGAACATCCAATGCAACCACGCGATCTAAAGGTGTGGGGCCCAATGTCAACCTCACCAAAGATAGGAGCGCCGCGGCCACAACCAACGCCAACGCGAACAGCAAAATGAGGTTAACCGCGCTCATTGTCCCCACCCCCAACCGGTGTCTTGGCTGAGCCTATCGCCCCGGGGACAGGTATCCCCACGCGCCGCAACACTTGGTTCGGGGCGAGGGCGAGGAGCACCCGCTTCTCTTGATCCCAAGTGGCGTCCCGTATCCCTTGGACCCCACCTTGGGCCTCTAAATCCAAACAGTGCAGGTAGATCGCCTTTTCTCTCTGGTCCGCTTCCACCACGATTGTTCCCGGGATCATGGACGTCATCGCTGCGACGATCGTCATGTAGACCGGGTTCCCCGTGCGGAGGTCACACCGGACGATACCGTCGTCGTGAACTCGGTCTGTCACCACCACCCTTGACACTTGCAGGCCTGCCCGCACGAGGTCATACATGAAATACACCAGCAGGTAGAGGGCGGCCAGGGGACGCAAGTGCCACAGGCCCTTCTGTTTGGGCATCGGGAAAACCAGTTGCACCACCACGGCGACCAGAACCCCCGATAGGAGGGTGAGTGGGGAAAGGGACGCGAAGACTGCAACCCAAATGAGGGTGAGCCAAAACGTCATCGCAAAAGAGGCTCTACCGGGCAGCCACCCCCCAACCTTTTTCACCACTACTCTTCACCCCCAACGACAGGTAGGTTCTCATAGTCTTCCGCCGGCAACCAGGGCACTTCATCCTTACCGTCGGGCAGCCAAGGGGGTCTAATGGGTGGGAGGGACTCTTCAGCGGAGGTCCCGCCACCACGCCCACCCTCACCCAAAACAGCTCGGACGTAGCTGTCGTTGTCGATCAGGTTCACGGAGGCGATGGTCGTGTACCTGTAGATGGGGCCAGAGAACAGGGCGAGCCCAATCTGCAGCGCCACCAAGCCCACGACCGTCGAGTACATGACAGCGTTCGACGCTCCCCCACCGCGTTCCGCCTCTGTCCTTGACGCCTCCGCTAGCCGCTCCGTGGCCTGCTCTTCCTCAACCACTTCCCGCAGCTGTTCGAGGCGACGTTCCTGCCTACCGCTGAGCGGTTCACCCTCGGCGGGGAGAACAAAGTCGTCATATTTGGCGCGTTCAGGCTGCCAAAACGCTTTGTTCCAGAACTTGACTGCCACGTACAGGGTGAGGAACGAAGTGAGGATCCCAAACCCCAGCAAGGACCAAGCGAGGGGTGTCCCCAACCGAGCTGACGCTTCCGCGAGTCCCAGCTTCCCAATGAAACCCGTGAGTGGGGGGATGCCCACCAAGTTGAGGACCGTGATCATGAACAGGACGGAAAGTAGTGGCGCCCTCTTCGCTAGGTTATGCAGTTTAGTGAGGGAGGTGGTGCCCGTCCTTCGTTCCATCAAACCCACAATGAGGAAGAGTGTCGTCTGCACGACAATGTGGTGCATCGCGTAGTAAATCGCCGCGGACAGGCCCGAAATGGTTCCGAGGGCGATCCCCCACACCATGAACCCAATGTGGGAGACGAGCGTGAAAGACAGCAGTCGTTTAGCGTCGTCTTGAGCGACCGCCCCCAGGATGCCGATCACCATGGTGAGGATCCCCACGACCCCTAGCAACACGGCTAGCCTGTCGCCCGGGAACAGCACGTATTGGACGCGCATGATCGCGTAAACCCCCACTTTCGTGAGGAGACCAGCGAACACGGCGGTGACGGGGGCGGGCGCTGTCGGGTAGGAGTCGGGAAGCCAAGCGGACAGCGGGAACACCGCTGCTTTCACCCCGAAGGCGACCAGAAGCATGAACTGCATGAGCAGTGTCTGGTGGGGTGGGAGCTCTGCGAGTCGCACCGCCAACTGTGCCATGTTCACGGTTCCGGTCGCGCCGTAAATCCACGCGATGGCCGTCAGGAAGATCGCGGAGGAAACCATGGAGATCACGACGTAAACGGTGCCAGCACGGATCCGCCCCCGGGTTCCCCCCAAAGTGATGAGCACGAAGGAAGCGGCAAGTAGGATCTCGAAACCCACGTACAAGTTGAACAGGTCCCCAGTCAGGAAAGAATTCGAAACACCGGCACCCAAGATGAGGAACGTCGGGTAGAACACTGCGACCGGCGTGTTTGGGGAGGTGTCAACAATGTTCTCCCCCACCGCGTAAATGAGGACCGCAAGCGAAACTAGTTGGGAGATGACGAGCATCAAAGTGGAGAGGCGGTCCGCCACCAAAGTGATGCCGATCGGTGCAGCCCAACTTCCCACGTCCAACACGAGTGGGCCAGCCTGCACGGCGAACACCAGCACCAGGCCTATCGCTGTGGTCACGGCCATTGCGAGCACTGCAACAGCTTGTTGGAGCCTGGGCCTGCGGATCAGTACGAGGACGAGGCCGGCCGCCAGAAGTGGGACCAGCACTGGGAATGGCACCAGCCAGGAGAGGTCGGTCAGGTCCATGACCCCCTCCCCAAGTCTTCCCAGGTGGTGGGCGCGTCGTCGCGGTCGTAGAAGATCTCGGGGTCTTCCGTGCCCTCCGCGTATAGGTCGTCAATCTCTTGTTGCGTGTGGGTGGCGCGGCGCGCGAGGCGACGGTCTTCAATGTCGTCAACGACCTCGTCGTTACCTGTCAGCAGCCAGGACCGGTAGGCGAGGGCAAGCCCGAAAGCCGTCGTCCCAATAGAAAGGACGATGGAGGTGAGGATCAACGCTTGTGGCAGCGGGTCAACGACTGTGTCGGCGTCCCGACCCAGCAGTGGGGGGAGACCCGCTGAGCCGCCCATCGCGAGGATCAGTAGGTTGATGCCGTTAGTCATGAGGGACAGCCCAATGAAAATGCGGGACAGGGACCTCTCGAGCGTCAAGTAGACGCCGGCGGCTACGAGCAAGCCAACGAAAACCATGAGGATCAGGGGTGGAATGTTCACTTGCGTCCCCTAACTGGGCGCCTGCGCCGCCCCACTCTCTGGTCGCTTTGCCGGTCTATCTCCGCGCCCAAGGCAGAAACTAGGTCGATGATGAGCCCGATGACCAGGATGTACACTCCAATGTCTAAAACCATCGCGGTAGTGAAATGCAGGTTCCCGACCGGCCCTAACGCCACGTCCACGGGCATGGACTCGAACGGCGCTTTACCTATGAGTAGTGGCGCGGCCCCGCCAGCGACCGCGATGAACAGGCCACTACCTAGTAGGACACCAGCGGGGATGGGCATCGCTTCACCCAGTTCGTATCGCCCTCCAGCCAGGTAGCGCAAGACGAAGGCGAGTCCCGCAACGACCCCACCGGCGAATCCGCCGCCGGGGTTGTCGTGTCCCACGAGGAGCAGCCAGACGGATAGGACGATCATGGTTGGGAAGAGTAGGCGGGTGGACACTTCCAGCACTAGGGAGCGGCTCGAGGGGTTCAGGGCAGCGACGCCTCGCAGAAAACCGTTCTTCTCCCGCGCCTCCACGCGGTCGATCCGGCCTGTGCGGGACATGATGTAGATGAGGGAGGCAACCCCGGTGGCCGTGACAAGCAGGACCGTGATCTCCCCCATCGTGTCCCAAGCCCGAATGTCCACCAGGATCACGTTGACGATGTTGTGGCCGTAGCCGAACTCGAGTGCCTCCCGTGGCATCAGGTTCGAGACGGGTTCGTGGGTGCGCGCCGTGACCGCGTAGTACCCGCCGACCGCAACAGCCGCGCCTGACGCCAATGCGATCACTGCCCTAGTGATCCGGGTGGACCGTAGGGGCCTCGCCGAAAAGTAGATGGGGAGCTTCCGGAGCACCAGGATGAAAACGACGACACTGACTGCTTCCACAGCCAACTGGGTTAACGCTAGGTCTGGCGCCCCATGCAAGGCGAACAGCACGGAAATCGACATGCCGACAGCACCGAGCGCTAACGCTGCTTTGATTCTTCTACGCGCCTTGACCGTGATGACCACCGCGATCATCCCCACCACTGCGATCCCAGCCTGAAGAGGTGAGTCCCAGAAGTGGGGGACCACATCTAGGGGCCCGGCGTTCACCAAACCGATCACAGCCAGAACTGACGCGACAGTGAACACGGTTCCCGCCTCAGCGGGCAAAGAGCCCCTTTGCACTAGGCCTGTCAGCTTGGAAGCGAAAATCTCCAGTTCACGCAGCATCCACGAGTAGACGCGCACCGCGGACAAGCGGGTTTGCGCGGCCGCTTGCACTCGGGCCACCGCGGGACGGTAGTAGATGAGGAGGCCGCCGCCAACGAAAATCAGGGCCGTCGCAATCGCGGGCCCCCACCCAGACCACAATGCCAAGTGCGGAGCTCCCGGTAGCCCCTTGGTTGGGCTCACCAACATTTCGTTCAGGGGCTTGTAGGCCACCCCTAAGACGGCACCGGACGCGAGGATGTAGACGGGAGTGGTCATGAAAGGAGATAGGCGCCTCGCTGGTCGGCCCTCAACGTCCGCCTTCTTCGCGAACGCCCCCCACCAGAACCGCCACGCGTAAGCAGCCGTCATCGCGGAAGCGAGGGTCGCAACAACTAGGATCAGGTTGTTGACGAGGCTCGCATCCCCAACCCATGGGGCGTTCGGCCCGTGGAACATGGCAGCAATGAAACCCTCTTTACCCACGTACCCCAATGTTATGGGAACCCCCGCCATGGACAGCGCAGCGATCGCGGCGAAGGTTGCTAGCCCCGGCATCTGTTTCTTCAAGTCTGAGAGCTCCCACAAGTCGCGTGTCCCCGTTGCCGTCTCGATGGCGCCAACAGTTAAGAACAGGGAGGACTTGAAGAGGGAGTGTGCAAGGAGGATGACGAGGCCGGCAGCGAGAGTCGCCGCGGACCCGTACGCCGTCGCAGCAATGAGTAAGCCGAGTTGGGACACGGTGCCGTAGGCGAGCACAAGTTTCAGGTCCCTTTGCCGCAGTGCCCTGTAAGCACCGAGGACCATGGTCGCTAAGCCAACAGTGACCGCGGTCGCCGACCAGTAGGGGATGTGGGTGAAGCCGGGGGCGAATCGGGCGACGAGGACGACGCCTGCCTTCACCATCGCCGCCGCATGCAGGTAGGCGGACACGGGCGTGGGGGCGGCCATGGCGCCCGGCAGCCAGAAGTGGAAGGGGATCTGTGCCGACTTGGTGAAAGCCCCGAACAGCATGAGCAGGGCCCCAATGATCATTTGTGGGGAGTCCGCCTGCACCTGCCCGCTTGCAACGGCGGGCACCAGCTCCGAAATCCGGAAGGACCCGCCCGGCGCCAAGCCCACCATGACTAGGCCCGCAAACATGACGAGCCCTCCCAGGCCGGTGACCAACAGTGCTTGCCTCGCAGCGGCCCTAGCCGGCAGGCGACTGGTGTGGAACCCAATGAGCAGGTAGGAGAAAATCGCTGTCAGTTCCCAGAAGACGTAGAGGGTCATCAGGTGGTCCGCGATGACCACACCCTGCATCACGCCTGAGAAGGCAACGAAAAACGCGCCGAACTTGCCGAGCCCCTCAGCTGACTCTTTGAAGTATCTCGACGAGTAGATGAGGACGAGGGCGCCCACGCCCCCCACAATCAACAGTAGGAACCAAGACAAAACGTCGAGACGGAAAACTATGGAGAGGCTCAGGGACGGCACCCACGAGTGCTCTTCAACAGGCGGGTTTGAGAAGGCTCTCGGCGTGTTCGCCGCCGCCCAAGCAACTGTCGCTGCTGGCGCTGCCGCCAAGATTAGGAAGGCGTTTCGCCCAAACCCGCGCGTCAACGGCACTGCGGCGACAGCCGCAATCGCGTGCAGTATCAGCAGAGCAGCCATCAACACTTTTCTTCAGGGAACGAACGCCTTTTGCTTCCTTCAACATTACCGCACGTTGCAACCGTTTCCCGGTCGTTACTTGTAGCAGGCGAAGGTGGGATAATGGCGGCGACCTGAAAGGGGATCGCATGCCATCTCACGCGTTGGTGGTCGCATCCACGGGCATCGCTGTCGTCGCGACCGTGGTGGGAGTCGTGGTCTTCACTGCGGGAGCCTTCCGGTTAGCACGGATCATCGGTGCTGGCGCCCCAGAGAAGGGGCGGTGGAACAAGCCGGGCACTCGCGTCTGGACAGCTCTGGTGCGAACCATAACGGGGGACACTTTCACTGGGCGCCCCGTTGTCGCGGTTGCTCACTGGTTAGTGATGGTCGCGTTCGTGCTGCTCTTCCTCACCCTCATAGCCGCATACGGGCAGATCCCCGACCCCTACTACTCCCTACCCATTTTAGGTTCCGTGCGAGCTTGGCACTGGCTGGTCGAGTTCCTCGCAGCCGCATCATTCCTCGCCATCGCGACCCTGTTCATCGTCCGGGTCACCACCAACCTAAAGGCGAAAGAGGAAGACGAACCTAGGTCTTCTCGTTTCTTCGGTTCCACACGTTGGCAGGCTTGGTTTGTGGAAGCCGTCGTGGCCTTGGTGGGAGCCGCGATCCTAGTTGGGGATGGGCTCCGCTACGCCCTCGAAACTAAGACTATCGGCGGTGTTCCCGTCGCTGACTTTCCACTGACAGCCTGGTGGGGCGCCCTCCTCACGGGCGCCAGCGAAAACACTTTGGCCAGCGCGATTTCCGTGGTCGCGGCCTTCAAGATCGTGGTGTCCATGACGTGGATGGGGGTGGTGGGCGCGGACTTAGCCATGGGGATCGCGTGGCACAGGTTCTTGGCGCCGATCAACCTGGCAACGACGCGCAGCCCCGTTGGGAAGAAGCCGCTGGGGGCGCTCCCCTTACCTCTTGTGAACGGGGAGCCAACAGCGAACCTTGAACAGAGAATAGAGGAGTTGGAAGAGCAGGCTGAGGCCGACGGGAACAACGAACCGCTGGATGATCCTCTGACGATTGGGCTGGGCGAAACTGGGAACTTGACGTGGAAGGACCGCCTAGATGTGTTGGCCTGCACTGAGTGTGGCAGGTGCCAAGACCTGTGCCCCGCTTGGAACACGGAGAAGCCTCTCAGCCCGAAACTGTTGACACTCGCCTTGCGGGACAACGTCGTCGCATCCGCGGGGGCCCTCCCACCCCTGCAGAAGCGGCCGGAAACGAAGGACGTTTTGGGCGCCCTACTGGAGGCGGGTGCGGTGGAGGAAGAGGGCGTGTCCGCCGCGGCCGGCCCACTAGTCCCAGGTGTGCTGGAACCGGGGGTCTTGTGGGACTGCACGATGTGTGGCGCATGCATTGACCAATGCCCCGTCGACATAAGTACCGTCGACCGGATCGCGAACCTGCGCCGATACCAGGTGCTGATGGAATCCGCGTTCCCCCGGGAGCTCGCTAAACCGTTCCGCGCGATGGAAACGAAGGGGAACCCTTACAACCAGGCGCCGCGCCGCAGGCTCGATTGGGCGAAAAACTTGCCGTTCGAAGTTCCCGTAGTGTTCGAGGACGCCGACGACGCATCTGCTTTCGACTACCTGTTTTGGGTTGGGTGCGCAGGGGCCTACGACGAGAAAGCTAAGAAAACTTCGGCTGCCGTCGCGGAGCTTATGCACGCGGCGGGTGTTTCGTTCGCGGTGCTTGGAGCGTCGGAAGGTTGTAGTGGGGACCCTGCTCGGAGGGCCGGCAACGAGCTGCTTTTCCAAATGCTCGCCCAAGACACCATTGAAACCCTGACGGAAGCGAAAGCGAAACGGATCGTGGTGACGTGCGCTCACTGCTTCAACACGATTCTTAACGAGTACCCACCCCTAGGCGGGAACTTCGAAGTCATCCACCACACTCAGCTTCTGAACACTTTGGTGGGTGAGGGCGCCCTCGTACCCCTACCCTCCGAGGCGGGCGTGAAACAGAAGAAGATCACCTACCAAGACCCCTGTTTCCTGGGCCGCTACAACCAGGTTTACGAGCCGCCACGCGAACTCATTGAGCACTTGCCGAACGTCGAGTTCGTCGAAATGAAACAAAACCATTCTTTGAGCATGTGCTGTGGCGCGGGTGGGGCGAGAGCGTGGATGGAAGAAACTCGGGGGCAGCGGATCGCCACTGTCCGCATGGGGCAGGCTGAGGAGACGGACGCCCAGGTGGTGGCGACGGCGTGCCCGTTCTGTTCACAAATGTTGGACTCCGCTGTTTCAGCGGACACACCCTCGCAGGTTACGGATGTTGCGGTTCTTCTTCTTGAGGGGGTTCGTCGAGGCCAAGGAGGAAACCGTCCTCGTCAATGACCGCTGACTGGGGCAAAGCAGTGGCCAGTGCTGCCGCGGCAGTTTCGATGGAACGCAGTACTCTGCGGCGCTCCAAACGCCCACTTCGTGTCGGGTGTTTCTCCAAAGTCACTAGGTCGTCGGGTGGGACCCACACCAGCTCGTACACGTAAACTTTCGGGCTCTTCGCCCACAGTTCCCACCGCAGCGCCCTAGGCATGTACGTCTCTTGGCGCACGCCCACCAGGATCTGAGAGCGAACGCCAGCGGGAGCTAGGAACGCGTAGGGGGCGTCCTCCGTTTCAGACAGTGGCTGCGGCGCATACAGTCCTGGCAGGTGGGGTTCCAAAATGTGGGCCACCACGTTCGGTTCCAACCACCGGTCGGAGAAGATCCTCAAGTTCACTGCTGTTTCAGGGTCGGGGCGCATAACGTGTCCGCTACCCGCGATGCGCACCGCCCCATTCAGTCTGCGCGCGATCTGCGTGAGCACCTGCAGTATTTTCAGTTCCGAGCCGACGGGCATCCCATTTGGGAACGCCTTCGCCCACACGTCGAACTCTTGCACCTCAGGCAGTGGGACCGCGCCCCGTTGGGGTGGGCAGACGAGCCGCCACACTTGCGGCGTGTCAGCCGGCAAGCCCAGTTCACTGGCAAAGAGGGAGGCCGACCAGGGTCCCTCCAAAGTGACGCCTTCCCGCAGGCGCAGAACCCCGGGGCGCAACCATCCGGCCTCGTTCCACACGGACACTGTGAGGGCTTCGAGGTCATCACCGGATACGTCCACGGGCAAAGCGAGCAGGTGGTAGGCGGCAGCAGTCGCGGGATCTAAATCTGCGGGGGGTTCACTGCGTTCCACGTCCACGGGGACGGACGCGAAGGCGTCGGGCACCAACTCTCCCGTGACGTCGACCCGGAAGGAAGCCGTGGTGTCGACGGGCGTGGACAGAGTGTCTATGGGGGATCCGATGAGGGGGGCGGCGACACTGTTCTTTTCAGACATGCGCTCCATGATTGACCTGCGGATGGGCGTCGCACCCTTGTTCGAGGCTGACTGAGCGGCTTGGCCGTTCGCCACTGGGCTGGTCGCAGCCGTTTGCGCCGACCCAACTGGCACGCCAGTCACAGTTGGGACCCCAACTGGGGTTGTCGCTGGGGCCTGCGCTGGGAGGGTCAACGGAACTTTCGCTGATCCAGCGTTCCTAGAGGGGACAGCAGCCCTTTTCGACGCGGCCTTCTTCGGTTTCTTCCCCATGGCTTCCCGCCTACTGGGGTAGGGGGAGGCGCTAGTCATCTTCGTCCTCGCCAAAATCTTTCACGTCCCAAAGTGGGACTTCAACGCGGTCGAACCGCACGTGAGACCTCGAGGGGGTGGGGCCCCTCTGCCCCTGATAGTGGGAGCCGAGCGGCGTTGAACCATACGGGTTTTCGGAAGGGGAGGACAATGCGAAGAACGCTAGTTGGCCGACCCTCATCCCCGGGTGCAGCAAGATCGGCATGGTCGCCGTGTTCGATAGTTCGAGGGTGACGTGCCCGTCGAAGCCTGGGTCGATGAAACCCGCGGTGGAGTGGGTGAGCAGCCCCAACCTGCCTAGGGACGACTTGCCCTCCAGGCGCGCGGCGACGTCGTCGCCCAGTTGGATCCGTTCGTAAGTGGACCCTAAAACGAATTCTCCGGGGTGTAAGACGAACGGCTCATGCTGTTTGGTGACCACTTTGCGGGTGAGCCCCGGCTGCGCCACTGAAGGGTCGATCACCGCGTAACGGTGGTTGTCGAACAGGCGGAACACTCGATCTAAACGAATGTCGATGCTGGCCGGCTGCACAAGGTCTAAGTCGAGTGGCGTCAACTGGATCCTGTGTTCGTTGATGGCCTCACGTATGTCGCGGTCGCTCAGCAGCATTCTTTGGTGCCCCACACTGTTCT